>NZ_CP020373.1:4437500-4808629 GCF_003957745.1 Shewanella khirikhana | reverse complement strand
CACTGGCATACACCACAAGTACGGCGATACCGGCAGTGATATAAAAAATGGTCATCATGGGTACCAGCTTACCGGCAACCACGGCGATACGTTTGATACCGCCCATCAGCACCATACCAACCAGCACCATCATCACCACGCCGGACACCCAGGCAGGCACGCCAAAGTTGCTGGTGAGCGCCGACGCCACCGAGTTGGCCTGCACCGTATTACCAATGCCGAAACCGGCGAAGGAGCCGAACAGGGCAAAGGCGGTACCCAGCCAGGTCCACTTACTGCCGAGGCCATTTTTGATGTAATACATGGGGCCACCGATATGGTTGCCCTTTTCATCCACTTCGCGAAAACGCACCGCCAGCACCGCCTCGGAATACTTGGTTGCCATCCCCACCAGTGCGGTGCACCACATCCAGAACAGCGCGCCCGGGCCACCGACGAAAATAGCTGTCGCTACCCCGGCAATGTTACCTGTACCTATGGTGGCAGAGAGCGAGGTCATCAGGGCATTGAAGGGGCTGACATCACCTTTGACATCCTTGCCGCTGCCGGGCGTTCTGCCGGACCACAGCAAGCGAAAACCTTTGCCCAATTTGAGAATTGGCAGGAGTTTAAGACCCAAAGACAGGTACAAACCCACACCGAGGATCATGACCAGCATGGGAATGCCCCACACCAAGCCATTGATAGACTTGACTAATTCCGTTACAGCTTCCATTCAAACCTCGTCGATGCTTCGAAAGGTGCAGGCAATCTCCGTCCCCGGCCAATGCCGGGGTACCGGGCTAGCTGCTCGCCCCTTCGCTTATTGTTCTTTGATTTTTCTTTTAAATTCCCCCGCTTGGCAGGGGAAGCGCAACGACCAGAGTACAACGAATAATTAACAATTGGAAAGCCAGAATCATTCAGGATCTCACGGACGCGACTCGAGCCTCTGCTTGAGATTGGCAAGCCCGGTATCCAGATCCTTTAAAATCATCGACTCAATGTTCATCAAGGGAATAAGGATATTCATCGGATAATCCATGTGCCCAACAAAACCCCAGGTAACCAGGGTACTGCCATCTTCAATGGCGTCCGTGGTCATATAGGCCTGGTCGTTTGAGGCAAAAGGCTCGATAAATCTGAGCGCATAATCGATGCGTGCCTCGGGTACCAGGGCAATGATTTCCTGCTCCCCCTTGCCCACGTCTGGATTATCGCTCTCCCAGGCGCTGATAAAGCCCACTTCACCGTCGGTGCCGGAAAAACTCTGGCGCATATTGGGGTCCATCTTGGCCCATACGCTAAATTCATCCTTATTTTTCAGATACTTGATATAGTCAAACACCTCATTCGAGGGTTTGTCTATGGTGCGGCTTACGCTGACTTCGTAGTCGGTTTTGATAAACAGGGCGGCGATGAAAGGGGCTGCAATCAGCAGCACGATGAAAATAAGCAGTTTTTTTAGCATGGCGGTGGCTCCCGGCAGTGAGGTGCGGCACAACCCATATCCGCTTACTCAGCCAGTTTTATCGCCAATTGCTCTGCTTTGGCAAGCCTGGCTGCACATTCGGCACAGATGCATGCCGCCAGGTTCTCAGGTAATGCCTTGGGAAATAAGGCCATACGGCACCAACACTCATCTATGCCGCCACCATTTTCAAGGGCGCAGCCATTTGCCCTTGCACACAAGGGACAGTGGGATTTGTCCGACATTCAGCCTCGCTGACGGTAATGCCCCCTGAGCTCACTCAGGCGATACACCAGGCTGCCAAGGGACAACAGGGCATATATGCCGCAGGCACACCAAACAAAAAAGCCGAAAGCCGACTCGTGGTGGATCTGCACAAAATACAGTGTGATAAGCACAGAAAGGGAGAGGATAAGCTTGGCCACATCCATGGGCAGCTTCTGCTCGTGGTACTCGATTCTATCGTTCATGGTCTGGCATCCTTGTCCATAACACCAAAACCATAGTGCATCCACGGGGTAAAAGAAAGGCCCCTTGCGGGGCCTTGTCAAAATCAGTCTTGCTTGGGACGCACGCCCAGAGTGTGGCAGATGGCGTAGGTCAGCTCAGCGCGATTGAGGGTGTAGAAGTGGAAGTCCTTCACCCCTTCGCGGGCAAGCACTTTCACCATATCGATGGCGACGTTGGCACCCACCAGCTGACGGGTTGCAGCATCATTTTCCAACCCTTCAAACTGGCGATGCAGCCACCCTGGCAGTGACACATTGGTCATGGCGGCAAAGCGCTTGAGCTGAGTGAAGTTGGTCACCGGCAAAATGCCCGGCACGATTTCCACGTCGATTCCAGCCGCCACGCAGCGGTCACGAAAACGCAGATAAGACTCCACATCAAAGAAAAACTGGGTGATGGCGCGGTTGGCACCGGCATCGATTTTCCGCTTCAGGTTCACCAGATCCGCCTGAGCATTGGCCGCTTCGGGGTGAACTTCTGGATAGGCGGCTACCGAAATATCAAAGTCGGCCACGCTCTTTAGCAAACGCACCAAATCGGCAGCAAAACGGGTTGGCTTGGGGCTGCCCGCAGGCAAGTCACCGCGCAGGGCAACGATATTGCGAATACCGCTGTTCCAGTAATTTTTAGCCAGAGCCAGCAGCTCTTCGTCGCTGGCATCCACCAGAGTCAGGTGCGGCGCCGCCACCAGCTTGGTTTCATTTTGAATACGCTCAATTACGCCGTGGGTGCGGTCACGCACCCCTGAATTGGCGCCATAGGTCACAGACACAAATTTGGGATTCAGTGGCTCGAGGCGACGGATGGAGTTCCACAGGATCTGTTCCATCTCTGGGGTTGAGGGTGGGAAGAATTCAAAAGACACATTGATATCGCCGACTTCAGCCAGATTCTGGTTCAGCGAGTTTGCATGTTGTGCGTGGTGAAAAGCCATTTTAAATTCCCTCAACTCATCAAATGGACGTTTGGACGTCTATATGGCTATATACTAGAGATTCTGGGAGCTAAGTCAAGTTAAAAAATGACCTTGTTTGCTCCATTTCGCCACAAAATGGTGAAAAAAACACAGGGACTCAAAAGAGTCCCTGTTATTCAGTAGGTTACGAAATCAATCCTGTAAGAGATCCCGGCAGATATGCACCAGATCTGACTGGACAGCCGCCGCAGTAACTTCACGGCCAGCGCCCGGACCACGAATAATCAGTGGGTTACCCTGATAGAAGGCACTGCGGATCACGAACACGTTGTCGCCGGGGGTGAGATTGGCGTACGGGTGCGCCTTGTCTACCCACTGCAGCCCTACTTCGGCGGTCAGCTTGCCACCGGCTTTGTCCAGCGCGGCTATGTATCTGAGCACCTTGCCTTCGGCAGCGGCAGCGTGCAGCGCATCACTCATGGGCGCGTCCAGCTCATCGATTCGGGCCAGGAAGGTATCCAGCGGAAGCTCCGCCAGCGCCTGCGGCACAGGCGACTTCACCTTGATGTCGTCAAGCTCGAGATCGAGACCGATTTCACGGGCCAAAATCAACAGTTTGCGCTGCATATCCCGGCCGGAAAGATCGTCACGCGGATCCGGCTCAGTGATCCCAAGGCCACGGGCCTCAAGTACCAGCTCAGAAAACGGACGACTGCCATCATAATGTTCAAACAGCCAGCACAGGGTACCGGAGAAAATACCACCCACGGCTTCAACAGTGTCGCCGCTGTTATGCAGGTCGTTCAGCGCGTGCTGCACCGGCAGGCCGGCACCGCAGCTGGCGTTGTAACGCCAGTACAGACGGCGATTACCCAGCTGTAGCTTAAGGTCGCGATAGAACGGCAGCGGACCCGAGCCTGCCAGCTTGTTGGCACTGACCACATGAATGCCACGGGCAAGAAATTCAGGGTATTGCAGGGTTAGACTGGCGCTGGCGCTGATATCCAGTGCCACCAGCTCATCGCAATTGAGGGCCGACAAGGCATCGAACAACTGCTCGTACTGCCAGTCGGTGGCGTAGTCGGCAAACTCGCTCTTCCAGTTATCCAGATGCACGCCGGTATCGCTGATGTAGGCGCGGGAGGAACTCACCAGGCCCACCAGTTCGACTCTGGCCTCGAGTTCGCGGCACAGGCTGGCATGGGAGCGGCGGAACAGATCCACCCAGGCTTCGCCGATATTGCCCACCCCCAGCAGCACCACACCGATGCGCTTACGTGGCCCAGCGCAGCGGCGATGCACCTTTTGAGTGAGCAGGTTAACCTGACTCTTTGGCACCAGCGTCACCAGACTCAGACCATCCTGATACAAAGGCCTGGCTTCACGGCTGAGCAGCCTGGCGAAACTTCTGCGATAGAGGATGGCGTCGGCGCTCACCAACGCCACCAATCCATGGTCGGTATTCACCACCACTTCGGCGATGGCGAAAGCATCGGACTGGGCTTTAAGGAAACTGCTGACCTGCTTTTGGTTTTCCACCGTGTAAGCCAGTTCCAGCTTGCCACGGCTGTTATGCCAATGGGCGAGCGGCGTCAGGCCAGCCTGCTGAGCGGCAGTCACCAGGGCTTCAGCATCGCCATCCAGCGACAGGCTGAACAGCGCAACTTCATTCAGATTGGTCACCACAGGCGCACTGGCCTGGGAGCTGGTGGGGGCCACCAGAGTAAAATCGGTATGGGGCGCGTAGCTTGAACGTACGGCCATGCTCACCTGGGTGTTGAACAGTGGCTGCAAGGTGCGGCTGTGCAACACAGGCGAGCCCAGACGTGCCAGGCGGTCAGCCTCAGCCAGCGACATACTCTTGAGCAGCTTGGCATCATTAATCTTGTTCGGGTCGGCGTTAAACACCCCTTCCACATCGGTCCAGATAGTCACCCGGTCGATATCGGCGAGGCTGGCAATCAGGGTTGCAGAAAAGTCTGAACCGTTGCGGCCAAGCAGCAGGGTTTCACCGGCAGGATTTGCACAAATAAAGCCTGTGATAACAATGCGTTCATTTTCATGTTCGGCGAGCATAGCTGCCACTTTTTCGCGGGATTCCTGCTCGCGGATATTGGGCACAGCACCTTCATCGGCTACCAGAATGCTGCAGGCATCCACATGGCTTGCTGCCACTCCGGACTCACGCAACAGCGCTGCCATCAGCCTGGCTGACCAACGCTCGCCAAAACTAACCACATGGCTGGTTTGATAATCGTTGAGGGTTTCCAGCGACAAGAGGCTGACCAACTGCGCCTTATCGGTAGACAGGCGCTCACGCAGATGGCGGGCCTGCTCGGCGCTGAGCAGCTGTTCAATCAGGGTCTGCTGATAGCTTATCAGCACCTGCAATTCTTCCTGCCACAGCTCTTTGGCATCGCGCAGCGAAAGCAGCTTATACAAAAAGTTGGTGGTTTTACCGGCGGCAGACACCACCACCAGATCGTCGCTGTGCCCCTGGGTCAGCAGGATATGGGCCACGCGGCGGTAACAGTCAGCATCGGCCAGACTGGAGCCACCAAACTTATGCAAATGACAACGCGCCATCACTGACTCCTATTTAACAGGCTGCTACGGCAGCCAGGGCGGCCTTGATGTCGGCCACTAAATCTTCTGCATCTTCAATCCCCACCGACAGGCGCAGCAGGGTGTCTTTAATTCCGGCCTCGGCGCGGGCCTCTGGCACCATGGCTCTGTGGGTCATGGTTGCGGGTACGGCAATCAGGGATTCCACTCCGCCCAGGCTTTCTGCCACGCTGAAGTGTTGCAGCGATTCAAGGAACGCCACCACTTCTTTTTCGCCGCCCACCAGCTCAAAACTCAGCATAGCGCCAAAGCCTTTTTGCTGTCTTGCGGCAATTTCATGGCCAGGGTGGTCGGCAAGCCCCGGGTAGTAGACCTTGCTCACCTGCGGGCTGTTTTTCAGCACTTCAACAATGCGCTGGGCATTGGACTGATGCTCACGTACCCGCACACCCAGGGTGCGAATGCCGCGCAGGGTCAGGTAGCTGTCGAAGGCGCTGCCGGTCAGCCCCAGGGTGTTGGACCACCAGTGCAGGGTCTCGCCCAGCTCGGCGTCCTTGGCAATCACGGCGCCGCCAACCACATCGCTGTGACCATTGATGTACTTGGTAGTGGAGTGAATAACTATGTCAGCACCGAGCAGCAACGGCTGCTGCAAAATCGGCGACAAGAAGGTGTTGTCCACCACCACCAGGGCGCCCACCTCGTGGCTGGCATCGCTGATGGCCTGAATATCCACGACCCGCAGCAGTGGGTTGGATGGGGTTTCAAGCCATACCATCCGAGGCTTTTGGGCAATGGCGGCCGCCAATGCAGCCTCATCGGTCTGATCTACAACCGCCAGCTTGAAGGCGCCTTTGTTGGCGAGATTGGTGAACAGACGATAGCTGCCACCGTAACAATCGTGGGGCACAACCAAGAGATCATCCGGCCCCAGAAGGCTGGTCACCAAGGTAATGGCGGCCATGCCGGTACAGGTCACAACGCCGGTCGCGCCTTGTTCAAGTTCAGCCAGGGCTTCGCCCAGAATACAGCGGGTCGGATTACCCGAGCGGCTGTAGTCGAACTTGCGCGGATTCTTGTGGCCATCGAAGGAATAATTGGTCGACAGATAAATGGGAGGAACCACGGCGCCATGCTGGGTGTCGCTCTCGATGCCCTGACGCACCGCGATGGTGGCTGCTTTGCGCTGTGTCATTCTGTGTTCCTCCGGATAGTCGACGACGGAAATAAAGATGTCTGGACGTCTAAATTAACTCAAGCGGACGCCAATCGTCAATAGGCATCGAGACGTTTAGACGTCCAAACATCAGGAAATCTACTGATGTTTGGTGCGTTTTCGCAGCAATAATTTGACTGTATTTCGTAAGGGTTTAAAATCTGCTGCGAAATTTGGATTTAACAGGTGAGTCAATGACTGAATGGAATGGCGAATACATCAGCCCTTACGCTGAGCACGGCAAAAAGAATGAGCAGGTGAAAAAGATCACCGTTTCCATTCCTTTGAAAGTGTTGAAAATCCTGACAGACGAGCGCACCCGCCGCCAGGTTAACAACCTTCGTCATGCCACCAACAGTGAGCTCCTGTGTGAGGCTTTCCTCCACGCCTATACCGGCCAGCCACTGCCAAACGACGATGATCTGTCCAAGGATAAGCCCGACTCTATTCCTTCCGAGGCCAAAAAGCTGATGGATGAGATGGGCATCGAATGGGAAGACATGGAGTAAGCCTCCCTTCCACACTAGCACAAGGACCCCGCCGGGTCCTTGTGTCGTTTCAGGAGCTGGTAAATGTTGTCCGATCCTCTCACTCTGGTGCTGGCGCTGTTAATTATTTTCAGTGGTGCGCTAATCCAAAGCCTGATTGGTTTTGGTCTTGCCGTGGTGGCAAGCCCGCTGCTGTATCTGGTCGAGCCCGAACTGGTGCCAGTGCCTGTGATTCTGATGGGCTTCTCCATTGCCCTGCTCACCTTACTGAGAGAGCGCAGCGCCCTTGAGTTTTCCGGGCTGCAATATGCGCTGCTGGGGCGGATCCCCGGCGGACTTTTTGGCGCAGCATTGCTGCTTGCCGCGCCCACACCGGTACTTGGCCTCGCCATCGCCACTATCGTATTTTTGGCGGTAGCCCTGAGCCTGCTGCGCCTGAGCGCGCCCATTAACCGCGTGACCCTGTTTGTTGCCGGCACTGTCTCCGGCGTGTTTGGTACCATCGCCGCCATTGGCGGGCCACCGATGGCAATACTGCTGGCAGGCAAAGACCCCGGCAAGTTCCGTGCGGCCCTGTCCGCCTTTTTCATTTTCAGCTCGCTGATTGCCTTGAGTATTCTGGCCTTTGCCGGGCTGGTAACCGAAGCTCAGCTTTGGTGGTCCGTTACCCTGTTGCCCGCGGTCGTTGCCGGTTATTGGGTTGCTGGTAAACTGCTTGGCAGAGTCGATAAACAAAAAACCAGAGTCGCAACCCTGGTTTTATGTAGTCTCAGCGCCCTGCTGCTGACACTGAAGTCCCTGGCCGAGCTCTGAACTTAGGTGCCGTCACACAGTTGGCCGTTAAAAGTGATATGAGCTCTGCAATACGGCGCCGACGGTGTCATTGTCGCCCCACATCCCGGTGAGGTCGAGCTTGAAGCCTTCGCCAATCTGAAAACCTGTGCCCACCGAGTAAATATCGGCAGTCATATCATTCAGATCCTGGCGATAACCAAGCCTCAGCGACAGCCAGTCGAGCGCTTGCCATTCTCCGCCAAAACGCCAGTATTTGGTGCCTTCAAGGCCGACAAACTTTTCGTTGTCGGTCAAATCCAAATCGGTGCTCAGCTGCCAACTGGCGGTGGTGTAAGCGGCACCCAGTGTCACCATGGGGCCAGCGCGGTATTTAAGCTGCACCCCTTCCGACTCCACGGTTTCCAGCTCGCGCTCGATTAAATTACGCCCCACCAAGCCCAGGGTCAGGCCACGCATCGGCATAATGGCAAGACCGGCATCCAGATTGAATCCAGTGTCATCGTTGCGGTAATCGTCGCTGTCGAAGTCGCCCGCATCAAAGTTGTTGGCACTGACGGCGTAGTTGAAGCTGTCGAGCCGCTGCAGCTTGGGGGTCAGGCCGATGGTGACCGGCATATTCACTATCGACAGTGGCATGCTGACCGAGAGCGCCAGCTCCGAAGAAGCACCGGCAATCACCCGCCCCTGGGAGGTCAGGTCATCGAGCTCAGGGGGATTCATGGGGTCGAGGGTTTCCAGCAGTATCAGATCGGTATCGCTGATATCCGCCACCGCGACGCCATCGAGATAACTGCGATAATACACGCCCCAGCTCATACCCTTGGTGGGCATGGCAAAGCTAAAACCGATACCGGCCGAGGCATACGCGGTGTTGCCATCAAGCCCCTTAAGGTCAGCCAGTAGTGCAGCGCGGTAGGTATCTATGGCATCCACATCGCCGTTATTGATGGCCGCATCCAGGCCGTCGTAGTTATCTTCGAGGGTGTCGAACTTATCGGACATATTGTCTTTGTCCGACACCTCGGCCCCAAGCACAGGGATCAGCAGGCCAAAGTCCCCTTCGGTATAACCAGGCAACGACAACAGCGCCGGATTCATCCAGGGGGCCGCCTCCAAGCTGGCCGACGCCACACCAGTGCCGCCCATGGCGTCACTGCGGGCCTCAAAAACGTCCTGCGCGCACAATCCATACTGGCTGAACATCAGCCCCAACGAGGCTGCCACGAGCTTTGTTTTCATCCCTTTCTCCCCCCGGCATCGTTCTTTTACGGCATACAGCAAGCCTCCTAAAAGCGTAGTTCAGCCGTGGGGGATTGGCGGAAAATTTACGCAAAAAAAGCCCGCAAAACGCGGGCTTTTGGCTGAATCGATTCAAGCGGTCAGGACAGGTAAGATTGACCGGCATAAAGGATGAAATGCCGCAGTGCCAGCACCCCAATCAGACTGGCGCAGGCTGCGGTTACCATGGCGCTGCGACCATGTTTACCGCTGAGGCGCATCAGCAGTGGCACCCCAAAACCGATAGCCACCACCCCAATCCAGAACACGGCGGCCCACAGCCCACCGGAGAGGGATGCCAGCGCCGCTGCCGCCGCGCCGCCTTTGAAATACAGCGCAGTAAACAGCATAAACAGGAACAGCATTTCCATGCCCATCACCGGCAATTCAAAGGCGTGCTGCCGCTCAAGGTCGCCCGCAGGATCTCCAGAATTGTCGCCTGAAGCCTGGCTGGTATGCTTATCGCCACCAAACATGAGTACCGCCAGCAAGCTGTTGGCCGCCGCACCTGCCGACAAGCCAGACACCAAAAACAGCGCAGGCAGCACCGCAGTATTGAGCATAGGATAGGCATTCATCGCAGAAATCAGGAAACCTGTATAAGCCCCCACCACCAGCGACAGCACAAAGAGCGCCCCTTCCAGCGTGCCGCGAAGCTTGCCAAGGCTATCGGCAAGGCCGCCGAGGAAGCCCAGACCACACTTTGGCAGCTCATCTTTGAGAACCACCAGCGCATAGGCAAAGGTCAGCGGAATGTAAGCCAGGAGCGCTATCACCCCAATCGACATCACCGAGCTTAAGTTGTAGTTAATCAGGATCAACCAGAAGTGGAACGGCTTGGTCAGGTCAAACACCAGACACAGCATCCCAAGGCAAATGGCGATGGGCGCAATCAAGGCGGCGGCCTTGAGCACGGCGCTTTCACCCAGGCTCTGACCGCTGCCCTGGGTTTGGCCGCGATACCAGCGCAGACCTATCCCCATCAGCAAACTGCCCGCCGACAAACCGGCCATAAAGAGGTACACCGCAATCACCCAATGCCAGGTAATGCCGTCGTACTGACTCATATCACCCCAGATATTGTTCATAATCAGATACCTCCACGCTTGGCTGGAATACGGTACAGCCTGGGTTTGGTGCCAAGATGTGTCTTGTCCTGATAGCTCACCTTGGTGGCCAGCAGTTTGGACACCTCGCTGGCAGGGTCGGCCGCATCACCGAAGCAGAGCGCATCAGTGGGGCAGACTGTGACACAGGCGGGTTGCTCACCCCGGGCAAGACGGGTTTCTTTACAGAAGTTGCACTTGTCCGCGACCCTGGTTTCAGGGTTCATAAAGCGCACCTTGTAGGGACAGGCTGCCACGCAGTACATGCAGCCCACGCACTTATCGGCCTTGATGGACACAATGCCATCGTCGCCAACATAGGCGGCACCGGTTGGGCACACCTTGACGCAGGGCGCATCCTCACACTGCTGACACGACACCCGGTTGTACTTGAAGTGCAAATGGGGCGCCTCGCCAAAGGGGCCTTCGATGCGCACCTGCAATCGGCTTACGCCATCAGGTACCTGATTGATGCTGCGACAAGCCACGCTGCAAGCCTGACAGCCGATGCACTTGTTCTCGTCGTGCACCATTACGTATCTTTTGCTCATAGTCCGGGCCCCCTTATGCCTTTTCCAGGATCACACCCGTGGTGTGCACGTTCATGCCGCAGATAGGCGCCGTGATATTGGGCAGCAGGTTTCCACAGTGGATACCCTTGCCGCTGGCGCGCACCAGCTCGCGGTTTTTCGAACCAAAGCCCATGTAAGCAAACACGGTATCCGGGCGGATGCCCTTGGTGACCAGCGCCTTGCCCTCTTCCACGCCCACGCTGGATTTAAGCCGGATAGCATCACCATCCTTGATGCCCAGCGCCTCGGCGGTACTGGGGTGCACCCATACGGCGTTGTCCGACATCAGATTGGCCAACATGGGGATATTGTGGGTAGCACCATTGGTGTGCACCGCCACCTTGCCCTGAATGAAGTAGAGCTCATTGGGCTGTTTTAAGGTCACCGGCCGGTATTTGATGCCGCCGCGGCCCGGGGCCATGGCTTCCACCTTGGGGCTCACCAGCTCAATCTTGCCGCTGGGGGTTTTGAACTTGAGCAAGCTGGCGTAACTGCCGTCTTCATCCGCGGTATGGGCGCCGGGATAGGCCGCCACAAACTCCTGCACCATGGATTTTTCACGCAGCATCAGCGGCTTGCCATAGCTGACAAAGCCCTTTTCCTTGATGTGATTCAAAAGCGCCACATCCTTGTTGGCCTGCAGCAGTTGCAGGGTTTCCATGGTCTCCCAGGGGTAGTACTTGTCCATGCCCATCTCAAGACCCAGCTCGCGGAAGATTTGCCAGGACGGCTTGGTGTCGCCAATCACGTCCACCACCCGCTGACGCACGTAGTAACCGGGGCTCTTGCCGGACTTGTCGCTTATCTCTTCGTCGCGCTCAAGGTAGGTAGACTCGGGCAAAATCAAATCGGCCCAGGCGGCGGTTTCGCTGATATACACATCCACCACGGCGACAAAATCGAGCTTTTTCAGCGACTCAACCACCTTGGCGCGGTCGGTCATGGTTTGCATCGGGTTGGTACGGCACATCACCCAGCCACGCAGCTGATAGGGTTTGGCCTCCAGGGTTGCATCGATAACCGACTGATAAATACCGCCTTCGCTCCACATCATGGCGTACTGCTCATCGACCTGATCGATGCGCTTTGCTGTTGGCTTGGGCATGTCGGCCACGCCGGGTTTACCCAGCACTGGCGCTACGGCTTCACCGGCAAGCTTGTTGTACCCGGCCGCCTTCTGGCCAAAGTAGATACCGCCCTTGCGCTCAAAGTTGCCAATCAGCACGTTAGCCGCGTACAAGGCCCGGCGCATATCAAACTCTTCCGGGGTGAAGGTGGCGCGGTGGCCAAAGTCCACCACCGCATGGGGCGCAGCCTTGGCAAATTCGCGGGCAATACGGCGAATATCGTTGGCGGGCACATCGGAAATGGTTTCTGCCCACTCGGGAGTATAGGCGCTGACTTCGGCGGCAAAGGCCTCGAAGCCTTCCACGTAGCGCTCGATAAAGGCCTTGTCGTAGAGGTTTTCGCTAATCAGCACATGGCACAGCGCCAGCGCCACCGCCACATCAGAGCCGGGGCGAATGGCGTACCATTCATCGGCCTTGTCGGCCACGATGGAGAAGCGTGGCTCAAACACCACCAGCTTGGCACGCTTGTCGGTTTGCGCCTTCATCATGGCGCGGGTTTCGGACATATTGATGCCTTCGTAAAGGTTATGGCCGAAGTTGATGATGTATTTGGAATTGCCCAGATCCCGCTTCACCTTGCCACCGAACATGGCTTTGGCGGCCACCACATAGGCGCCTGGGCAGGTAGATGCGTGGGTAAAGGTATTGGGGCTGCCAAAGGCCTTGGCGAAGTGGAACAGATGGCCCGACAGCGAACCTGACTTGGACGAGAAGGCCACGGCTTCGGCGCCATGTTCACGGCGAATTTGTTCAAGCCGCTTTGTGAGGATGCCGTAGGCTTCGCTCCATTCAATCTCCTGCCACTTGCCTTCACCGCGCTCGCCGACACGTTTCAGGGGTTTTACCAACCGCTGTGGGTCGTACAGCAAGCTGTGGCCGGCGCCGCCACGGGCACACACCTTGCCACCAAAGGATTTGGCTGCCGCGTTGCCTTCGATATACACGGCCTTGCCATCCAGCACCCGCGCCGAAATCGGGCAACGGGTGGAGCACATTTCACAAATACTCGGAATGGCTTTTTCGCTGCCACTGAGGGGCTGTGCCCCCATGGCTGCCAGCGTCCCCGGCAGCGCTGTGGCCAGGGCGCACCCCGCCCCGGCCGCACCGGCACCTTTGAGAAAGTCGCGCCTGCAGAGCTCTATCATGGTTTCCTCCAAATGCCCAAAGGGCAGAATGGGATTAGCGTTATCGTTCTTCTGTGGCGAATGGCGTGCATTCACCGGCTAATGCCATTGTCTGCAGGGTGTGTGGGCGGGGGTATTGTGGAAAACCACATAGCGCGCCCCTTTGTGATACAGGCAACACTAAAAAGCCCTGTAAGCGCGGGGGCTCAGGGCTTTAGGGCATGCTGCCTCGTAAAAGGAGGCGTTTTTGGAGGCTTGGGTGTCAGTCGTGGCTGAACCTGGTGGTCAGTCGTGGCTGAAAAGGTTGAGCAAATCAGCCAGTACCGGGCTGATACTCTGATGTGCTGGATAGCAAAGGCCAATCCGCCGCTGCATCCTTGGTCCTTTGAAGGGCACAGTCGCCAGGCTTGGCGCATCGGCAATCAGACCATCGGGCAAAAAGCTCACCCCAAGGCCTGCCACCACCAGCGCCAGCACCTGTGACTTGGTTTCGGCTCTGGCCACCAGATTCAGACTCATGCCGTTGCAGGCAAGCAGGCCGAGGGTCTGCTGATGGGCCTCGCAGGGCGGGCATTCGATAAAATCATAGCCACTCAGCATCTCGGGCGTGGCGGCGCCGCTCGCTTTGGCGGCCAGCACCAACGGATGATCTTTGGGGGCACAAAGCACATAGTCTTCGTCCCACAGCGGCACAAAAATCTCATCTTCGTGGCGCAGGGCATCCAGGGTCAGGCGACAATCGGCGCTGCTGTGGTAATCCACCAGTTCCAGATCCAGCCGGTCAATGTGCTGATGCAGCTTGCCAAGAAACTTCCCCAGCGGGCCGCGGCCAAGGTCCGGCATCAGCGCAATTTTCAGTTTGCGGCGGCTGGCCTTGGCTTTAAACAGCGCCGGCAGAGATTTGGCTTCTTCCACCAACCTAAGCGCCAGCGGATACAGGTAGTGAGCGCTCTCAAGCGGCTCCACCCCTTTTTTGCTACGCACAAACAGCGGCCCCTCCAGGCTTTCTTCCAGCTGTTTAAGCCCAGCCGACAGGCTCGGCTGACTCACATGGCAGCGCTCTGCGGCGGCGGTAATGTTCTTCTCTTCGAAGATGGCGATAAAAAATCGCAGCAATCTCAGTTCAATCATCCGTTACCCATTCTGTTATCCGGCTTTTCATCCATAGCCCATACCTATTATATCCAGCCAAAATAAGTATTTTTCAGCCTTTTGCAGGGCAAATATACTGGCCACCAACCAATATACTGGCCTGAACCCCAGGCTAAAGCATGTATCAATAGGATAAAACGATGACTAATTCTACATCACAGAGCAAACCACTGACAGTGATCACCGGCGCCTCTTCGGGCATTGGTGCCGCCCTCGCCCGCACCTTTTCGGCAGCCGGTTTTCCGCTGCTGTTGCTGGCCCGTCGCCTCGAGCCCATGCAGGCAATGGCGCTGCCAAACACCCTGTGCAAAGCCGTGGATGTTACTGACATAGACGCCATCAAGGCCGCCGTTAAGGATGCCGAAGCCGAGTTTGGCCCTGTGGGCTGCTTTATCAACAATGCCGGCGTGATGCTGCTCGGCGAAGTGCATCGTCAGGATCCAGCCGAGTGGCAACGTATGCTGGACATCAACGTGATGGGCGTGCTCAACGGCATTCATGCGGTACTGCCAGAGATGAAGCGCCGCAAAACCGGCACCATTATCAACATCAGCTCCATCGCCGGTCGCAAAACCTTCCCTAACCACGCGGCTTACTGCGGGACCAAGTTTGCGGTGCATGCTCTGACCGAAAACATCCGCGAAGAAGTGGCTATGGATGACGTACGCCTTATCACCATCGCCCCCGGCGCGGTGGAAACTGAGCTGTTAAGCCACACCAGCGATGAGAACATCAAGGCTGGCTATGAGGATTGGAAAACCCACATGGGCGGCGTACTTGCTGCGCAAACCGTGGCCGATGCAGCCCTGTTTGCCATGAATCAACCACAGTCCGTTTGCATCCGTGAAATCGTGCTGGCCGCCACCCGTCAGCAGCCCTGATCCACGTTTATTTGACTGCCGCCCTCCCCTAAAGAGGTAGTTAAGGGGAGGGTGATGTTCAAAAATGTCACAGAGATCACACGCCCTTAACCATTGTTTTCCGCAAAGATTTAGCAAAAGCTTAAATACGAAATCACTATTTTTCTTACACTTACACACATTTCATTAGATTTTTTTCAATGAAATTTTTATCAATTAGATAAATTTCATGGATCTGATCCAGTTCAAATTTCCTTATCGCACCCTTTGTTAAATTTTAGGCAACAGGAAAACGAGGGAGCCAGGCTCCCCGCTCAGGGAAGAAAATCAGCCAACCCGCGAAAGGAAGATGATGATGAAAACCACCTACTCAATTGGCCTCGGATTGCTCCTTGGCCTGATCCTCGGCAGCAGCGCCCTGGCAGCCGACGGCGGTAACCCCAAGAAAGGCAAACACCTCTACAAGAAAGAATGCAAGGCGTGCCACAGCAAGGGCGACGCCGCCGGTGAACTCACCCCTATGACCAAGACTATGGCCCAGTGGGACAGATTCTTTGAAAAGGATCTGCACAAGGGCAAGCCCGAGGTCTTCCAAAAGCTGTCTGAGAAAGATCTGAAGGATATTCAGCAGTTTCTCTATGACCACGCGGCCGATTCCGACCAGCCACAGACCTGCGGCTAAGCGGCATCAGCCCGGCGGCTAAGCCTCGCCCGTAAATAACGGGCAGATACCAGCAAAATATTCCCGGGTTGCGGGACAGATGGGGCAAGCCCCAGGGCCTCGTACAACCCAAATTCGACCGGAACAACCGGTCAGGAGTGTGAGTATGCGTACCCTTATCTCTCTGGCAGTGGCAAGTGCACTGGGATTCACTCCCCTGCTGTTTACCCCTCAGGCGTTGGCGGCTGACACCACGGCATCCAGCGATCAGGCCAAAATCGAGCGACTGCAACAAAAAATCGATGAGCTATCTGAAGAGCTGGCAGACCTCGACAGCCGGGTAAACAAAACCGAGCGTCACACGGCGCTGGACCGAATTACCTTCAGTGGCGATTTTCGCACCAAGGCCCACTCACTGCACTACCGGGACGTGACCTGGAACCCCGGCATCAAGATGAATTTCGACGACTTCGGTCGCCGCGCCATGGCCGGTGAATATGGCGATCCCATGGATCCGACCTCTCCTCTGGGCAAAATGATGACCGCCAATCCCGACATGGCCGCCGCCTTTATGGCAGGGCAACTCTCGGGGGTTATGCCCTGGGCCCTTGGCAGCAAAAACACCTACGACATCGACAACGATCTCTATTACACCACCCGGCTGCGGCTCGATATCAAGGCCAAGGTATGGGACAACGTCAACTTCGCCGGTCGCCTTGCCATGTACAAAAACTGGGGCGACTCCACCGGGGTACAGGTATTTGATTCCTGGCGTTCTTTCTCAATGGATGGCACCAACTCAGGCAACACCAGCGGCGACTGGCTGCGGGTAGAGCGGGCCTACTTCGACTGGAAAAACATCGGTGACAGCGAGTTTTACCTGTCTATCGGCCGTCGCCCTTCCACCTATGGCCCACCGTCCCATATCCGCGAAAACGAACAGCGCGGTGGCACCCCATCGGGCCATCTGGTGCACTTTAATTTCGATGGCGCCACCCTGGGTTATAACCTCGGTGAAATCACCGGCATCGAAGGTCAGGTGGTGCGCTTCTGCTACGGCCAGGGCTTTGAATCCCAATGGGGTAATGGCGAGCTGTTTGGCAATCTGCTGACCAAGGACACCCACCTTGGCGGCTTTAATATCGATGTGATTAATGACGGCAACCACTTCCTGCAGCTGACCCTGTTTGGCGCCAAAGACATCAACGATGGCTTTAAGGGCACCATGGCCTTCCCCAACGAACTGGCAGCCATTTTCGCCCCTACCATGTACCAGGACATGCAAAAGTTCGACAGCTTCAACTTCGTCACCCGGGTACAACCCAGCGGCGTAATTGGCGACATGTACCTGGGTGGCCTCGGTTACCTGTATGAATCCGATGAAGATTTTAAAGCCTTTGCCTCCCTTGGCTGGACCCGCGCCGAATCCAACGGCAACGCAGGCATGTTTGGCGGCCTGCTCACCGACGCGACCTTTACCGGCAAGCTCAGCGCCGATGGCAGCGAGCTGCTGATGGTGCCCATGGCCGCCGAAAGCGATGCCGCCCACGATGGTTACGGCGTTTATATCGGCATGCAGATGCCCGCACCCTACGGCAAGTTTGGTCTCGAGTATAACTATGGCTCCAAATACTGGAGCCCCTTCACCCAGGCCCAGGACGACCCCATCGGCAGCAAGCTGGCGACCCGTGGCCATGTGGTTGAGGCCTACTACCTGTTCGACGTGAACCCACGGATGTTTATCAAGCTCGCAGGCCTTTACTACGACTACGAGTACACAGGCTCGGGTACGCCGGTGGGCGCGCCAGTGAAGGTGGATGACGTGCTGGCGGGCAGCGCCTATTCACTACTGCCGGTGGTGGATACCGCCATGGACATCAACGCCTCACTCACAGTGAAGTTCTAACCTCATCAGGCCCCGGCACCGCCGGGGCAGGAGTTTGACCATGAGAACTGTTTTCTCCCAATGGGCCCTCGCCCCCCTGTCCGGTCTGATGCTGCTGGGCAGCGGCATGGCAGCGGCCGACAATCCCCACAAAGAAGCCATCGAAGGCCCCTTCGCGTCGGGCACAGAAGTCACCCAGCAGTGTCTGGCGTGCCACGAAGATGAAGCCCACGACTTTATGAAAACCTCCCACTGGAGCTGGAGCCTGACCCAGGAGCTGCCCGGCCGCACAGTGGAGCGCGGCAAGAAGAACGCCATCAATAACTTCTGTACTTCGATTGCCGGTAACGAGCCACGCTGCACCAGTTGCCACGCGGGTTACGGCTGGAAGGACAGCAGCTTTGATTTCTCCGATGCAGCCAAAGTGGACTGCCTGGTGTGTCACGACACCACAGGCACCTACGTCAAAGATCCCGCAGGTGGGGGCGAGCCACTGGCCAAGGTGGATTTGGAAAAGGTGGCCAAAAACGTCGGCAAGCCGGTGCGCGACAACTGCGGCAGTTGCCACTTCTACGGTGGTGGCGGTGATGCGGTGAAGCACGGCGATCTCGACTCTTCCATGGCCTACCCGGACAAAACCACCGATGTGCACATGGACTCAGACGGCAACGACTTCCAGTGTCAGGACTGTCACCAGACCGAGTCCCATGCCATCAGCGGCAATGCCATGGGCGTGTCTCCCGGCGGCATCGACCACATTGGCTGTGAAAACTGCCACGAAGCGGCGCCGCACAAAAACAAGAAAATCAACCAGCATACGGCCACTGTCGCCTGTCAGACCTGTCACATTCCCTTCTTCGCCCGCAACGAAGCGACCAAAATGAGTTGGGACTGGTCCACCGCGGGTCAGGACAGGGAGGAAACCCTGGACGAGTTCGGCCGCAAGACCTTCCAGAAGAAGAAAGGCAGCTTCACCTGGGGCAAGATGGTTAAGCCATCCTACGCCTGGTACAACGGCAAGGCCGGTGCCTACATGGCGGGCGACCCCATCAAGGCCAATGAAGTAACCCGTCTCTCTTACCCTCTGGGTGATATTCAGGACGCGGGCGCCAAAATCTATCCGTTCAAGGTGCACACGGGTAAGCAAATCTATGACAAGAAACACAATATTCTTGTCACCGCCAAAACCTACGGCAAAGGTGGCTACTGGTCTGATTTTGATTGGGACAAGGCGGCAAAACTCGGGATGGAAGCCAACCCCACACTCAAGGCCAAGGGCATAGCCTACAGCGGTGAATATGGCTTTGCGCCAACTGAAATGTGGTGGCGTATCAACCACATGGTGTCGCCAAAGGAAGAAGCGCTCAAGTGTAATGCCTGCCACAACGGCGGCGTTCGCCTCGACTGGAAAGCCCTGGGTTATGACGGCGATCCGATGAAAAACAAGCACGGCCCAAGACACAACTCAGGCAATTGATACCAGAAGGATACCAACACACGATCATCGCCCGCACGGCGGGCATCTCCACCAGCGCGGACGGCTCAATTTTGGCCTTCCACGCTGGGCTCCACGACTTGATATTTCCTGCATACTCCAGGCACTCGCTCCCGCCTGAGCCGGCAGCCAAAGCGTTTCAGGCTGCCGGTCTTTTTAACTTCTGTTAACACTTCCAGTTAAAAAAGGCTTTGGCATCCAGCGGCTTGGAATACACATATCCCTGAATTAAGCTCACGCCCTGCGAGCGCAGATACTCAAGCTGCACGTCATTCTCTACCCCTTCAGCAATCATCTTCAGCTCAGATTCTTTGGCGAATGAGATAATCGCATCCAGGGTCTTGCCGTTGAAATTGTGCTCCTGACCTATGGTATCGATGAACATCTTGTCGATTTTAAGGGTGCTGACACCGAGGTTTTGCACATAGGTAAAGCAGCCGTAGCCGGTACCGGCATCGTCCAGCTTAAGGTCGATCCCCAGCCCATAAATCCGCTCCAGCAGCGACTTGGCAGTGTCGATATCGGTCAGCGGCAAACGCTCGGTAATTTCCAGCGATAACCTGTGCACGCCAAGCTTGCCGGACGCCACTATGGCCTCAAGTTCTTTCAGCAAGGCCTCGTCATAGAGGTGGGCAGGCACAATGTTAATACTGAAAAACAGCGGCGGCTTTTGCCTGCCAAAACTCGCCACATCGGCCACCACCCGGTCCAGCATCACCCGGGTCATAGGCAATACCAGCCCCGAGGCCTCGGCAAAGGGAATAAACTGGTTCGGCGGCACCAGGGTGCCATCGTTTCGCTGCCAGCGCATCAGCACCTCAGCGCCCACCAGCTCGCCGGTTTGCGAGTCCACAATCGGCTGATAGAAAGGCACAAACTCGCCGCTTTTTACCGCCTGGCGAATTTGATAATCCAGCGAGCTGCGGTTTTTAAGCCACATCCAGTAAAACAGCACCGACAGCAGGCCGAACACCAGCCCGACCAGGAAGCCAATCAGGTTGCTGACCCGGTAATACTGCTCCAGAAAATCCTGATTGCCCGCCAGCTCGTAAGTGGCTTTGTAGTAAGGGGTTTCGATAAGGGTTTTATTGCTGACCACAGGGTGGCCGTTAAAGCCGGTGAAGCCGAATTCCAGCAGGGGCTCGGCCTGAAAACTGATGCGATAGGTAAGGCAGTTTTCGCAGCTTAAAGGCAGAAAGTGCTTGGGTTCGAGGCGGGAAAAACTGCCGATATAGTTATAGCCCTGCATGTGGCGCACCAGCCCCACTTCGTAGCCGACGCGACCATCAATATCCAGCTGCACCACTGTGATACTGTATTTGTCGCTCACCCTGTGCATCATGTAGGTGGTGATATTGCGGTCGATTTCGCCGCTGGAACACAGCTGCTGACCATCTTTAAATACGCCCATCCAGCGCAGAAAACTGGCGTTAAAGACTTCCTGACGCAGCTGTTTTTGTTTCTCGGAAGAACACTGGGTGCTGAGATCCCACTCAGGCAAGCGCTCCATCACAGCTTCGGACTCAGTAAAGTAAAGCCTGAACTTGCTGTCGAGCAATTCGGCGTCCCGTTTAATCGCCTGGGTGGCAAAGTAGTAGTCCAGCCCTCGGGTCAGCATCAGACCGCTCAGGAACATCAACACAAACAGTAAAAAGGCACGTTTCCAATCCATGGTACAACCCGATAATCCACCAGTGTATGGCGTGATTATTCATGAATGCGATGCGGTTAACAACGGCTCGGTACCAATCTCAGCCATTCCTATCAGTCGTTTTGACGAGGCAACACTGACACATTCAGCGCAGCCTTATTTCGCGCCCCTGAGCTCAAATGCCGCAGCGCCAACCCACCGGCAGGGGCAAAATGCCTATATCTAAAGACATAGACGGAAATTTTGTCCCACCCACCTCTGCCAAACCGGCTAAATCCATGACTTTTACGGACAATTACCGACCATAAAGCTGGCACCTAACTTGCTGAGTCAAAAGACTAATTATCAAACAGGCAACCACAATGCCCACTGCTGCCCCAAACAGGCTCGCCGAATTTTCCGGCGCCTTTGCCGATTTGGGCACCTTTCTGCCGCTGGTGCTTGGGCTTATTGCCCTCAACCAATTTTCACCTCAGGGGATTTTCCTTGGCTTTGGGCTGTTTGCCTGCGCCACAGCCCTCTATTACCGCCGCCCAATTCCGGTGCAGCCGATGAAAGTCATAGCCGCACTGGTGATTGCCCAGCAGCTCACCCCCGGCATGATGCAGGCCAGCGCCATGTTGATGGGTATTATCCTGCTGCTGCTCGCGGCTTCCGGTGCCATCAGCTGGCTGTCGCGGCAAATCTCTCAGGCAATCAGCGTGGGCATTCAGCTCGCCATTAGCCTGCAACTGCTGTGGATGGGGCTGAAGATGATGGCCGGGGCCCCCGTGCTCGGCTTTGGCGCCTTTGCACTGATTTTTGCCGCCCGCTTCTTCCCGCTGAAGTACCTTGCCATGCCGCTGGTGATAGCCCTTGGCATGCTGTGGCAATACCAGAGCGGCGCCGAGCTTGGGCACAGCTTTAACAATACGCCCTGGCATCTGGGTTGGCCCGATGCCGCCGACTGGAGCGCCGCTGCTACCTTGCTGGTTCTGCCGCAGCTGGCGCTGACCCTCACCAATGCGGTGATTGCCACCTCGGTAATGGCAAAAGACAAGTTCCCTGAAGATGCAGCCCGTTTCAGCCCCAAGGCACTGGCCACCAGCTCCGGGCTTGCCAATCTGCTGCTTAGTCCTCTGGGCGGCGCCGCCATGTGCCACGGTGCCGGCGGCCTGGCGGTGCAATATCATTTTGGCGCACGCGAGAAGTGGGCCGGGCTGATTTTTGGCGTTACCTGCCTTGGCATTGCCATCGGTTGGGATCAGAACATAGCCTGGCTGCTGGGGCTCATCCCCATGGCGATTCTCGGTAGTCTGCTCTCCACCGCCGGACTGCAACTCGCCTGGTCCAAGCGCTTCCTCGATGGCAAGCCCTATTGCCTGTTTGTGATTGGCGCCACCGCCATCGTCAGCCTGAGTGTGAACGCTGCGGCGGGCCTTACCGTCGGCATGCTGCTGGAATTTGGCCGCCGTCAGTGGCAAAGCCAGAGCCAACCGGGCTGACAGCAACAATTGCACGCCCGCGCCAATGCCGTCTGGCAGCAGCGCGGGCAAGGCTTTTTTGCACTGGCAACTCAGGCTGGCGCGATTAAAACTGCCGCGGCGGATTATGGGGCGTGTCCGGCTGAGCCAATGCCCAGCGGGCAATCTCGTCTTTTCGCATAAAGCCCACACCGCCGTGGCTGCGGGCATACTGAATAAAGGCATCCAGCGCCGTCACCAAGGCCGGAGTGCCGCCGATACGGTCGTGGACACTGATAGACATCATGCGCCTGCGACTGCCGCCTTCACGGTACAGACAATCAAACTCGTCCTTAAGCTCCTGTAAAAAGCCGCTCGCCGTCATGGCGGTATTGGCACCAAAACGACCTATATCATTGTTTCTCATCGTATAAGGCACCACGGCAAATGGCTTCCCATCCACAGGGATAATCGAAGGCTCATCGCGGCTCAGATCGTCAATATGGTAGATAAAGCCAAGCTCGCGCAGAATGGACAGGGTGCGCTGTGTATGACGCATCCAAAAGGCATTGAAGCCCACAGGTCGCTGGCCGGTAATGCGCTCCAAGTTGGCCATGCTCTGAACATAGGAGGCGCGCTCTTCGGCCTCGCTCATGCGATATTGAGGCGTCCAGCTCTGGCCGTGGCCCGAAATCTCATGGCCCTCATCGGCTACCTGTCTGGCCAGTGCCGGCGCCAACTCGGCGGCCTTGCCCACCATGTGTGACGTGACCTTAATGCCGTGGCGGCGCCACAGTTCAAGCAGTCTGGGAATGCCTTCATTCATGCCGTAGGCATACCAGCTGGGGGTGATGGTATCCACAAAGCCCGGCTCCATTGGCGGAAACGGTCCCTCGGCGGTGGCGCCCTGAGCACCGGCTTCAAACTGCATCGAAATAGAAATAACCAGCCGCTCACCACCCGGCCAAAATATGGTTGGCTCGCTGCGCTGGGGCTCGCCCGCACCGCCCGGCGCGTTGCTGTCGATGGTTGGCAGGCCACTGGCGGCGCCAATAGCCGCCGCGCTGCCCTGACTTATCCCAAGCGCCATCGCCATGGCCCCTGAGCCCATTAAAAATCGTCTGCGTGAATTCATACTTCCTCCAAATTCATCCAATAACTGCACTCGGCCGCTTAGCCGTGGGCGGGATAGTCGATATAACCTTCAACGCCGCCACCAAACAGCGGCCCCTTCCCCAGTGGCGCCAAGGGCCAGTCGTGCCTGAGTCTCTCGGGTAAATCCGGATTTGAGATAAAGGGCCTGCCGAAGGCGACCAGATCGGCATAGCCCTTGGCCAGCACCCATTCGGCGCGGGTCTTGTCGTAACGGCCAGCCACTATGATGCAGCCGGAAAACGCCTGTCGCAGCGCCACCCGAAAGCCATCGGGAATGGTGGGCGCATCGTCCCAATCCGCCTCGGATAAATGGATGTAGGCAATGCCCCGGTGCTCGAGCATCGACGCCGCCAGTAAAATGGTGTCGACAATCTCGGGGCAGGCCATGTCTTTAAAAGTGACGTAGGGTGCCAGCCGCACCCCCACCCTGTGGGCGCCGATTTTGGCGGCGATGGCGTCCACCACTTCCAGCAAGAAGCGGATCCGCTTTACCGGCGAGCCGCCGTAGTCGTCGGTACGTTTGTTGGAATTGGTTCGCAGAAACTGATCGATTAGATAGCCGTTGCCACCGTGCACTTCCACCCCATCAAATCCAGCCTTGATGGCATTGGCCGCTGCAGTGGCAAAGTCGTTGACCACCCGTTGGATATCCTCACCTGTCATGGCACGGGGCGTGGGGCAGTCCACCATTTCGCCTTCGCCATTGTCGTTGGCAATCCAAACCTGAGTGCCGGTGGGAGCAATGGCCGACGGCGCTATCGGGGCCAAACCATTTTGGAACAGCGGGTGCGACACCCGGCCCACGTGCCACAGCTGGTTGAAGATGCGGCCGCCCGCCTGATGCACTGCATGGGTCACTCCGCGCCAGCCACCGATTTGCGACTCGGTATGCACGCCGGGGGTAAAGGAATAGCCCTGGCTGTCTGGGGATATTTGGGTCGCCTCGGTCACTATCAGCCCTGCCGATGCGCGCTGGGCATAATAGGTTGCCATCAGGGCATTGGGCAGATTGCCGGGCTGACTGGTACGTGAGCGGGTCATGGGCGCCATCACAATACAGTTGGACAGCGTCAGCCCCTTTAAATTGAATTCATCAAATAACGACATAGCGATTCTCCTTGCCATTGTGGACAACTTTTGAACTGTCGCTATTGTCTGCAATAAAATCCTGATTGATAATTGGCCAATTATTTAAATTATTTTCAAATTAAATTTGAAATGTATCATCTCAACGATCTGCAATTAGCCCTGAGGGTCGCCCAGCTGCAAAGCCTGTCGGCGGCCGGACGTGAGCTTGGACTGACACCTGCGGCCGCCAGTGCGGCGCTGCAACGGTTGGAAAAGAAACTGGGCTGCCAGCTCTTTGCCCGCTCCACCCGCAGGCTGCAACCAACCGAAGAAGGCCAGCTGTTTATCGATGCTGCCCGTAAGGCGCTGGGCGTGCTGGAGGAAGCGGGTACGGCGCTGGCGGAAAGCCGGGGCGAATTGAAGGGGGAAGTGCGGCTGGCGCTGCCATCGGATCTGGGGCGTAGCCTTATCCGCCCCTGGCTGGATGAGCTGATGGACACGGCGCCGTCACTGCGGCTGCAGTATTTTTTCGGCGATCAACTCACTGATCTTATCGGCCAGAATCTGCACCTGGGGCTGCGCTACGGTCAGCTGGGCGATTCCAGTCTGATGCGCAGGCACCTGACCCATGTGCACCGGGTTGCCGTGGCCTCCCCCACCTATCTTGCTGCGCAAGGGCGGCCGAAATCGCCGCAGGAACTCAGCCAACATCAGGTGCTGATTCTTAACCGTGGCGGCGAGCCTTGGCAGCGCTGGGAGTTTCGCGACAAAGAGGCGCGGCTGCAGGTGGAAGTCAGCGGGCGCTATGTGGCCAACGATGGTGCGGTGATCCGCGACTGGGCGTTGGCAGGCAAAGGGATAGCCTTTAAAAGCTGGCTTGATGTGGCCAAAGACGTACACGCCGGGCGGTTGGTAAACCTGTTCCCCCGAGCCCAGACCGACAGCGTGCCGCTGCAGCTGGTATACCTGCAAACCGATTACCCCAGCATGAAACTGCGGCGGGTTAGCGACTTTCTCGCCGAACGCATTCAGGCATTCGAGCGGGCCTTTCCGCTGATTTAACTGAGCTCCCGGGCATTGGGCAAACACACCCTGACCATGCAGCCCTGCTGCCAGGGAAGCCCATCATCGGCGCCAATATTGCGGATGCTGAGCTTGCCGCCGTGGCGCGCGACCACATCGCGGCAAATCGCCAGCCCCAGCCCCAAACCATCCCGCTTGGTGCTGGTAAAACTGGTCAGCACTTCAGTTGCTTCGAGCAGCAACCCGGTACCGTTGTCGGCCACCTCAAGGCAAACACCTTTGAGCTCGAAGCTGAGTCTGAGCAGAATGTGTCGCGGCCGCGACACCTCTGACAGCGCATCGAGGGCATTTTTCACCAGATTGACCAGCAGCTGACTCAGGGCCACAGAGTCGCCAAGCACCGGCCGCTGAGTGCCAATCACCTCCCGGTGCAGCACCACATTCAGATTGCCAAGCTCGCGCTCAAGCAGGCTCAGGGTATCGCCAATCAGCAGCGGGAACTGCAGGAGTTCGCTCTCGCCGCGCTGGCGTTTCAACAAACTGCGAATACGATGCACCACGGCACCCGCCCTGAGGGACTGGGCGTGAATTTTCCCAAGTAGTTCATAGTCCTGACTCGATTCGAGCGCCCGAAACTTCAGCCCCTGCAAACCGCCTTCGCTGTATTGGGTGATGGCCGCAATGGGCTGATTCAGTTCATGGGCCAGACCGGCGCCAATCTCCCCAAGCACGGCGGCGCTTTGCATCCGCTCCAGCATCAGCTCCTTGTCCCGCAGCGAACGCTCGGCGGCCAGCAGGCTGTCACTCTTTTGCCGAAACCGATACTCAAGCCAGAGGTGATACAGCATGCCGCCAAGCAGCAACAGAACGGCACCGATGGCATATTCGCGGTTGGCCTTGAGCCAGCCCAGCGCCAGCTTCAGCGGCTCGGCGCCCGTGCCGTGCAGCTGCAGTTCTTCATAGAGTTTTATCACCGTGAGCTGGCTGATGGGGGCAGTCCAGCCCAGGGTTCTGGCCGAAATCGCCGCCTCCGACCCCGGCGGCAACTCGAACAGCGCCTTGGTCACCGCCTGGGTGATGCGGGCAGGCACCTTGTCTGAGGCGGCAAAAGACCAGTTGGGATAAAGACTGGTGCTGATTTCACAGTCATAGCCCTCCGGGCGTACGGCATTGATGATTCTGAAGTCTTCCCGCCGGATTAGGCCCGAATCGACCATTTCTTCCAGGGTGCAAAAGGGAGTGATGGCGCCATCGACCATGCCATCACGTACCTGATACACCAGCGGCTCCAGCGGAAACCCCAAAAAGCGTACATCGGCGAAGAAATTGGCGGCATCCAGTCCGCGACGGTTCAGCAGCCCGATGGTGGCCTGATAGCCCCCGAGCGCCTGCGGATCCGACGCCACGATGCGTGCCCCCTTAAGCTGCTCAATGTTCTGCACCGGACTGTCGCTTCGCACTATGATGGTAGAGCCAATGGCATAGGTGGCGCCGTTATGCTTACGGCTGCGCATGGTGGCAAGCCAGGACAGCGGCATCTCGTTCGACAGGCTCAGATACTGGCCGGGATTGGTGACAATAAACTGGATCCGTAAATCCAGCAGCGACTCGCGCATATCATCAAAATCCACCGGCACCACTTCGAAGCGATTGCCGGGCACCCTGTCAGACAAATACTGCATCATCCCCTGCCAGCGCTGTTTGGCCTCGGCCACCCCATGATTTGCCAGCACCCCAACCCGAAACACGGCTTCAATGGGCTCATCGCCCATTTCCGCGTCGGTGGCACCAAGCTTGAGCGGCCACAGCAAAAACGCCAGCAGCCACAGCAGCGGCAGATACACAGCCGACCGTGCCCCGACACGTTCAAACCCGCTGACCCAGTACGCCCCCACCCTTGCCTGCCTTCTTCCAAAGCTTTTGGTTATTGTGCCGTGACAGTGCCAACACCAACGTGAAGCCAGACGCAAAATCACCTGTCCGGCAGTGATCCAGCGCCAACTACCGCACATCCGGCTTGCCGGGCGGGCCAGGCTTTTTTAGGCTGGACGAAAAGAGGGGGATGCGACCATGGCGCTCTATCTGGTTGATGATGACGAGGCAATCCGCGATTCACTGAGCTTTATGCTGGGACAGTTCGGCCGCCAGGTGACCAGCTTTGCCAGTGCCGAGGCTTTTTTGGCGGCGGTGGATGTGAGCCAACCCGGCTGCCTTATTCTGGATAGCCGGATGCCGGGGCTGTGCGGCGAAGCGCTGCAGCGGGAACTGAACCGCCAGCAGAGTCCGCTGGGGATCATCTTTTTAACCGGCCACGGCGATCTGCCCATGGCGCTGTGCGCCTTTCGTGAAGGCGCCTGTGACTTCTTCCAAAAACCGGTGCAGGCCGCGCCTTTGTGCGATGCCATCGATAAGGCGACCCTGCAAAGCCAGCATCGCTTCGACACCATGGCACTGAAACAAAAGCTGGCTGCCCTGAGTCAGCGCGAAGCCCAGGTACTGAAACTGCTGACCGACGGGCTGACCAACAAGCAGATTTCCGAGACCCTGTTTTTGGCCGAGCGCACCATTGAAGTGCACCGTGCCAGCTGCATGAAAAAGCTCGGCGTGCATACCCTGGCCGAACTGGGCCGTTTCGCCTGCAGCCAGCCGGGGTAATACTGTCGTTATCAGCGGCCGTATCAGGCAGCAGCGACAGCCTTGGTTTTTTGTCTGTTGGCCCTGAGCCGGGCTATCAGAACTGACAGGCCGAGCATCGCCAGCGTGGGCAACAACCAACTGGCAAAGCTGTCAAACAGCGGCAGATGGGCAAGCAGCTTAAGCGCCTTATCACCAAACAGCCCCAGAATATGGCCCGCATCAATCAAGCCAAAGCCGCTGGCCGTGGCCAGCACCAGCCCCTGAGCCAGCCGACTTAAACGGCGGCGCAGCGGCGCGATAAGCAGCAAGGCAATCGCCAAAGGATGCAGCGCCACCACCACAGGCAGGGTGATGGTGAGCAGGGTATCCAGCCCCAAATTGGCCACCAGCGCCGACACCAGCAGACTCACACCGACCGCCTGACGATAGCGAACCTGACGGAAGCTCTTCTCATAAAACTCACTGCCGGCGCTGGTTACCCCAATCACAGTGGTCAGGCAGGCCAGCAACATCACCAGCGCCAGTATCAGGCTGCCCGCCGTTCCCAGATGCGCCGAGGTAAAGCTGGTGAGAATAGCGCCGCCATTGGCAAACTCCCCCACGGCGCCGCGGCCAAGCCAGGCCAGCGCCAGATATACCAAGGCCATGGCAAAGCCATACATCAGCGCCGCCAGCAGGGTATAACGGCTGGTGAGTTTGGGGCAGTTGACCCCAAATCCACGGATGGCAGCAAAAATCACCCAGCCAAAGCCAATGGAGCCCAAGGCATCCATGGTCATGTAACCCTGGGTCAGGCCTTCAGCAAAGGGGCGGGTGGCATAGGCGCCGGTTGCCACGCCTATCTCAGGGGTTTGCCCCAGAGCCAACGCGGCCAGCACCCCAAGCAGGATAAGCAGCATGGGGGTCAGCAGCTTGCCAACCCTGTCTATCAGCCGTCCAGGGTGGAAACAAAACCAGGCCGACAACAGACAAAAGCCCAGAGTAAAAGGCAGCAGCAAGGCATCATCTCCAGCTGGCGCCAAGGTAAACTCGTAGGCGACGGTAATCGCCCTTGGGATCACAAAGGCCGGTCCTATGACGATAAACAGCAGCACCCAGAAGCTTTTGGCAAACCAGTTGGGCAGATGCGCAGTCAGATTTTCAGAGCCGCGGCACAGCGCCACCATCACCAGCGCAAACGCCGGCAGACCGACACCGGTCAGCAGAAACCCGGCCATGGCTGGCCAAAAGGCATCACCGGCCTGATACCCCAAAAAGGGCGGAAAAATAAGATTGCCTGCGCCCAGATACATGGCAAAGGTTAAGAAGCCAAGGGCGGCGATATCGCGGAATTTCAATGTGATTACCTCAACTCGGGGAACCGGAAGAGGCTGGAAAGAAGAGAAAACACTCGCTGCCAGCCTCAGTGAAGGCTGGCAGAAGTTTCCCGTCAGCCCTGAGTAGAGAACAGGGAGAGCAGGAGCAATAGGCCGGTCACGCGCGCAGCACCGGCCGGAGCGGGTTTGGCTGAGTGATGTTGGGCTTTTTGCTGGGTATGCTTTTGCATGATGCACCTGTGTGGTTTTACGCTATGCCCGGTTGGGCGGTGCAAATTACAGCAGTTTCCTGTGACAAAAACAAGGGATCGGCGCACACTTTGTGCAATATAATCAACATGTTAAACCAAAGATAATCAATTGTATCCATTTTGATCTTTGCTCGTATTTTAATCAGGGTGGAACATTGCCATATTTAGCAGTCGTGTAACAATAAAGCCTGTGTTCACCTCTGCGAGCAGCCCATGAAACCTTTTCTCAATCTGAACGAGCTTTGCCTCCAGCCCGACATGGGCGAGCAAAGTGAACTTGGCCAATATGGCGAAACCAGCTTTGCCGTCAGCAATCTGATAGGTGCGAAACGCCTCGGTTACAGCGTCTCGATAGTGCCGCCCGGCAAGCGGGTATGCCCGTTTCATAACCACAGAGCCAATGAAGAGATGTTTCTTATTCTGGCAGGCTCGGGCACCCTCAGATTTGGTGAGCACAGCTACCCGGTTGGGCCGATGGACATCATCGCCTGCCCGCCCGGCGGCCCGGAGGTCGCCCACCAGCTTATCAACAGCGGTGACATTGACCTTAGGTACCTGTGCCTGTCGACTCAGGATGAGGTGGATGTGTGTGAATACCCGGATTCAAATAAAATTCTCGCCATGGCAGGCCCTCAGGGCACGCGCACCCTGCGCCACATGAGCCGCAAGCAGGATGCGGTGGATTATTGGGAGGGTGAACTTGGCAGCGACGAGCCGTGATGCGCTAGCGCTCACCCGTTGAGCGCTGGAAAGCAAATTAGCTTAGTATCAATACTTTAATGCTGGCAGCACAGAAGATCTGCTCTCAATCAAAAGCGTTCAATATTAGCGCCAGGCAAAAGCACGTAAGCACCTAACCACCTAAGCACGTAAACACCTAACTACGGCGGCTGTACAAGGCAGCGAACGAGTCCTGCGTCTTTACTCCGACCAGTACATCGCCGAGGGCCTGCAGCTGGTATTGATAGGCCGCATTACCCATGCTGATACGCTTTACCCCAAGTTGCGCCAGCCGGGCAAAATCCGGCAGTTCCGGCATACACATCAGATTCAGCGGCAGCGCGGTTCCGGCCACTATTGCCGCAATATCCGCAGGCTCGGTCAGGCAAGGCACGAACAGACCATCCGCTCCGGCTGATTGATACAGCGCCGCCCGGCTCAGAGTGTCGGTTTTGGCATCCGTGCACTGCAGCAGATAAGTGTCGGTGCGCACATTGATAAACAGCGATTTTCTATGGTCACCAAGGGCAACACACAGCGCACTCAGCCCAGCGGCAAACTGCGCCGCGCTCAGCAGTTGCCGCACCCCAGCCATCACCCGACTGTCTTCGATATTGATGCCACTGACACCCAGCTCCAGCAACTGCACAATGTTATTGGCAATCTCTGCCGGACTGTTGCCATAGCCCGCTTCGATGTCCACCGTCAGTGGCAAGCTGCTACTGGCACGGATCCTTTTGACCAAAAACAGCAGTTCATCAAAGCTCATCCCTTCGCCGTCCTCATAGCCAAGGCTTGCCGCCATCGCCGCACTGGAGGTGCCAATGGCGCGATATCCCAGCTTCTGGGCCAGTTGCGCGCTGGCGGCATCCCACACATTACCGAGCAGCAATGGCTGCCTGGCTGCAGATAAGTCGAAAAAGTTCATCGTTGGCTCCTTGATTGCCCCTGTTGAATACAGGCCATCATTCATCAAAGGCCAAGGCCGCACTGGCGGAAAACGGAAGCGAACCGAAAAGAGATGCACACTGAAGAAAGAAAGAGCTGAGCGCGAAAGCTGAAGCCAGGGAGGCTTAAGCCGGGAAAACTGAAACCGGTAAAAATGAAACCAGAGAAGCCAGCGGAAAGGCGCGGGCGAACCCGCCCTTTCCTCAATGTTACGAAACTCGGTTAGCGGCGCTGGCTCATCAGGCGGTCGAGGCAATGCACTACCTGCATGCTGGCACTCTCCATTTCGTCCAGATGCCTCGCCATGGCATTCAGATCGCCCTTCTTGCAGGCATTGAGCGCAGCCTGTCCTTGCTCATGTACCTTGCGATGCGGCGCATCCAGTTCACGATAGCCGCTGTAGCCAGAATAGAGCTCTGCGCCCTGCCCCTGGCTGTACCACTTACCCAGCCGGCACTGGGTATGGTCAGTCACGCTCTGAATGGTGCCGGGTTGCTCCAGCATCCTATACACGCCCGATTTCCACACCGCATGGTCAAGTTTGGTGGTGTTGAGGAAGGCCGTCAGCGCGCCATGCTCAATCACCTGCTGCATCTGCTGGCTCTTACTCAGAACATTGCTCACCACCGACGAGATCTGACCGGAGGAGGTAGCCACATCCACGGCACTGCTCTGGTTGGCGTCGATAATGCCCTTGATATCACCGGCCTGGGCCACGATTTGCCTCACCAGCATCTCAATTTGGTTGCTGGCTGTGTGGGCCTTGCTGGCAAGCTGACGCACTTCATCCGCCACCACGGCAAAACCACGCCCCGCCTCACCGGCGCGGGCAGCTTCAATGGCGGCATTAAGCGCCAGCAGGTTGGTTTGCTCTGAAATGGCCTGAATGGCCGACACAAACTGACTTATGGCCGAGGTGGTGCTGTCGAGCTGCTCGACAGCAGCGCGGCTGCGCCCGGCCTCCTCGTTAATGGCCTCAGCACGGGCGCCCAGGCTTTCCACCGCCTGACGGGTTTGGGTAAAGAGCGCATCCACTTCCACCAGCGCGTCTTTCTCCCTGAGCATCTCTTCGGCGTTGGCGGCCATGGCGTCACGCACCGCATGGAGCATCTCGCCGCCCTGATTCTGACAGGCCATCACCTGTGCAAAACTGTCGAGCTGCTGCACGCAGGCCTCTGCACCGGCTTTTTGTTCGGCCAGCTGTTGCTTAAGCACGGCAATCTCCTGTGCATGCCGCTCTTTTGCCTCAGCCAATTGCTGCTTAAGCGCCGCGTTGTCCTGTTTCAGTTGCTGCCAAAACCACATAGTTTCTCCAAAATGTCGCTGTTGCTCAGCCTATTAGGCACACATTAAGTATTGGAGAACAAGCCCAGCTTTCAAGACGCCATGCCATATATCTTTGGTAGTAGTTCAGCAATTGTGCTCAATATCACCCAAAAGCCCGTCAGTGCCGGGGCTGGCAAGGGATCAGACACAAGAGTTCAGAGGCTGTGGTTTGCACCGGGGTGCGACACAGGGGGTGCGACACAGTGTCGCAGTTTGCCGCTTTGGGTTTGTGCATCCATGCCGGGTTCACAAAAATAGGCCATCTTTTCCAATACACAACAAGAAGATGCAGACCAAACTCTCCCCTGTTTTCCTGGCCCTTATGCCTTTTGTCTCACCGCTGGCGCTGTTTCCTGCACTGCTGACCTCCTCTGCCGCCAGTGCCAATCAGGTGATGGATGAAGTAATTGAAGTGCGCTCACTGCGTGAAACCTCGGTGGTGCAGGCCAGCAGCCACAGCGCTCCCCACGTCGACATCAGCGAAGTGCTGCGAAGCCTGCCCGGCGCTGATATCAACCGCAACGGCCCCCTGACAGGCATAGCCCAATACCGTGGCCTGTATGGCGATCGGGTGCATGTATCCATTGACGGCCAAACTCCGGCAGGAGCGGGCCCCAACGCCATGGACACGCCGCTGTCTTACGCGGGTGGCATCCTTACCCAAAGCCTTGAAGTCGACCGCGGCATCTCGCCTGTAAGCCGGGGCACAGACACCCTGGGCGGTAGCGTGCGCACCAGTGAAAGCCAGGCAATGGCAGGCGAAGTTTCGGGCCGTATCTCGGGCCAATATCAGACAAATGGCGAGCAATATCGCCTCGGCGCCAAAACCAACCTTGGTGGCGATAATCATGCGCTGCTGCTGTACGGCGAAACCCTGCAGGGCGATGATGCCCCCGAAACCGGCGCGGGCCGCGAGATCCTGCCCGGCGTCTACGATAAAACCCTGGCCGGCGCCAAGTACCGTTACTACCGCGGCGACAGCTTTATCGGCCTTGGCGTATCGCATCTGGAAACGCTCAACTCCGCCACCCCGGCACTGCCGATGGACATCGACTATATCCGCACCGACAGATTCAAGCTCGAAGGCCGCTCCATGCTTGCCGCCGACTGGCAGCTGGACTGGGAGCTTGGCTATAACGATGCCCGCCACGGCATGGATAACTACAGCCTGCGGATGAAGATGCCCACGATGGCGCCGCGCTACAATAGCGCCGATGCCCAGAGCTGGCAGGGCAAGTTGACCCTTGGCAGCGGGGATTGGCTGTTTGGTGCCGACTTCAGACAGGCAACCCACGACTCTGTGATCACCGAGCCCGGCAAGCCCATGTTCCGGGTAGACAGTTTTGCCGGGGTTGAGGATGCCAGCTACAGCCTGTTTGCCCAGTGGCAAACCGCCGTTGCCGACTGGCAATGGCAGCTGGGCGCCCGGGTAAAACACTACCGTTTCGATGCCGATGAAGTGAGCCACTCCATGGCCGCCATGAAGCCCGCCATTGCGGAGTTGATGCACCGCTACAACAGCGCCGATCGCAGCCAAAGCGACACAGGGTTTGACTTGGTTGCCAATGGCCGCAAACCCATCAATGACGAACTGAGTCTGATTGTTGGCCTGGCGCACAAGCAGGCCAGCGCCAGTTATCAGCAGCGCTATTTGTGGGTGCCGATGCAGTCCACCGGCGGCCTTGCCGATGGCCGCACCTATGTGGGCGATATGGATTTGGAACTGGAAACCGCCTGGCAGCTGGAACTGGGGCTGGAACTGAACCAGGGCAATCTGGCGCTGAGCCCGAGACTGTTTATCAATCGCATCGATAACTACATTCAGGGTCTGCCAACCGATGATGCCGCCATTATCGCCGCCGGTGATGCCAATACCCTGGTATTCAGTAACACCGACGCCCTGCTGTACGGCATGGACGTGACCGCCGACTGGCAACTCACCGAGGTGCTGAGCCTTGATGTAAACGCCCTTTACGTGCGTGGCGAGCGCCGCGATGTAAAAGACGACCTGTATCGCATTGCGCCGCCTTCAATCGCCATGGGACTTGAGTATCGCCGTGGCGACTGGTTTGCCAGATTGCAGGGCCGCGCGGTTGCCGCCCAGGACAAGGTGTCAGAAGTGCAGCAAGAGCTGAACTCCAGCGGTTATGCCACCGTGGATGTGGCCGCGGGCTGGGAGTCAGGTGCCTTCGCGATCAAGGCCGGGGTCGACAACCTGTTTGATATTGAATATGCCGACCACCTTGCCGGTTACAACCGGGTGGCCGGTGGCGATATCGCCATGGGCGAACGTATGCCCCAACCCGGTTTGAATGCCTGGGTGATGGCGGATTATCGTTTTTAACAGCGGATTTAAATGTCGCGTCCGGGCACGCATAAGCGCTTGCGTCTATGCGCCGCCTGGCATTGGGTTCACATCAGAATGGCAAATGCACGACTGCAACGCTTAAATGACGGCAACGGTGCAAAGACTGCCACTCTGAAAAGACTTCCACTCGCTTGAACCAACCCCCGCCTCTGCGGGGGATTTTTTTATCCAACATTTAGCGGTAGTCAACAGTCGTCAGGGCTTTTTGGCCAATTTGCGCTGCAGGGTACGCCTGTGCATACCGAGCTGGCGCGCCGTGGCCGACACATTGCCCTCGTTGGCGGCGAGCACCTGCTGAATATGTTCCCACTCAAGCCGCCTTGGGCTCATGGGCGCATCGAGGCTCTCATCCACGTCCGCTGTTTGTTCATGCTGGGCTAACGGCGAATTTGCCTCCTCTGCACCGCCGCGGCGTTTCGCCTCCGGCAACAGGGTGGCGAGTAAGGTCTGGCTGTCTACCGGCTTGGCAAGGTAGTTGTCGGCGCCGAGTTTTACCGCCTCCACCGCAGTGGCGATACTGGCAAAGCCGGTCAGCAGCACTATATTGGCAGCGGGCAAACTGGCCCGAAGCGGCGTTATCAGCTTAAGGCCGCTGGTCTGTTCAAGCTTCATATCCAAGAGCACATGGCTTGGCTGCCAGCTGCGGGCGCACAAAAGCGCCTCTGTGGGTTCACTCACGTGGCGGCACTCAAAACCGTGGCGACTTAAGCGCCTGCACAGAGCCGCGCCATAGGCGAGGTCATCCTCCACCACCATGAGTCTGAGTGGGGACTTCAGTTTGGATTGCGTGAATTGGGAAGATTGAGCGCTCTGGCTCATAACCCAGCCTCCTCGGCACAGAGCAGTGGCAGATACACGCTGGCGATACAGCCGCTGGCTGAACCCGTTGCAGCGCCCCTGGAAGAAATACCGCCTGTTGCATCGGGCGACATATTCGAAAGCACAAGCTCGCCGCCGAGGCGCTCGAGGCTTACGTGGGTCAGCATCAGCGCCATGCCAAGCCCCTGCTCGCTCGCCACTGGCCGTGCGCCCAGCGCTTGCAGCTGCGCCGCATCAATGCCCTTGCCTTCATCGCGTATGGTCAGGCGCAAGCGATTGTTGTCCACGGTGGTCGCCGACAGCCACACCCTCGCTTCACCGGTTTGCTGGCGGGAGGCGCGAGCGCCGTTGTCCACCAGCGCCAGCAACGAAGGCAGCAGGCTCATGTCGCTGCAAAGCCGCCGGGCCTGCACTGATTTATCGAGCTCAATCTCTATGCTGACATCGGGCATCAGCAGCAGCACCCTGTCCGCCAGGCTACTACACAGCGCCTCTACCGACACCACCGCCTGATGCCGCTCGCGAATAGCCTCGGTGGCGGCGCGAAGCTCGCTTAAGGTGGACTCACAGCGCCTGAGCGCGAGATCCATCTCGGCAGGCAGCTCAGCTACGCCTACTGCCGCGCCTGCTGCCGCGTTATTTCCAGCGCCATTCCCAATGTCATCGGCAGCCTCCTCCATGGCCTCGTCAACCAGTAGCCGCAAGGTGGCAAGCGGTGTCGCCAGTTGATGACTCATCTGCGCCGACGCTGTGCCCAGTGCCAGCAGCTGCTCCTGACGAAGCTGGGACTCCCGAAGCGCTGCAAGCCTGGCATCGGCTGCCCGCAGGCGCCGTGAAATCAGCGCCACGCTGGTGGTCAGCACCAGGGCGCTCAACACAAAGTTAAGCCACATGCCTATAAAGTGAGAGTTCATGCCGCCGGCATCGGTCATCTCATGTCCCATATGGGCATGGGCACTGTGCATGCTGCCCGCCATGTCGCTGCTGTCCGGCGCGGCAAACAGCATCAGGCTGTAGGCGGCCGTGGTCAGCGCCGCCAATGTCCAGGGCGCCCAGGAAGGCAAGGTGACGGCGGCAATGGCAATCGGCAACAGCAGCAACGAGATAAAGGCGTTGGTGGCGCCGCCGCTGAAATACAGCCAGGAGATCCACAGCAGGGTATCGATAAGCAGGCTGATAAAAAGCCCGCCGCTGTGGCGCACTATGCCGTGCCTGAGCCACAGGGTAACGCCAAGATACGCAAGCTCGATGGCAAACACGTACTGCAGTGGCTCAGTTTTCAGCGACAGCCCAAAGGCATCGGCGCCAAAGAAGGTGAGTACCAATTGCAGCAGCAACCCCAGCGCCCGCAGGGTAATAAGCTGATTGGCCGCCAGTGGCGAATGGGAAAAACTCTGAGGCATAGGAGGCAAAAATGGCCGGGTAGCAATAGGTTGCTGCTATTTTACCCTTATCCCCGGTGCAGAACACTGACCCGGCACAAAAGCAGGTTAAAAAGCCGTGCTTACAGGCTCATCAGATCCCGCAGCAGACTGGTTTGGCGGCGGGAGACTTCAATGCGGGTGCCGCTGGAGAGGGTCAGCTCCAACCCGCCACTGCTGCAGGCTTCGATATGACGGATATGCGCCAGCTGCACTATGTGCTGACGACTGACCCGAAAGAAGTGTTGGCTTGGCAGGCGCGGCTCGATTTTATTCAAGGTGCGATAGATGAGCGGCTTGTTGTCGTCAAAATAGACCTGGGTGTAGTTTCCCTGGGCTTCAAAGCGCTCCACATCACCGAGCCTGACCAGATAACAATTGCGCCCATCTTTAACGAAAAACTGGCTGTCGAGGGTCATTTTTTCACTGCGATTGGCCGATTCTATCGCCAGCATTGCCCGTTCACAGGCCTGCTGCAGCCGCTGACTGTTGATGGGTTTGAGCAGATAATCCAGCGCCTGTTTTTCAAAAGCCTGCAGGGCAAACTCTTCAAAAGCGGTGGTAAAAATCACCCGCGGCGCCTCATCAAGGCTCGCCAGTAGCTCAAAACCGGAGCCATCGGGCAGGTCGATATCCAAAAACAGCAGATCCGGTGCATGTGCTTCACAGGCGCTGATGCCCTCCTGCACCGAGGCGGCTTCGGCCACCACGGTAATACCTTCTATGGCTGCAAGCTGCTGTTTCAGCTCCACTCTTGCCAGCCTTGAGTCCTCGACTATCAGTGCCTTAAGCAATTTCCCTGTCCTTTTTGTCCAGCGGCAAGCGCAAACACGCCACCACGTTTTCTCCGTCGGCCCGAATATCGAAGGCGGCCTTGCCTGCCAACCTGTGGGCCTGTTCGCCACTCTCATGGCCATTCTCGAGGCCATTCTCATAACCATAATGCAGTTGCAACCGCTGGCGAATGTTTTGAATACCTATCCCGGCGCCCCGGGCATCCTCTGGCGCCAAGGTGCCGGGGTTGGTGACTTCCACCAGCAGGCAGCCCGCTTCACAGCGCGCCGAGATATCGATTCTGCCGCCCTGCAGCCGCTTGCCTATGCCGTGTTTAATGGCGTTTTCCACCATCAGCTGCAACATCATCTTGGGGAACAGCACATCCTGACAATCCGGTGCTATGTCCAACTGGTAACTGAGGCGAGACTCGAATTGCAGCTCATTGATACTGAGGTACTGCTTAACTGTGCCGAGTTCCTGCTGAAACGGAATAAGGGCGCCGCTGTCGGCGTACATTACATAGCGCATCACATCCGACAGCTCAGTTAACATTTGCCGCGCCTTGTCTTTATCCTCCAGGATAAGCGCTCTGATGTTATTGATTGCATTAAAAATAAAGTGCGGATTAATTTGGCTTAGCAATAAATCCAGCTGGGCTGCCTGCAGCGACTGCTGCAGGGCTTCCTGTGCCTTTTCACGCTGGCTAAGGAGCCGCTGGCGCTTAATCACCAGATAAAACAGCGACCAGAGCAAAATAATAAACAGGGTATTGGGGATGGACATCAGCAGCTGAGACGGCGCCTCCGGGATAACCTTGCCAAACACCAGCTCCTGATTAGGCAGCAGCACCAGCGCCACTAAGGCGGTGGTTAACAGAGCCGCCAGCAAGGCGCCCAACAGCACATGGGCCACCGCCTTGCCCAGCGACTTATCTTCAATAAAGCGATGAAAATACAGTCGCAGTAATCCTGTGGACACCATCAATGCCGCAAACAGCGACATTGAATTGACCAGCTCCCCCAAACCGAAGTGGCTGAAGTAGCCCCGCACACTCAGGTTGAGCAGGGCAAAGCTTCCCCAGCCAAGCGTCTGGTACAGCCAGAAACGCTTCAGATTGGAGCTCATAGAGCCTTCACCCAGTTGGCGATATCCAGGCTGACAGCGTCACTGAAGCTAATCTCGCTGGTAACATATTCATTGGGCAGCCCAGATTTAGCAGGCTGAAACAGGTGGTTAAGGCCCGGGTAGATACGGGTGGTCAGCAGTTCATGCTTCACGTTGTTTTTAAATCCTTTTATGTTGGGGTCAGCCAGTACCTGCACATCCAGCTCACCATTCAACGCCAGCACCGGCATGGTCAGCTTGGCCAGACTGGGGGCGGGATCGGCGCTGACAAAGTACCTGAACCAGGGGCTGGAAAGCTGCTCTGCCTTGGCTTTGGCACTCTCCTGCTCATCGCCGAGGGATACCATCAGCTTGGTCAGTTCATCAGTCGCCACACCGCGGCGCACCGCGCTGAATATTTGTTTTTGCGCCCTATCATCTTTTTCGAGCGCCGCTTTGTCCATCCCCATCAGCTGAGAAATTCTAAAGGATTGATCAATCAGGATTTGCTCGCCGCTGGTGCCAAGCCCAGCCAGCGATACCAAAAAGTTAACTCTGGGCTCTTTTGCCGCAGCCAGGGTGCCTATCAAACCGCCCTCGCTGTGACCGACAAAGCCTACCGGCAGCTTGTCTGCCCAAGGCTGGCTGCGGATAAACTCAAACGCGGCCAGGGCATCGGTGGCAAAATCCAGACTGGTGGCACTGGCGAAGTCGCCACCGGACTGACCTACGCCCCTGTCGTCGAAACGCAGCACGGCAATGTCTTCCCGGCTCAGTTGATGGGCAAGCACCATAAAGATTTTATGACCAAAGGCTTCGGCATCCCGGGTGCTGGGGCCCGAGCCCGACAGCAAGATAGCGACCGCCTTTGGCGTCTTTGGCAGACTGAGGGTTCCGGCCAGGGTGATACCGGCCTCGCTGGCAAAAGTTACATCCTGCACCTCGTAATCAGCGCTGAACAGCTCCTGTGGCTTGGGCTTACGGCCCGCCAGCGGTTGCTGCTGACGCTCAAAGGTCACAGGGGCACTGAAACCGCCCTGCCGATACTGGCTGTGAATCGCATTCCCCTGCCACTGGCCCTCGATATTGATAGCCGCAGCCGGTAAGCCCAGCTTCAGCGCCTGGCCGGTGAGGCTGGCCTCAGGAAAACAGATATCAAACTGCCCCTGCGCCGGCACATCCATGCACGCCTCAAAGCCTGAATCTGACTGTTTCAGCTTAAGTACCAGCCCAACCGATGTTTTGGCGTTGACCTTAAGCTCGGCGGTCCAGTTGCCGCTTATGGTCTCAGTCGCAGTAGAGTCGGCATACGCCGGGTAGCCAAGACTGACGGCCAGCAGGCTGGCAGCCATCCAATGCAGCTTGCTCCGTACCGGGGTTGAAGGGCGTTGTGTATTGCTGATGCTGTGGCTGGTAAAAGATTTCATGGCTGTGCTCCTGTTATCGTTTTGATGAAGCCATGCTAATGGGACGCCCCCAGCCCATGGGCAAGACTTATGCGAGCGGCAGAAATTCTCTTTAAGCGGCAACTCATCAGCTTTGGCCACATAAAGGCACCGGTTTGCAATCGGCCAGCCAAACTGCAATAGTCCCAAGACCTATCGATGGACAGATATAAAACGGATTTTAAATGAATCGCTTGCCCATAAACCTGACAGCAATAGCCCTGCTGTTTATATCAAGCCTCAGCGCCGCTGAGGCGCCGGACCGCATTGATGCCAAGGCCAGGAGTCTCTACCCCAATCAGGCCCGCAACGCGGTGTCCTTAAGCTTCGATGATGCCAGGGTCAGTCAGGCTGATGTGGGGCTGCCACTGCTGGCGCGCTATCAGGTCAAAGCCACCTTTTATCTGCTGCCGGTATTTGCCAAAGAGCGGCTGCCACAATGGCAAGCGGCACTGAAAAACGGCCATGAGATTGGCAACCACACCCTAAGCCACCTCTGCACTGGTAATTTTCAGTGGCTCAGGGACAAGGATGCCGGGCTGGAGCAGGCAGATTTGGCGTTCATCGCTAACGACTTAGACCAATCTCAGGCATTCTTTGAAAAAGAACTTGGCATAAGGCCAAAACACTTCGCCTACCCCTGCGGCCAGACTTTTGTTGGCCGTGGAAAAGAGGTCAAAAGTTATGTGCCACTGATTGCCGAGCGCTTCAGCACCGGCCGCACCTGGAACGATGAAACCGCCAACCTGCCGGGCTACACCGACTTTGCTCAGCTGCGCACCCTGCCCATAGACAACAAAAGCTTTGCCGAAATCAAGGCCATGCTGGAGGCCCAGCGGGAAAGCAATAAATGGCTGATCCTGGCAGGTCACGACATTGGCAGCGAGGGCACCTTCACCACCCGCACCGAAGCGCTGGAGCAGCTTATTCAATATCTGCAGGACCCAGCCAACGGCTACTGGCTAGCGCCCGTGGGGCAAGTAGCCGCGCATCTGCAAGCAGGCGAACAAGCTGCCACGGCAGAGATCACTACCCAGGACAGTCGCCAATAAGCTGTATTGGCGTGGGCTTAGGAATAAACCCGGGAGAAATCAGATGAAAACCATCGGCATGCTCGGCGGTATGAGCTGGGAATCCACCTTGAGCTATTACAAGGCGATTAATGAAGGAGTAAAGCAGCGGCTCGGCGGCCTGCACTCGGCAAAGATTGCCCTCTATTCGGTGGACTTTGCCGACATAGAGCGACTGCAACATCAGGGCGACTGGGACGCAACAGCCCGCATTCTGACAGACGGCGCTAAAGCTGTGGAGGCCGCCGGCGCCGATTTTCTGCTGATTTGCACCAACACCATGCACAAGGTGGCGCCACAAATTGCCGCCAATATCCAGATCCCCATATTGCACATCGCCGATGCCACTGCTAAGCAATTGAAAGCAGACGGCATCAGCAGAGTCGGTCTGCTTGGCACCCGCTTTACCATGGAGCAGGACTTCTACAAATCGCGTCTGACAGAGCTATTTGGCATAGAGGTACTGGTGCCGGACCTTGCCGGGCGCGAGCTGGTACACAGGGTAATCTACGATGAGCTGTGCCTTGGCAAGATTAACCCAGCGTCCCGCGAGGCCTATCTTGGCATTATGGAATCACTGGTAAGCCAGGGCGCCCAAGCCATCATCCTAGGCTGCACCGAAATCGCTCTTTTGGTGCGTCAGCAAGATACTCAGATCAAGCTTTACGACACCACTCAAATCCACGCCCAAAGCGCGGTGGAGATGGCGCTGCAGACAGCGGGTTAATCGACAACAAAAAAGACGACCCGAGGGTCGTCTTTTATATTTTTTAGAGCCGCTTTAAAGCTTAATTACGCAGTGCCGCCAACGGTTAAACGGTCCAGCCTTAAGGTGGGCTGGCCAACGCCAACCGGCACGCTCTGGCCGTCTTTGCCGCAAACGCCCACACCTTTGTCGAGTTCGAGATCGTTACCCACCATGGAAATTTGGCTCATGGCCTCGGGGCCGTTGCCAATCAGGGTTGCGCCCTTGATGGCCTGGGTGATCTCACCCTTCTCGATAAGGTAGGCTTCGGAAGCGGAGAACACGAACTTGCCTGAGGTGATATCCACCTGACCGCCGCCAAAGTTGGGTGCGTAGATACCCTTTTCCACCGACTTGATGATGTCGGCTGGGTTGTCGTTACCCGCAGTCATGTAGGTATTGGTCATGCGCGGCATCGGCAGGTGGGCATAGGATTCGCGGCGGCCGTTGCCGGTTGGAGCCACACCCATCAGCCGGGCGTTGAGCTTATCCTGCATATAGCCTTTCAAAATGCCGTTTTCAATCAATACGGTTCTGTGGGCCGGTACGCCTTCATCATCGATGGTGAGTGAACCACGGCGGCCCGGCAGGGTGCCGTCGTCCACCACAGTCACCAAGCTTGAGGCCACCTGCTGGCCTACCTTGCCACTGAAGGCGCTGGAGCCTTTGCGGTTAAAGTCACCCTCAAGACCATGACCCACGGCCTCGTGCAGCAGCACCCCTGGCCAACCCGGGCCAAGTACTACAGGCATTTCACCGGCAGGCGCATCCACGGCAGTCAGGTTAACCTGCGCCTGACGCACGGCTTCACGGGCGAAACCAAAGCACATTGGCAAGCCACTGTCGTCATTGGCAAACAGCGGCGCGAAGTCATGGCGACCACCGCCACCGGCACCGCCGCGCTCACGCTTGCCGTTTTCTTCCATGATCACCGAGCAGTTGAAGCGCACCAGCGGACGAATGTCGGCGGCCAGGGTGCCATCGCTGGCGGCCACCAGAATTTCTTCGTGCACGGCAGAGAGGCTCACCACCACCTGGATGATGCGGGGATCCAGGCTGCGGATATAAGCATCGGCCTGACGCAACATGGCGATTTTGGTGGCTTCTTCCATGGCAGCTATGGGGTCGGCGCTGTCGTACAGGGTCTTGGCACCCTGACGTTTCCAGGCTCGCACCTGATAGTCGCTGCCCACCTGAGCAATGCCACGGGCGGCCAGTGAGGCCGCTTCCAGTGCAGCGGGGGTGATTTCATCGGCGTAGGCGAAGCCGGTTTTCTCGCCGCTGATGGCGCGCACACCCACACCACGCTCGATATGGAACGAGCCTTCCTTGATGATGCCATCTTCCAGCACCCAGGTTTCGTGGCGGCTGCCCTGAAAATAGAGATCGGAAAAATCCACCTTGTGGGCGTGGATGAGTTTCAGGTATTCCGCGAGGCTATCCAGGCTCAGTTGGTTGCCGAGCAGGCTGTGTTCCACTTGGGTTAAAAATGGCATCTGGTCTCTCAATAAACTTGTGATTATTCTGATTTTCCGGCGCCCAGCAGCACCGGTTTTGCAAATCGGTTATGGCTTGCCACCGGCATGGCGGCGCGTACTCTGGCAAGTTCGCTCATATCGAGCCTGGCCTGCACCCAGCCGGTGCCCGCAGGCATCTCGGCCAGGGTTTTGCCCCAAGGGTCAATTACCATGCTCTGGCCCCAGGTTTCACGGCTGCCGGTATTGTGGCTGCCCCACTGGGCCGCGCCAAGCACAAAGCACTGAGTCTCGATAGCACGGGCCTTGAGCAAAATTTCCCAATGCGCCTCACCGGTTACCCTGGTAAAAGCGGCAGGCAGGGTAATAATTTCTGCACCTGCCAGTCTAAGCGCCCTGAACAGGTCCGGGAAACGTACATCGTAGCAAATGGCGAGCCCAAGCTTACCAAAGGGGGTGTCCACCACCACCAGCTGTTCACCGGGGCAAAAGGTGTCGCTTTCACGGTAGCGTCTGGTACCGTCGGCCACATCCACATCGAAGAGGTGGATTTTTTCATAATGCCCCAGCACATCGCCTTTATCATCAAATACATAACAGCGACTGTAAACCCGACCATCGCCACTGCGGGCCGGAATGGTGCCTGCCACCATATACACCCGGAAGCGTGCTGCCAGCGCCGACAATGCCTGTTTCAACGGCTCATCTTCTGCGGACCAGGCAAGCTGCTCGCTCTCATGGCCACCGAACAGCAGGCAACATTCGGGCAATACCACCAATTGTGGCTCATCCGCTTGCCTTGGCAAGGCTTCAAGCTGCGATTCGATAAAGGCCAGATTGGCCGCCACATCGCGGCTGCTTTGACATTGCAGCAGACTTATCTGCATGGAACTCTCCGGTGCTTGAGACTTGGCTAAATTGCCTCGTTGCGCTCCATTGTAGCGGTATCGCCTCGGGGAGCAAGTTGGTCAGAGGTGGGGTTTGCAGTTCGCTTTCGGGCTGCACGGGCGACTGTGCCGGCGCAGGTTCCTGCTTCCGTTCTTGCTCAGGCTGGGTGACTGGCGGCTGTTGTCCTTCAAGCGACTCAGACGGTGGCTGCTCTGATGGAGGCTCAGTGCCTGCTGGTACCTCGCCGGGTTTTCTTGGCAGCACAGATTCAGGAATTTCGATTTCCTTACTCTTACGCTCCAGCTCTTCCAGCATGGGGTCGCTCATGGTGCCGGTAAGGCGGAAACGGATTTCTGAAATCACCTCAATCACAGGCTCCAGCACCTTGGTCAGGGCGAAGGCACCAAGGCCCATGGTCCAGGCACTGGTACTCAAAAGCACCACGGTAGGCACGCTGGACGCCAGCTGCGGCACAAAGCGAATATCGTAGTTAAGGCTCTGGGTGGTCAGGTCGGTAAAACCGCGCACCTTCATATTGCCTGCGATGGCATCCATTTCGGTATCCCGGGTTTTCACCACGCCGTTATCCAGCTCCAACGTGCCGGTGAAGCTGTTATAAAACATGCCCTTGCCAAATACGTCGGTAAAATCCAGCGACAGCTTGCGCAGCAGCGAGTCCAGGCTGAACAGAGAGAAAATCCGTGCGCCCTTGTCGCTTATCTCAGTCAGGCTGCCCTTGCCCAGATTGAAGCTCAAGCCACCGCTGAGGTTACCCAGCTCAAACTCGTGGGGACCACCACGCCAGAACAGCTCGGCGCTCACATCCAGCGGCGAATCCTTGATGCCGGGGTTAATGCCCAGCTGCTCGCTGAGGGCATCAAATTGGTTGGCCTTCACCGTGAAGTTCATTCGGGTTTCGTTCAGCTCAGGTGCCGTTTTCCACAAGCCCTGACCACGCAGAGTGGCCGCCGGGGATTCCAGCGACAATGTCTGGAAGCGGTACCCCCCGTCTTCCGGCTGGGCTTGCATCACCAAATGCCCCAATGGCCGCTGATACAACCTGAAATCATCCACATCCACCGCCAGCGGCGGCAGGTTTTTGGCGATATCATCGCTCTTGAAGGCCGCTTCGCCCTCGGCAAATTCCGGCGCCAGATAAAGACGTGATGCCCTGAGTTTAAGGCCGCCACCATGCCAATCGGGGAAGAAATCAATATCACCGACAAACTCGTTGGCTTTGGTGCTCACCCGCCACAAACCATCCACCGGCTGCGCTGTCAGCAGCGTTTGATTCAAATTCTGCCCCAGAATATTCAGGGTGCCGATTTGAGTGTTGATGGCCACCAGCGGCGGGAAAAAGGACGGCCCTTCGGCGGCAGTGTCTTTGTCAACAAACCCCATGATGATTGGCAGCCAATCGGCAAAGGCCGCCTTGGTTAAGCGAACCTCCAGGGTACCGGCGCGCACTGGTTCAGTTAGGGCTGATGTCATATCAGCACTCGCGTCTGGCGCAGCAGTCGTTCCGGAAACGACCGGGGCTGCAACACTGGCTTCTGCTGCGGCTGGCGTTGCCGACAGGCTGTCGCTCAGGGTCAGCAAAAAGCTGTCCATGGCAGCGCTTTGCGGATTGATATCGCCTTCAAAGCGTCCCTTACCATCCAGGGTAAGCGCCAGATTGAGCCCTTTGGCGGAGCCGCCCAGGCTCAGTGACAGGGGCATAGGGGTGCCTGCAGTTTTGGCAAATGGCGGCGGCAACTTAAGCTCGGTGTTTCTCAGGCTGGTTTGGGCGGAGGCATCAAGCAGCCAGTCACCCTCGGCGGGCAGGGTCAAATCCAGCTCGCCCTGCCAGGCCATCTGGCCGCTGTAAAACGGCGACAGTGGATTGTCGAGCGCCTTTGGCAGCGTCGCCAAATCCCAGCCACCTTTAAGCTCAGCCTTTACCCCGTAGCCTTCGTCGCCATGGGCTCCTGCTACCTTAAGTTCCAGCGGCTGGCCGAAGAGTCTCGCGTTCAGGCCGCGGGTGCTGATCTTGTCGTTGGCAAAGCGCAGTTCGCCCTTAAGGCGGGTCAGTTGCACCCCGGGGGTCTTAATAAACACCGGGCTTTCTTCAAACAACACCAATCCCTGAATATCCGGCTCAGCGCCATGGTAGAGGGGAATAGCCAAATCCAGATCGCCACGAACCTTGCCCTGCACCTGCACCACATCCAGGGCCTCGCCCACCGAGTCTTTCAGCGGCGATTGCTGCAATACAGAGGTGGCCGCAGGGCCAGTGGTCGCCAGCGCCGCCTCTACCTTCAACAGGGTTTTAAGGCCCATTTCGGGAATGTACACATGGGCACCGGCGGCATTGACGTCTTCGAGCATGCCCTCATCGACCCAGAGATCCATGCGCAGGTTTTCAAACAGGGCACGCAGGCGAATATCGGTTACCGCCGGCCAGTCGGGTTGGAAGGCGTAATGACCTTCATCGAAAATAAATCCGGCCTGAAAAATGCCTGAATTGTCACGATAGGGGAAGTCTTGCAGTGCGCCATGCCAGACCACGGCTGCATCGCGGGTGCGCCCTGCCAGAATCGCGCCCTCGAGGTAGTCGGCAAGGGGCTCACCCATGGCGCCGCGGGGCAGATAATATCCAGCGCGGGCACCGTTTTTCATTTCCACACCTGCGGCCAGCGCCAGATGCGCGGGCGCAGTAAAGCTGAGGCGCATGGCGGCATCCAGCGCCAGGTCGGCGTTATCGAGCCGCACCGATGGCGCCAGCAAGGTTTGGGCGGCAATATCATACCCAAGCTCCATGCCCGGCGTGGTAAACGCAAGCGGCGCTTTAAAGCCTTTACCAAAGTCGGCGCCCAGGGTTTGGGCCGGAACAGAGGCACGCAGCAAATTACCATCAAAATAGAGCCTGGCATCCAGAGCACTGACCCCGGGCACGGCGCCGGAGCGCTGCCATTGAATGGCACTGAGATTGGCACTGGCGGCCAACTTGCCGGGCTGCCAGCTGATATTCAGTGCATCCAGATTGCCCTGGGGCGCCATTTCCAGCGCAGTGCGCAGCCCTTGCTTGCTGATACCGGGGATAAGCGGCGTTAACGGCGCCAGGGACGCCAGCGCGATTTGATCTATGCCGCCGGTCAGGCGCTGACCATCGTAACCAAAACGAAAGTCGCTGGACGCCCAGGGAGTATCGTTGCTGGCCAATTCGAGTTGATCACTGCCGAGGATCCAGCCGCGACCATGACGCTGCCACAGGATCCGGCCGCCATTCACCGCCAGGCGCTGGTGACCTTCAATCGCGGGCCATTCAAGGTAACTCGGGGCAAACTCCACCATGGCCGACACCAGGCTGCGATTAGCCACTTCGGCCCAGGCCTGCAGGTTGGCAACGCCCTTGAGCGGCAAAGGTTTGCTTTCATCAAACGGATTGGGACGACGGGCGGCCCACTCGCCCAGATCCAGCTCGCGGGCGGCAAGGTACGCCTGACCACGAATGCTGTCAGGCTCATTGCCATCGCCTTTCAAATCGATTTGCAGCGACAGCCGCTCGGATTCGTTGGCGTCGGCATCCAGATAGACATAGCCTTCGGCACGGTGACGACCCTGGCCGTTGTGCCAGCGCAAATCACCAAGGTAGATGGGGCGAAAATCATGGTGGCGACTCTTAAGCTGCACCATGGCTTCGCGCATGGCAAAACTTTGCAGCTGCTCAAGCAGCAAACGATAAAGCCAATCTGTGCCGGTTGAAGCGGTTTGCTTATCTTCGCCACCGCCCATGGCATCGAGATCCAGTGCTACCTGCACACCATCAAACACCACGTTTTCAATGAATGCCTCGCGGCTTAGCAGGCTCTGCCAGAAGTCGAGTTTCACCTCGGTGCGCTTGATAATCAGGGTCAGCGGCAAACCATCCTGGGGCGGCAGCACCAGGTTTTCCACCGTCAGCGCCGGCCCAAAGGCCTGCCACTCGGCGGCAAGGCGGGTCACCTGCACCTTGAGACCATAGTTGTCCCACAGGTAAGCGGTCACTTTGTCTCTGGCTTGGTCCAGCTGAGGCAACAGGCTGCGGATAAGGCTTACCCCCAGTGCAAACAGCACCAGCAGGGTCGCCAGAGTCAATCCACAAACCCGGCCTACGTTCGCCGGACGCCAGAATCCCGCCACTAGACCATTACCACATCAAACTTGTTCTGGGCGTACAGGGGCTCCATTTGTACCCGAATGCGCTTGCCGATGTAGACTTCCAGCTCGGCCACGTGGTGACTGTCGTCGCCACTCAAGCTGGCATGCACCGCCGGGGCGCAGTACACCAGAAACTCGTCGGCCTTGTAGGCCTTGTTGAGGCGGATGATCTCGCGGAAGATTTCGTAGGACACGGTTTCCACCGTCTTCATGTAGCCGCTGCCCTTACAGGCCGGGCACTCGCCGCACAGCACATGTTCCAGACTCTCGCGGGTGCGCTTGCGGGTCATTTCCACCAGTCCCAAGCCTGAAAAGCCGCTGATATTGGTTTTAACCCTGTCGTTGGCCAGCGCCGCCGTCAGACTGGTCAGCACCCGCGCCCTATGGTCCTCACTGAGCATATCGATAAAGTCGATGATGATGATGCCGCCAAGGTTTCTAAGCCGCAGCTGGCGGGCAATCGCCTGGGTGGCTTCTAGGTTGGTGTTGAAGATGGTTTCTTCCAGATTGCGGTGGCCAACAAAGGCGCCGGTGTTAATATCCACCGTGGTCATCGCCTCGGTCTGGTCGATAATGAGATAACCGCCGGATTTAAGCTCCACCTTGCGACCCAGCGCCCGCTGGATTTCGTTTTCCACATCGTAGAGGTCGAAGATGGGCACAGTGCCGCTGTACAGCTCAATCTTTTCTTCGAACTCAGGCATAAACTCCTGAGCAAAGTGTTTGAGCTCTTCAAAGGTGCTGCGGGAATCCACCTGGATACGGTCAAGTTCAGTGCCGACAAAGTCGCGCACAATCCGCACCGGCAATGCCAAATCCTGATACAAAAGCGTGCTGCCCTTGCGCTTGCGCCGCTCGGTGACCTTGGCCCACACCCGGCGCAAAAACGACGCATCCTGACGCAGCTCATCTTCGCCCGCACCTTCGGCGGCGGTGCGGATAATAAAGCCGCCGTCTTCATCCACGAAGGGCTGGGTCACCTCTTTAAGGCGGGTGCGCTCTTCTTCGGATTCAATCCGCTGCGACACACCCACATGGCTGGAGCCCGGCATAAATACCAGATAGCGCGAGGGTAAGGTGATGTCGGTAGTCAGGCGCGCGCCCTTGGTGCCGAGGGGGTCTTTAACCACCTGCACCATAATGTCCTGGCCCTGACGCACCAGCTCAGCGATGTCGCGCACCACGAAGTTGCCCTTCTCCACATCGGCCACACACTCGGTGTGCGGCATGATGTCGGAGGCGTGCAAAAAGGCCGCCTTATCGAGACCTATGTCCACGAAGGCGGCCTGCATACCCGGCAGTACCCGGCTGATCCGGCCCTTGTAAATATTGCCGACCAAACCGCGTTTCATGCGCCGCTCTATGTGCACTTCCTGCAATACCCCGTGTTCAACCAGCGCCACCCGGGCCTCGTTGGGGGTCACGTTGATCAGCAATTCTGAGCCGATTTTGCGTGGATTTTTCTGACTGGAATAACTTGGGCTGTTCACGGTTTCCCCCTCAGGGAAAGTCAGTTAAACGAATGTCGACGGCGCCGCCTTAAATCAGGGAGAACGCGGCCAGCAGCCGACGGGTCTCAACCAGGGGAAGTCCCACCACGGCGCTGTAGCTGCCGTTGATGGCTTCAACGAAAATGCCGCCAAGCCCCTGAATACCATAGGCTCCGGCCTTATCCATCGGCTCGCCGCTGGCCACATAGGCCATGATATCGGCTTCGCTAAGACAAGCGAATTCCACCTTGGTGGTGACAGTGTCGCACAGGGTACGCTGCCCGTCTGTGAGGGCAACGGCGGTCATGACTTCATGACTGCGTCCGGATAAGGACGCCAGCATGGCACGGGCATCGGCTTCATCCAGAGGTTTGCCCAGCAGCTCGCCATCCAGTACCACTATGGTGTCTGAACCCAGCACCACGGGGGTATCGATTTGGCCGCACATCGCCAAACCGGCCTTTGCTTTTTCGACCGCAAGCCGGGCGACATAGTTCGCAGGCAGTTCACCTGCCAGTGGCGTTTCATCGATATCCGGGTTGACCCGCTCAAACGAAAAGCCGGAAACACCCAGACCAGCCTGAGCGAGCAGCTCCCGGCGACGAGGGGATTGGGAAGCCAAAACCAGTGTCATTGCGCGTTATCTCACTTTGTAGTGGCGGCGCAGGCGGCGCAGGAACCAGAACACCCAGGGCCAGATAATCAGGCTGGAGAGCATTGGCCAGAAGATGGCGTGGCTGTAGCTGGCCTTGGTGAGCACATACTGCAACCAGAACACCACCAGATGGAACACACCAACCAAGGCTGCCACCAGCAAGGATTGCTGCCAGATGGTGAAGTTGCGCATCCGCTGGAAGTGCATCGCGACTACATAAATTACCAAAGAAAATGCCAGCGCCCTGACCCCTAAGGTCGCGCCAAGCATGATGTCGAGTACCACCCCGAGGATCCAGGCGGTCAAAATGTTGTATCTGTGTGGCAGCGCCATGGTCCAGTAAATCAGCACCAACAGCAGCCAGTCAGGGCGCCAGGCCTCTACCAAATCCGGCAGCGGCATAATCTGAAACAAGACGCCGACAAATAGCGTCAGCCACACAACGATTCGGCCATTGGGCGCTTGCAAACTCATTGGGCGCTCTCCTCAGCCACAGCGGCATCCTTGGGCTCTGTCGCTTCAACCGCGGGCGCTTCACTGGCCTCAGTATCGCCGACCGGGTTACGGTCCATATCGGGCCAAATCAGCAGCAGGTAACGAATTCTATCCAGTGCAGCCAGCGGCTGGGCGGTTACCCTGGCGTAAGCCTGGGCATCATCGCGGGACACCTCGGTGACCCGTGCCACCGGATAGCCTTCCGGGAAGCGGCGACCCAGGCCGGATGTCACCAGCAAGTCACCCACCTTCACATCGGTGCTTTTCGCCACGTGGCGCAGCTCCATCTCATCGAGCTCACCGGTGCCATTGACTATCATGCGCACATCGTTGCGGGTAATACGCACCGGAATGGCGTGGCTGGAATCTGACATCAGCAGCACCCGTGCAGTAATGGCACTGACTTCCACCACCTGACCGACAATACCCTGAGCATCCAGCACCGGCTGGCCGACATAGACGCCATTTTGAGTACCGCGATTGATGACGATTTGTTGATGGAAGGGGTCGCTGGCCACCTCCATCACTTCGGCCACCATTTTGCGGGCATCCATGTGCAGCGGCGAGCCAAGCAAGGCCCGCAGACGCTCGTTTTCCTGACGCAGGTGTTCAAAGCGTTGCAAACGCTCGCTCATCAGCAGTTGCTGACGCAGCATTTCGGCGTTTTGGCGCTGGAGCATGTTACGGGTAGCCAGCATCTCGGCCACGTTGTCCAGCATGTCGCCGGGCACGTTAGCCAGATACTGTAACGGACTCAGCAGGGTAGCCACCGACTGGCGCACCGGCGTGAGGCGATCGTTGGCCACGATGAGGATCACCGACAATGCAATTGCCAGTGTCAATCGGAATTGGTTGGAGACGCCACGAACAAAAATAGGCTTCATAAAATAAAGGAGGCGGTTGCCTCACCGCCTCTTTCGTCCCCGAAAATCAGTTTTCGTCGGAGAAGAGATCGCCACCGTGCATGTCGATCATCTCCAGCGCTTTACCACCACCGCGGGCAACGCAGGTCAGCGGATCTTCTGCAACCATCACTGGAATGCCGGTTTCCTGCATCAGCAGACGGTCGAGATCACGCAAGAGCGCACCACCACCGGTCAGCACCATGCCACGCTCGGAGATATCAGACGCCAACTCCGGCGGCGACTGCTCCAGTGCCACCATAACGGCACTGACGATACCCGACAGCGGCTCTTGCAGGGCTTCGAGAATTTCGTTGCTGTTGAGGGTGAAGCTTCTTGGCACACCTTCGGCGAGGTTACGGCCGCGCACTTCAATTTCCAGCACTTCATCGCCGGGATAGGCAGTACCTATGGTGTGTTTGATGCGCTCGGCAGTGGCTTCACCAATCAGGCTGCCGTAATTACGGCGCACATAATTGATGATGGCATCGTCAAACTTGTCGCCACCGATACGCACAGAAGAGGAATACACCACGCCATTCAAAGAGATAATGGCTACTTCAGTGGTACCACCACCGATATCCACTACCATGGAACCTGTGGCCTCAGATACCGGCAGACCGGCACCAATGGCCGCCGCCATTGGCTCTTCAATCAGATACACTTCGCGGGCACCGGCGCCCATGGCTGATTCACGGATGGCTCGACGCTCAACCTGTGTGGCTCCCACAGGCACACACACCAGCACGCGTGGGCTGGGGCGGAAGAAACTGTTGTTGTGAACCTGCTTAATGAAGTGCTGCAGCATCTTCTCGGTCACATAGAAATCGGCAATAACGCCGTCTTTCATGGGGCGGATTGCCTGAATATTACCAGGGGTACGTCCGAGCATCAGCTTGGCTTCGGTACCCACAGCAGCCACGGACTTTTGCCCTGAGCTATTGCGTTCGTTACGAATTGCCACCACCGAAGGTTCATTCAGAACAATACCTTCTTCGCGAACATAAATGAGGGTGTTGGCGGTACCCAGGTCGATCGAGAGATCATTGGAAAAAATGCCACGCAGCTTCTTGAACATGTAACCAGCCTGTTTTTCTGAGGAGCCAGGGAAAAGAAAAATCAGCTAACTTTATCAATGCCACCCTGATTCCACAAGACCGCTGAGGTTAACAAACGCTAATGAAGTGATTTTTTTTGAACCGAAAGTAAGGTGATGAAAAATGCGGCAGTTTTTGATGCAATTTGACGCACTTTTGCATCCTGAATGTGAAAATTGCACCCGCCACCCGGCCAGGCAGCGTCCCAGGCAAAAAGCCTCCGTGCATGCTCAGCACTTGCCCTGGGGTGGCCGATAACAGGCGCGGTTGCGCCTGTTCTTAGTTCACCTCTCGCCAGAAAATAATCCGGTCGTCGCCCCGAAAACGACCAAAATAGGCGCTGGCTCTGGGGTCAAACAAGCTATTGGGCGAACTGTTGTCCCAGTTCCAATACCATTTCAGCCACTGCGGCGCATCAAGAGGTGCTGTAACCTGGCCACGGTACAAAGGGCTGCCCTGCGCCTGCCAGTACAAATCCAGCATACCGGCACTGAACTGGGCTGGCGTAGCGCTGCGCACTATGCTTTGCCCTGCACTCAGATCCGGCTCAAACACATAACCCCGGGCGGGATCGTCCACCTGAGGTGTTGGCAAGGCAGGATTCACTGAGGTGCAACTGTCATCGACCGACAAGCCCCAGCCGCTGCCCTGCCAAACCTGGGTTCTGGCTGGCATCCGCAGGATTTCATTTTCGGGGCCATAGGTATTTTCCAGCACCAGCCGGCCATGACGCATCTTGATGTTGCCGAGCCGCTGGGCCGTGCAATTATTGCTGGGCAGGGTGCAATCGCCGGCGCTGTCCGGTTTCATGTCCAGGGGAGAAAGCTTCGAATACTCGCCGTCGTTGTCATCAACTCCAAGGCCAATATCCAACAGTTCAAAGGGGCCATCAGCACCCGGCGCCGTGGTGCGGGCAAACAGGAAACTGTTGCTGGCACCAAAAGTCATGGAACCCTGATTCCAACTGCCGCCAAGGCTACTTAAACGTGCCGACAGGTTAATGCCATCATCGGCATTTTCCGCTTGCAGCTGTGCTACGCCTTTGGCAAACACGCCCTGATAATTCTGAGTCACCACTGAGCCAAGGTTTTGCGCCTCTATCGTCATGGTCAGGGGGGTGGGTTGATCCATATAGCTGAAACCGCTGCAGCCGGGAATAAGCGATACCTCTTTCACTATGTATTTTGCCGGCACGAAGCGCCCCAATGGTTGGGAATTACTGGCCTGAATGGTCTTACTGCTCCCCAGATAACCGCTGAATGCAGCCGTACCAAAGCGAAATACCCCAACTTCGCTGACGCTTTGCGCCACTGTATTGGGGGTAGTCCCGGCCACATGCCCATACTCCTGCACGCTTGCCTGACCAAGCACACCGCCGGAGGGGGCCACCAACTCATGGGCTAACGCCACCTTGGGCCAGGCAAAATTTGGCGTGGTGTTATTGCTGCAAAAATCGCTGCTGGCTGCCTTCCACGCTACCGGAGAAATCAGCAAATTGAAGGGCTCCCCGGCGCGCTTGAATACATTGCAGCCTTCATAGGGTGAGTTGCACTGGCCCTCATTGGCCTGCGTCGCCACACAAAAACCATAGGGACTGCTGACAAAAATGTCTGAGCCTGTCATCAGCAAGCCCGGATCGCCAGTGACATCAGAGCCTATGTATTTTGCTGACAGCGACAACTGCCCCGCATCGGGGTAATCCACACTGATTTGCGCCTCACCGGCGGCATCGAAGTTCAGTACCAGATGCTCTGCGCTGGTTTCCGACGTGCCCACAGCCGTGCCATTTACCGTTACTTGGGGTGCGCCTATGATTTGTGCCGCCGTCGGCGTTTGATAACCACTCCAGAACGAAAGATCGCGGGCGACGTTGGCAAACGAAGGCACGCACTGCTTGGTCGCATCATCCTTTTTCACCGCCTTAAGCTTGACCGTTTCGGTTTGCCCCGCGTATTTATCAGGAATATCAAACACAAAGCCACTATCGGCAAAGTTGATGGTGCAGGCGGCGATACTCTTGGGCCCTGAGCCCTGCCGACACAGGGTGTCGCTGCCCGCCAGGGTGCCGGGCACAGAGCCACTGACGCCTATGGTTACAGGCACAGTGGCACTGGTGTGGGACAAATACACCTTGCCGGTGCCACCGCTGAAGCTCACCTGAGCACCGCCAAGCCAGCCGCCATTACTGGAGCTTGCAGGCAACAGATTGGCGGTCACGGGATCGGTAAACAGCTCGCTGCAGTCAGGATTTTTACAGGCACGAATAGTCATCTCTTCCACATCACAAGTCAGTGGCGAGTCGGAATAGTCAAATTCAAAGTGGTTAATCAAGGGGCCAACCGGCCGCGAGTCGAGGGCGCACACCTCGAAGTTATCGATTTCGTGGTTATTGTTGGAGCCACCGGTCGAACCGGTCAGCGACAGATAGAAATCGGCCGGCACAGTGCTCTGCCCCGGAAAACTGCGGGCGTTAAAGGGCGCCACCAGGTCAACAAAGCCACTGCCGGTGTTGCGGGCGAGCGACACCATGCTGACGCTGGGGCTTCTGGAATCCACGGTCAGTCGATACCTGTGCCCTGGCGCAGGCACACTGGTTCGACGCACATCGATCCGCGGACTGAGATTGGCCTGAGTACCCGCCAAATAGGCATAGTTGCCGGAAGCTGCCCCGCGGATGGCCACCGCCTGCGCCCGGAAGCCTGGCCCTCCCTGACGCCCCTCAGATGGATTGGAGAAGTTACCGTATTCATCGAGGCCTACACCAATCCAGCCCCCGGCAAAACCGGCAACGCCGGAGCGCTGGGCATAACCAAGAGAACCGCCATAACCGCCGGGTTGTGGGGTAATGGTGGCGTCCGACAAAATCACCGCCAGTCCATCGGCGCCCGTGCCTGACTGGGGTGACCAGGCGTAGTAATCAAATTCCACCGTCACCAGGTTGTTTTCAGCCGGGAACAGTCGCTGGTAGGTGACCGCCGTGGCCTGATCGCCAATAGCCTGGGTGATATTGAGTCTGCCGCCGGTCAATGATGGCGGGCGGGAGTTACCCAGCACCTTGGATGCCCAATCATCCCCCAAACTGGTGCGGGCAAAATTGTCTGAAAAACAGCTCAACTGGGTGGTATTACACATGCCGCCAAAGTCGGCGTTGTCGATGGCGTCCTGATCCACATCGACCGAACCATTCCCCGAAATATTCAGGCTGCCACCCGCCGCTAGCGCGCCATCGATGCTGGCCTGGCCGGCCAGAGACACATTTCCCGCCACATAGACGATGGCATTTACATAGTTCTGCCCCGAAATGGACAGGTTGTTCCGCACATAAATTATCAGGTTTTCAGCACTGCCAAACCGGTTCAGGCTGGCCTGGGTTAGATTCAGGTTATTGAAATACAAGCGGGTAGTCGCGCCGTTGGTGCGAATAAAGCTGCCCTGCTTAAACTCGCCGTAGGAGTAGTTGTAGTCGCCCGGGGTAAACATATCCGAGGTACCACCACAGCCCCTTCGACCACAGATAAAGTTGCCGCGGCTCGGCTCAAGCCCCGGAGGAGGCACAAGCCCCGGATTGTGGTTGCCAGATGGTGGGTCGGTAAAAATGTCGCTGCACAGGGGCACAGCAGTTGCGAGTGGCAACCACAGCAGTAACCCAAACAGCAGCGCGATTCTATTCCACATCACGGGCGGTGACCTCCACGGTTCGGCTGACACGTAAATCGGCGCTTTGACACACTGCCGTACTGACTACCCGGTACTGGGTAACCCCATCGACCACAAAGGCGTTGCAGCTTAAACTCACGGCGCAGCCATGAAAGCCAACCACGTTCGGCACACTCCAGGCTGCCGGTACATTGGCACAGCTCGCTGCGCCGCCATCGAGTGGAAAAAGCTTACTCATGGCAACATCGGCGCCGCTGTTGGCTGCCGCCAGCGCCCGGATACCCCACACTTCCAGCGTCAACGCCTCATCACCGTCACTGCTAATACGGATAAGCGCCGCCGCTAACAGAAACATCACTGTGATGACGAAAATGCCAACGATGAGTGCGCTGCCCCTTTGTCGGCGATGGGCAGCCAAGCCTGCGCGATTAGGGAACATTGATCATCTGCACCTGATGTTGATATTCGAACGTTTGGCCATTCACGGCAAAACCAATGGCCATTTGCACTACGGCATTGTTTATCAGGGTGGAACCCTGCAATGACAAGGGCTGCGGCGATGTCAGATTCTGTGCCATCAAGGCTGCGCTGCCGTTGGCCCTGAGTGTCAGCAGATCTGGCTGCGCTGCGCTGAAACCATAATTGCCATAACGCCACAGATTGATGCCGCCACCGCCAAGCGATTGCACGAAACAATAACTCACCGGCTGATTTGAAAAGTACATCCGTTGCCTGGGTGATGCCTCAGCAAAGCGCACGGCATTTGGAAATTCAAGCTCGATACTGCTGGCTGAGGCAGTGACCTTCTCCAGCACGAAGCGTTTGCCCAGATTCCCGGGGACGCTGCCATACACATCATCTGAGGTCAGCGGATAAACAAAAGCCCGCTGCCCCGCGGCTACCGCGCTGACGGGCGCATCCCGAAACACGGTGGCCGTTTTGGCGGCGGGTCCAGGGGCCAGGCCCAGCGCCACATAACTGCTGCTGGCGGCAATAGGCACCAACTCGAGACATTGCCAGCTTTCACTGCCTGCGCTGCCGCTGGCTAAGCGCGGACTGCCGGGCAAGGCGCTGCGGATATCGCGGGTCATCCGCTCGATGGCATAGCGGCTCTCGCCGGTCACCTGTTCTACCGCCGATGACTCGATAAAAATCCGGGTGCCGAAAATGATAAAGCTGCTGACGCCCACCGCCAGCACCCCAAGCACCAGAATCACGGTAACCATTTCCACCAGGGTAAAGCCCCGGCTGCGGTGGCTTAACATGCGCATCAGTAGTTACTCCTCTGAGCATGGTAAGTGATAACTTCGCCGGCAGGTGTCGTCACATGCACGGCAATCAACTTGCTGACCGCGCTGTCATTTGGGGCTGTGCTGGTTTGGCTGCTTACTTCTACAAGCAGGCGATAGTTGGGATAACGGTCGCGGTAACGCTCGCTTGAATTGAGCATAAAGTCGTCTTGATTCAGGCCGTTGTAATCATCAACATCGTCAAAATCGTTACGTTGCTCACCAGATTCCGGCCCCATCACACTACTGCAGGCAGGGGTGCCGGTGCTGCCACAGGCAGGCACTCCGCCGTTGATATTGCTGTTGTCGTCATAGCGCTTGCCCCAAATTTCATTCAGGACTGAATGGGCCAACTCGGCGCTGCGCACCCGCTGCAGCGTCATCGCGGCTCTGTCGGCCTGGGGAAACAACATGGTGGCTAACATCACCAGGGCAATGGACAGCACCACCATACCCACCACCAGCTCAATAAGGGTAAAGCCTTTGGCTTGCTTGAAGTGTTTAAAGGAGGCGTTAAAGGGCATGGATAAAGCCCTCAGATTCCACCGCCAGGATGAGAGTTTCATCGGCGATGACCTCGATACAGGCTCCCTGACAGCCGGTGCCGGGAAGACGGCCGAGGGCATCAAAATCCAGCGCAAAGCTGCTCGCGCCCGCCAGGCGCAAGCGACTTCCGCCTTGAAACGCCTGCCAACCCAAATTTAATGAGGCTGTGCCGCTGCACTGATTGCCAACTCTCGCAGGAAAGCGCAGTTGGCGGTAGCCATTGGCGGCATCCACTTCGATGCGGATACAGATATCGGTGTTATTCATTGCCAGCAGCTGAGCCTTACGCAGCTCAGCCGTAAATTCGTTTCTAAGACTGTAAGCACTGTAGGAAGAAGAGGACATCAGCCGCGGAATCGCCACCACAGAAAGCACCCCAATCAGGATGATGGTGGTCACCAGCTCAACCAGGGTGAATCCCCCAGTGCGGCTGTGCATTGAATGAAACTTGAATCGCTGGCTGTGCATCCCGTGTCCACCGGCCTGGTGTCAGTCCTTCAAGTTTCCAACAACTTGGGCCACAAGGCAAATACACAGCGCCCAAGTATTTGCCGTTAAAGTAAAAAGGCCCGCTTAGCGGGCCTTTTTATGTACTGAATCAACAATCGTCGGCGAGTACTGTTAAAACAGGAACAGCTGAGGCACTCGCTTTTGGAGTGTACTCCAGATAGCACTCCTTGGTGTTGTCTGTTGCATAGGGGGAGCCTGCTTGATAAAGAACAGCCTTGGAAGCGCCATTACTCCCTTTGACCAAAAACCAGTCTGTTGAAGCAGTGGTGGTTTCCGAAATACTCAACTCAACGGCGTTGGCAAGCTCAGCAGCCGTTGATTGGATACTGCCGTAGTTAAGGTTGGCATTGGTTCCAGTGCCTATATCCACTGCAGCCGTAGTTCCAGCATCAGCAGAACCCACTCCCTCCTTGCCAGCCAACGCCGCCTTAGAGAACACCAGGGCATTCGCCCCCTGAATCGCACCCTTTAGTCCCTGCAACGCAGAAGCCCTGGCATCCGACTGCAGGTTGATAAACTTAGGTGCTGCCGTCACGGCCAGAATACCGAGGATGATGATTACCACCACCAACTCAATCAGGGTAAAACCTTGTTGTTTTTTCATGACAATTTACCTTTTAGTGGAACTGAAGATCCTGATGATCAGGGGTTGGTAAAACTGAGAACCTTGCCGGTACCCGGGTTATAAGTGATGCCGGAGGCACCCGGGGTGGTCAGGTCCGGAGCCGGATTGGCAATCCCGGTATTGGGATCCAGCGTCAAAGAAGACACCTGATGGTAGACGCACAGATCCAAACCATTCACGGTTTGTCCGTTTAAATCATTGGTACTGCCACCGGCGCCGCCGATTGCCCGTACCGTGTATCTTTGCTTGCGGGCATCCTGAGTGTAGAGCACGTTACGTGGCGTGCTTTGCAGGATCAGGTTAAATACCTGCTGGCAGGTAGTATCGGTCATTTCGGTGGCAGAAAAATTACTGTCGCCGGTGGGATAACCAAAACGCTTATCCAGACCAATCTGGGTACCATCGAGCAGTACGTAGCTGTTGTTACGGCCATCGATTTCCCATTGGGCACGCACAAAACTGACCGCCGTCACCAGGCCGCCACTCACGGCATCCACGCTGGCCGCTTCGGCTTCGTCGGTGATATTTAAAAATCTCGGAATGGCGGTGGCCGCCAGGAGTCCGAGGATAACAATCACTATCACCAGCTCAATCAGTGAAAATCCCTGCTGTTTAGCCTTCATAGGTGCCCCCAATAGTCCATTTTCCCATTGTAGCAGCTAAAATCATCTTGAAAAGTCCCATATATAACAGCTAATTAGTCTGAGTGACCAAGGTCACTTTTCCTGTGTCCAAGGTGTAGGTTAATTGACTGCCTGCCTCACCAAAATAGTCACAGGCGCGGGCCTGATAATCGAAGCCTACATCCACCAGCTGTTTGCCATCATTCCCAAGCAACTGTTGCCACAACTGCAAACAGCCCTCGGCGGTTTCGGTTTGCGGCTGCGGCCAGCCGTTAGTGCTCATGGCGACCAACACAGGATCTGCCGGCTTCTCACGGCCGAGCATTTCCCACTCGAGCTTTAGCGTATCGCCGCGCCCCTGCCCCAACCATTTAGAGCGTGCCATCGACACTATGTTCAACCAACGGCTTTGCTCCAGCGTCATGCCATGGGATGCCATGGAATCGAGGCTGCCAAAGTAGCGCAGGCCCACGATGGCGAGCAGCAGCATCAGCACTATCACCGCTAACAGTTGGCGGTAAGTACCGATTAACTCACCTTCGACCTCGCGCTGCGGCTGCATCAGCCCCCCTTGACCACATTGAGCATGTCCCACATTGGCAGGTAGATACCCAGCGCCAGCACCAATACTATGCCCGCCACTATGCCAATCAGGATAGGTTCAAGCTTGGCAGTGAGGTTTTTAAGGTCATAGTCCACCTCACCTTCGTAAAAGTCAGCGGCATCGTTAAGCAGTTGCTCCAGCTGGCCAGTCTCTTCACCCACCGCCACCATTTGCAGCACCAGTGGGGTAAACAGCTGACTGTGATTGGACACCCTGAGCATGGACTCACCCGATTCAATACCGCGACGCATGGCAACAATTTTGTCGTGCATAAAGGCATTGTCGACCGCATCTGCCACCAGACTCAGCGCCTGGGTCATGGGCACACCTGCGCCCATCATCATCGCGAAACTGCGGCAATAGCGTGACAGGGTTGAGCGTTCGATGATGGAGCCCACGGCTGGCAGGTGCAGCTTCCATTTATCCCATTTCTTCTCGCCCTGCGGGGTTCGGTGCCAGTAACTGACGCCGCCTATGGTCCCCACCACAATCAGCGCCAGTAGCCACCAGTAGTTGACGAAAAAGTTGGAGGTGGCAATCAGCAGCTTGGTCGCCCAGGGCAGCTCTGCGCCAAAGCGCGAGAACATGTCGGCGAACTTGGGGATGACCATGATGTTCAGGATCACCATGGCAATGGCGATGGCTATCAACACGAAAATGGGATAACGCATGGCAGACTTGATACGGCGACGGGTTTCCTGCTCCCGCTCCAGATAGCCCGACAGCTGCAGGAACACATCTTCCAGCTTACCTGTGTTTTCCCCCACGTGAACCATGGACACAAACAGGGCATCGAACACCTCTGGGTGATGATTCATCGCCGATGACAGTGGCCGACCGGCGGTGAGCTGCACCGAGATATCGTCCAGCGCCTCTTTCATTTGTTGGGAATGGGTGGTTTCGCTTAGGCCGGCAATGGCCCGCAGAATGGGAATGCCAGAGCGGGTCAGCGAGTACATCTGGCGCGTGAAAATCTGCAGTTCGTCCAGACTCACCTTGCGACGAAACAGCGAGGCAATATCAATTCCGGCCGAGGCGGCTGCGGTTTCTTTCAGCTCCAGTGGGATCACGGCGCGCTGCATCAATTGATCGGCGGCAGCATTTTCTGAAGCCGCATCCAACTGCCCCGTCACTTGCTGCCCCTGGGCATTACGCCCCCGATACTGATACACAGGCATGGTCAGACTCCCGCGCCGTCAAATTGCGCCAGCTCTTCCGAGAGCGGCAACGGCGAATCGCTCATGTCTTCCACCAGCTTGGCCACCTCTTCAATGGTGGTCATGCCCTGCTGAAGATAGCTGAGCGCCGACACCGTCAGGGGGGTGAAGTTGGGGCTGGCGTGGGCTGCACGGGCGAAGTCCTGCGGATTGCCGGTGCGCATGGCATCGACCATGGCTTCATCCAGCTCCAGCAGCTCAAAAATACCGATTCGGCCACGGTAACCCGTGCCGTTACAGCTCTGGCAACCTGTACCAATCCGAAAACGTGCCGAGGCAAAATCCACGTCCTTGCCCACAGTGGAAAGCCAGGCTTTATCCTGAGGGGTCAGCTGATAATCCACCGCGCAGTTCTGGCATACCCGGCGCACCAGGCGCTGGGCAATAATCACCCGCAGAGCACTGGCCACCAGATAGCTGGCCGCCCCCATATCCAGCAAACGCAGCGCCGAGGTTACCGCATCGTTGGTGTGCAGAGTTGACAGCACAAAGTGACCGGTCAGCGCCCCTCGAAGGCCAATTTCCACCGTCTCATGGTCACGCATCTCGCCCACCATGATGATGTCGGGGTCCTGACGCAATGTGGTGCGCAGCACGTTGGAAAAGTCGAGGCCAATCTTATGGTTAACCTGCACCTGGTTAATCCGCGGCAGCTGATATTCCACCGGGTCTTCCACCGTGATGATTTTTCTGTCGGCGGTGTTGAGCTCACTCAAAATGCCATACAGGGTGGTGGTTTTACCGCTACCGGTCGGCCCGGTCACCAGCAGCATGCCGTGGGGGCGTTTGATTTGTTTGCGAACCCGCTCGAGGATGTTTTGCGGCATCCCGGTCTCGTTAAGGGTCAGCAGGCCCGCCGATTGATCCAACAGACGCATTACCACAGATTCGCCGTGATAAATCGGCATGGTGGAGATACGCACATCGATTTTATGGCCCTTGATTTCCATGTGAAAACGGCCATCCTGGGGCAGACGTTTTTCTGAAATATCAAGCCCAGCCATCAGCTTAAGGCGCAGCACCAGCGCCGCAGCAATAGTCACTTCGTTAAGGATAGTTTCCTGCAAATGACCGTCGACCCGCTGCCGGATGCGCAGCGACTTATCACCTGGCTCAATGTGAATATCCGAGGCGCGCATCTGAACCGCGTCTTCAAAAATGGACTGCAGCAGCTTTACCACAGTGGTTTCGCTGTCGCTGTCACCGGCGGTCAGCGCTGCCAAATCAAAGGCTTCGTCGGCGGCGTATTCTTCTTCGAGCTGCCCGGCCATCTGAGCGATTTGCTCGGTGCGACGATACAGGTTATCGAAGGCCTGCATCAGCTGAGCTTCCGGCGCCACCGCCAGCTCCAGACGCTTGGGCGCCAGCATCACTTCCAGGTTGTCCAGCGCCTGCAAATCGGCCGGATCGCTCATGGCGACCACCACAGCATCGCCCTTATCTTCAATCACCAACGCACGGTAACGGCGTGCCTGCACTTCTGGCAGCAGGTTAACCACCGGCGGCGGCACCGGACGGCGACTGATATCGATAAAGGGAATATTCAGCTGTTGAGACAAGAACTTAAGCAGTTGGTCTTCGGTAATGTAGCCCAGGTCAATCAGAGTATGGCCCAGCTTGCGGCCGGTCTTCTTTTGCTCGCCCAGGGCGGCCATCAACTGATCTTCACCAATGATCTGCTCGGATACCAAGAGGTCGCCCAGACGCATCTTGAGTTTAGGTTTCATTGGCGCTCTCCCAACTGCATTAATCTGTTTTGAACGAAGCTGCGGGCGTCGGCTGACAGCTCCCGCCCCCTGAGTGCCCGGCGGTAATTGTCACCGGCCTCAGCAAAATTTCCCTGCGCATCCTGGGCATAGGCAAGCCCCAACCACCAGGTCGCAGGCCCGCTGCCAGCGGTCAGTAACTGCCGGTACGCCTGCTCGGCAAGCGGATAGTTTTCCTGCTCCCTGGCAATATCGGCCGTCAACTGCCATTTGTCGCTGGCGAGGGGCGAACTGTCGGCAATGGCCGCAAGCGCGGTCAGCGCCTGTTGAAAGTCGCTCTGTTCGCGCCACAGCCTGGCAAGCAAAAGCGCGAACGAATATTCATCGGGGAAACGGCTGCGCCCCGCCTCAAGCACCTGAATGGCTTCAGCCACCCGCCCCTGACCATAACGCAGCGCAGCCAACTGCCTGCGGGCCTGATGGCGGGCAGGCTCCAGCGCCAGAGCTTCACCATACAAAGCCGCAGCCTCATTAAGCTTGCCAGCGTTCTGGGCTGCGCGCGCCTTTTGCATGGCCCTGTCAGCCTGCTCGGCGGCGGATAAGCGCACTTCGGTGACTTCCATGGTTCCCGCATGCATGTTGCCCGTCTGCTGCGCTGGTTTCTGAGCAGTGGAAGCCGCGTCGATTGGCGCTGGACTGACAGCACCTGAAGATGAGCCATCCGCTGGCAGAGGCTCGCTTGATGAAGCTGCTGGCAGCTTTGCTGATTGGTCTGCGGGCGCCACCAACAAGTGGGAAGGCGAGCTGGTTTGCAACGACGGCTGCGCAGCTTCAGGCTCAGACTGCTGAGCTACCTTTGCTTGTTGCTGCGCTTGTGGCATCAGAGTGTCGCCGTTAGCGTTATCGGTATTTGCGGCCACTGGCGATTCGAGCGCGGCGGTTTGGCGTTGCGCCGCCTGAGCGGGAGTTTCAGATCCTCTGGCCACCTCAGATGCAGTGGCCGCTTCAGACGCAGTAGCAACCACAGCCTCCGCAGGCGCCTGATTACTGACCAGCTGCGGCATTTGCGTTGCAGAACTTGTCTGTTGCCACGCCATAACTGCGTAGACAGCGAGCAGAATCAGCACCAGCAGCGCCACGCCCAACCAAATTACTGAGCCTGAGGTCTTGTTGGCAGGCATCACCGCCACGGCATTGGGCAGTTGCTGCACGCCATGGCCCTGCTGACGCTTATCCAGGTCCTTGAGCATTTGATTGATAACGCTCACAGCCCACCTCCGCGCCACCAAACACCCAACGCCGCCACACAGGCAACGCTGGCCAGGGTGACAAACGGCAGCCAATGGGGCAGCGCTGTGCGACTGGCATCGTCGGTGTCGGCAATGGCGACCTTAAGCTGACGCCGCCCTATATGAAGCACTCCTTCACCATAGCCCAGCATCAGTGCTTTATGGGCCAAAATATTGATAAGTCTTGGGATCCCTCGGGAAGCGCGGGCAAGTGCCGCCACTGCGGCGCGGTCGAACAGAGACTCACCGCTGTAACCGGCCACCCGCAGTCGATGCGCCAGATAGGCCTGGGTTTCCTGTTTATCGAGCGGCCGCAGCCGATAACTGAAGGTGATACGCTGACGCAGCTGCCGTAAATGGGGCTCGGCCAAACGTTCATCCAGCTCGGGCTGCCCAAACAGCACCACCTGCAGCAATTTGCGGCTTTCGGTTTCGAGATTGGTGAAGAGTCGTAAGGTCTCCAGGCTGGCATCCGGCAGCGCCTGGGCCTCGTCCAACACCAACACCACACTGTGACCATGGGCTGACAGCGCCAGCAACTGCTGCTGAATAAGGCAGGTCAGCTGCTGCTGGTCGATATTGGCGGAGTACTTAAGCCCCAACTCCAGCGCCAAAGCCCAGCGCAGTTCGTCCGGGGACAGACAGGGATTTGGCAGGTAGGCACAGCGCAGTGGTGCCGGTAATTCGTTGATGAGTTTACGTAAAATCAGCGTTTTGCCGGTGCCCACTTCGCCGGTAACCTTGATAAAACCTTCACCGGTTTGCAATGCTGTTTGCAGCACTTGCAGCGCCTCCACATGGGGCGCCAATGCAAAAAAGAAGCCGGTATTGGGTGTCAGCGCAAAAGGCGCCTCCCGCAAGCCGAAGTGCTGCAAATACACCTTAGTTTTCCTCTGGATACCAGCGGTCCAGCAACTGCTTGGAGCGCTGCAGTTCCTTCTGCCAGGTGCCACTGACCACCACTGTGGGCTTGAGCAGGATCACCAGTTCTGTCTTGCGGGTCGACTTGCTGCGGTTGGTAAAGGCTTCGCCCAGCAGCGGAATGTCACCCAGCAGCGGCACCTTGGAGACCAGCTCCAGGTTCTCACTCTTCATCAGGCCGCCAATCACCACAACATCGCCGGAAGTGGCTTTAATCACGGTATCTGACTCGCGGATTTCACTCTGAGCCAACGGCAACTCGAGGCTACTGTCGCTGATTTTGATTTGCTTGGTCTGCTCTTTGACTTCAATCACCGACGGATGCACGTGCAGCAGCACATTGCCTTCACCGTCGATTTGTGGGGTCACATCCAGCGCAATGCCCGAGAAGAAGGGCGTCAGCTCCACTTCGGGGTTGGTTACCGGCGTCGTGCCAGCCACAGTGGTGGACGACACTTCAGTGACGAAGTATTCGTCTTTACCCACTTTAATCACCGCCTTTTGGTTGTTGGAAGCAGTAACGCGCGGGCTCGACAGCACATCCACATCGCCCTGGGTATCGAGCAGGGTGATCATGGCGCCAAAGTCAGCACCTGTAACTGACAGCGAGGTGACGCCACCCAGCACACCTGTGATTTGATCGGTGAAGGTACCGCCGCTGGTGCCAAATTTAATCTTGGTATTGCCATCGGCAAAGGCGCTGCCAGCGATTTCAGTCCACTGGATCCCCTGCTGATAACCGTCAGAGAGGGTCACTTCCAGCACCTTGGCTTCCAAAATCACCTGACGTTGCAAATGGGTTTCGGCGGTCGCAATAAACTCCCGCACCTGACGCAATTCGTTGGGCAGCGCACGGACGGTGACCAATCCGGCCTGGGGCGTCACCACCACATGGCGGCCATTGCCTGTGCCGCCAATCAGGGACTCCAGGGTTTCTTTCAATTCGCCCCAGAAATCGGTCTTGGTGCGCGACTGGATAAAGGTGCCGTTGGTGTTGTTGCCATTACTGCCGTTGCTCACGCCACCATTGTTGTTGCCGTTATTGCCGAAGCCGCTGTTGTTACCGTTATTGTTGTTATTGCTGTTGTTGTTGCCATTGTTGGTGTTGTTGTCGGAAATACGGCCCGAGGTCACTGAGGTCAGAGAGATCCCCTGACGCTCCATGTAGAGGTAGTTGAGCGGGAAGGTTTCGGTGCGCATACCTGAGGGGAATACCCTGAGCACCTTGCCTTCGTGACTGACTTCATAGCCGTAGAGATCTTCCACCACCTGCAGGGCTTCACTCAGGGTCACGCCCTTGAGTGACAACGAGATAGACCCCTGCACATCGGGGTGCACCGCCATGCTGAACGGGGTGCCCTTCACCAGACTCGGGAAAAATACCCGCGCATCGACGTTATTGGCAGCCACATCAAAGCGGCGCTCAGGTGGCAAGGCCGGGGCGAACACCTGCGACTGACCACTCAGTTCACGGGAAACCGAATCAGGCATCTTGGCCGGTGGCATGGCAGGTTCGGGTTTGGCAGCCACCACTTCATTCAGCGCCGCCTTGGATTCCACCGGCACAGGTCTGTCGGTGGTCTGGCAGGCCATCAGGCACAGTGTCAGCACGGGAGTAAGGTATTTGATACCAAGGTTAGCCATGTCGATTATCTCTCTGTAATTGCCTGAAACAGCTTGAGTGTTTTGCCATCCGACAGTTTGATGGAATCACTGCCGATAGCCACAATGCGCGCACTGCCAATGCTGTCTCCAACGGAAAGCACCCGGTCACCCACCACGGCGTAGTTGCCGCTGGCGGAGGTGATAATGCTTTTCAGCTGACTGCCACCGGAGGCGGCGGCCGTCGATTGCCCACGGAAATTCCCAGGCATGGTGGGATCTTTAAGCCCTTCGGCGCCCAGCGCAAGGCCTGGCAACAGGCACAGCAAACTAATGATTCGCCACACGGATAAAGTCCTCGTTAATGCTTAAGGTATGCAGCACCAGCTGCACTTCGGCCTTGGGATAAGCCCCCACCCGATAATCAAGCCGCTTCCAATAAAGCTTGTGCTCCATGTTCTCCACCGCCTGCACAAACTTAAGCACCGCAAAAAAATCCCCTTCGAGGGTCAGCGCAATGCCGTGGGAGAAAAGATTCAGCTTTTTGGTTTCGCCCACTTCCAGCAAAGGCACAGGGGCAATGGATTCAAAGGCGGTGAGCTTAAGGCCGCTGGCGCCATTGAGCATTTTCGACAGCACCTCTGGCATACGGCGGGCAGGCACCATGTCGACCATTTCATCATCCAGCGCTTTATCCAGCTTGGCGTGTTCGGTCAGCAGCAGGGTTTTGCGCTGCAGATGATCCCGGTTCGGATCCTGTGCCAGCCGCTCCTGATACAGACTGATTTGCTGCCCGGCCAGCCGGTTATTGCGGTTTACGTCGTCCAGCCGCTGGCGGGTTTGTTGATGCTCCTTCCACAGGCTTTCAATCGGCATCGACAGCAGCAACAACAGCCCAAGCAGGCTGGACCAGAAGATAATGCCGCGCTCGCGGGAGGTGAGCGCCTGATAGCGCTCGCCAAGGGCGTCCAATCGGCTCATGGCTTCACCTCCTTGAGCGCACCGCTGGTGAGCACAAAGCCAAGGGGCTCGTCCGGCTCACGCGCCATAGTCATGGTGGCAAACTGCTTGCCCTGCAAGGTGCTGGTTTCTTTCAAACGTTCAACCCACAGGGGGACACTTTTGGGGTCTTTGGCAAAGCCTTCAAACCTGAGGTCGCCCTGATCCACCACAATCCGTCCCAGCCAAACACTGCCATCGGCGCTGCGGGCCAGATCCGTTAGCAGGGCCGCATAACCCTCGCTGGTAAAGCGCTGCTGTTTGCCAATTTCGCCCAGCAACAAACGCTTAAGCTCGAGCGCATCCTGCAACTCAGTCACTTCAGCCACCAGGGCATCGTCGGGCTTGTGATTGGCAATTCGCTGCTCAAGCTGCTGTTTTTCAGAATTAAGTTGCTGCTCAGTCTGCCGCGCCTGTGCCAAGTGGCTGCGCTCGGATTGCAGTTGCCAATACAGGGCGCCAAAGGCCACGACCATCACAGCCAGCAGCAGCGACACCGCCAATTTCAGCCGCTCAAAACTGAGCCGCTGCCTGGGTGGCAGCAGAGTTTCGTCGTAGAGGTTAATATGGGTTTTGCTCATGAGCGCGCCCCCAGAAATTCATCACAGGCGAGCCGGGCGAAGGTGTGGCCCACGGGCAGCGTTGAAATGGCCGACACCGGCTGATTGAAGTTACCTCCAACCAAGCGAGCAAGGGCCGCACAGGCGCCTTCGGTCAGCATCTCGATACTGGCCACCGGCGGCTGACGCAGCTGGCTTTCGAAGTAATCCATGGAACGTTGCAGCTCAAGGCTGAGATTGTCGGCAGCGCCAAAGGCAAGATCCTGCTCGGCAATCTGATTGAGTTCACTGAAGCCCCGCACCCGCCGCTGCATCCAGAGCTCGCCGCCCTTGATGACAGTGAGCAGCAGCTCGTTACCGGGCACGTGGCTGACCACCATCCGCGCCTGGGTTTCGGCGGTAAACAGCCGTGCTGTGACCAGCTCTTCGATACCAATACCTGCCACTTCGCACTTGGCCTCATCCACAGCACGAACGAAATTCACCAGCGCACCTCTGGTCACACTGACGACGGTAATTTTGTTGCTGCCGGATTGGGGCGGTTCGAAGTAATCGACCTGCAAAGACGTCACTGGCTCGGAAACCATGTCCTTGATGGACCATTTGATGGCGTCGGCCATATCGGATTCGGGCACATTGGGCTTGTCGGTAAGCAGCAGTTGGTAACGACCCGCGCCCAGTATAACCGCCAGCCGGACAGGACCGAAATGGCTGACAATGGCGGCCAATAAACCTTGCCAGTTGTCGCCATCGAGCGGGATCTCCAGCGCCGGGGCATCGGGATCGTCGGCGGCAATCACCCAACATTGGTTGGCTGCAAGATATAGCCCCACGTCTCGCAGCGCAGATTGTTTTTTGAAAAAAGAGAATCGGCCCATTGCACTCATGTCCAGTTGATTATGCGGGTTGCCGTGTGCCGCCACCGGTGAAAAAAGCCAATCAGGAAAAGGGCGCGGCGTTATTAAACTAATTATTTATTTTTAATAGTTATTATGCAGTGAATACACAGCATAAGATAGGCCGCAAGTCAGTGTTTCACAAGGTCTTTGGTAACTTTTGCGGCTCAAGTCTGCTGTGGATCGCCAAAATAACTGCCTTGACCAGCACTTACACCCAAAATTTGCAGGGTTTGCCACTCTTCGAACGACCCAACCCCTTCGGCAAATACCCGTACCTCGGTGCGGTAGAGACTGCCTATCAAGCTGCGGACAAACAGCTGATTTTCTGGCCTTAAATCGATTTGACGCACCACAGAGCGATGCAGTTTGATGAAATTGAACCCCAGTTCCTTGATGTACTGGGTGCTCACTACCTGCTGACCCACATGATCAACACAGATCCTGGCGCCCATTTTGCGCAGCATATTGAGCCGCGGCTCGAGCTTTTCCCTATGCTTAATCACCACATCTTCGGTCACTTCAAACACCAACCGTGAAGCCAGATGGCGATATTCCAGCAGGGTGGTTTGCAGCCAGCGCACAAACGCACGACTGGTGAGGGAGTCCAGACTCAGGTTAATGCTGAAGTGGCGGTTTTGCGCGGCGGGGTCGGCCATCAGTTCAAACAGGGTGCGCTCGACCACCTGACGCTCGATTTGCGGCATCAAACCGCATTTCACCGCCATGGGAATAAACAGGGTCGCTCTCACCAGACTGCCCATGGGATCTTTTACCCTGGTAAAGATTTCATAATGATGACGGGTGCCATCACCTTCGGAAACCGGCTGGGCAAAGGCCACAAACTGGCGATGCACAAGCGCGTTTTCCAGAAACGCGCGCCAGCGCACCGAGCCCTTGGCAAACTCCTGATCTACAGCGCCTTTGTCGTACATAAACCAGCCACTGGTACCCTGTAGCTGCGCCGCTCTGAGCGCCATATCGGCCTCATCCAGCAACTGCTCCGGCGCGTCGCCTTCTTTAAAATAAGCGCCGCCAAGATGGAAAAAGTTATCGGCCTCATCCACCTTGGGCAGCGGCTGCGCCAGACAGATTTTCAGCAGTTTGTCGGCCAGCGCATCGGCTTCGGCGAGGGAAATTTGCGGCACCACTATCGCCAGCTGATTATGGGAGCGACGGGCAAAGATACTGTTGGCCTGGGTTTGCAGCACCAGATTGATGGCATTGATAGTGCCGTGCAGCAGTTCATGCACCGGCTCATCGCCAAGCTCTTGCTGCAGAATGTCCAGATCTTCCATTTCCAGCAGATACAAGACCCCGGGGGCCATCATGCCGTGATCCCCCGAGAGCGCATTGAGCCTGTTTTGCAAAAACAGCCGGTTCCCTATGCGGGTTTGGGGGTCGAGGAAGGTATTGGAGCGAATGAATTTGTCGAATCTGGCGCGCTCCTTGTGGGCGTCCGCCAGTTCGGCCAGCAGCCGCGTCAGGGCGCGGTTAATCAGTCTGGGCTTGCCGTTGCCCGGAGTCTTGGCCGCCTGTTCCAGCTTGCCATCGAGAATGAGCTTACTGCGCTGCGCCAGTGCTTCTATGCCTTCAAGCTCGGCCGAAAACCATAAATAGCCAAAGCGGACAAAGCCACCAACGGCGGCAATGCCCACCAGCAGGATCATGATTTCGCGCCAGCCAAGCTCGTGGCTGGAGAAGGGCCTGGGCAATTCGAGACGCATCTTCAGCGCCTCGTTGTCTTTCAGCACCCGCTCGTAGAGTACCTTTTGCTCAAAGCCGATATTACCTTGATATTCAAAGACCAACTCATCGTTTTCTGTCAGGCGAAAACTGATGGCGTTGTAGGCGAGCAGCATAGGAGGCAGCCAGGAGTCCAGCTCCCAGGTGCTTTCATTTTGGTAGTGATTGATGAGCATGGTTTCCAGCTCACCCACTTTTTGCTGCTGAAAACGGTAGGTAAGCTGCACGAAGCTCATCAGGGCGCTGAGCAAAAAGACAAAGGCAACTGCCGCCAGCGACATCATCCAGAAGCTGATGAGTTTTTTGGTCAGCATGCGCGTGAGTTGCATGGAGAAAGGCCGTCCTGGTTGTCGTTATTATTTTCCGGCAGGATCACTGAGGACCCTTGGGAAGCTGCAAATAAGTCCCGTGCTTGCTCTGCGTGAGCTTACAGTGGATAGATGCAAGGCACAGTTCGCAGCGAATGGCCCTAGTCCTTCGCAAGAACTGTAACGCAGCAGATACCACTGTAAGCCACGCCCTGCGGGGCTTTGATAGCAACACCATTTCGGCGTTATTTAACTTTAGCAGGCCTCGGCATGCCTTCAGTTAAATGCCTTGAACTGTTGTCGCTATCATAGCCAGAGCTGTGCGAGGACTTGTTCGCAACTTCCCTTGGCAAATTGTTAAAAATTATCAGGTACTGAATAACAAAAGGCAACCACAAGGGTTGCCTTTTATCGTCATGCCATCGATGTAAATGTATCAGGCAAGATAGTTCTCTGGCAGTGACTCCACTGCGGCCACACCTGAATCGATAGCGGCCTGGGCCACGGCACGGGCAACCCGTGGCAGCAAACGTGGATCCATTGGCTTGGGCAGCACGTATTCGGCGCCAAAGCTCAGGCTGGTCACGTTGGGATACGCTGCCACCACGGCCTCAGGCACAGGCTCTTTCGCCAGCTCGGCGATAGCGTGAACGGCCGCAATTTTCATCTCATCGTTGATGCGCGAAGCGCGAACGTCCAGAGCGCCACGGAAGATGAACGGGAAGCACAGCACATTGTTTACCTGGTTGGGGTAATCGCTGCGACCGGTGCCCATGATGATGTCTTTACGGATTTCGTGGGCCAGTTCCGGCTTGATTTCAGGATCCGGGTTGGAGCAGGCAAAGATCACCGGATTGTCGGCCATCAGCAGCACGTCATCAGCGCTCAGTACGTCAGGACCAGACAGACCCAGGAACACGTCGGCGCCCCTGATCACATCCTGCAGGGTACGCTTGTCGGTGTTGTTGGCGAACAAGGCTTTGTATTCGTTAAGATCTTCACGACGGGTATGGATAACGCCCTTGCGATCCAGCATGTATACATTTTCACGCTGAGCACCACACTTCACCAGCATGGTCATACAGGCAATAGCGGCAGCGCCGGCGCCCATACACACAAATACGGCCTTCTCGATGGACTTGCCCTGAATTTCCAGCGCGTTGATCATGCCGGCTGCGGTCACGATGGCGGTGCCGTGCTGATCGTCGTGGAACACGGGAATGGCGCAGCGCTCAATCAGCTCACGCTCGATTTCGAAACACTCTGGCGCCTTGATGTCTTCAAGGTTAATACCGCCAAAGGTATCGGCAATGGCTTCAACCGTGTTGATAAACTCTTCGGTGGTGCGGTGTTTTACCTGGATGTCGGTGGCATCGATATTGGCGAAGTGCTTGAACAGCAGCGCCTTACCTTCCATCACCGGCTTGGAGGCCAAAGGCCCCAGGTTGCCCAGACCCAGAATCGCAGTACCGTTGGAAATAACCGCAACCGTGTTGCCCTTGGCAGTAAAACGATAGGCATCGGCAGGATTGGAAGCAATTTCACGCACAGGCTCAGCCACACCCGGGCTGTACGCCAGCGCCAGGTCCATACTGGTCTGGGCCGGTTTGGTGAGACACACGGCCATTTTTCCAGGTACAGGAAATTCGTGATAATCGAGTGCTTGTTGACGAAGGTCTGCCATTTTCTAATCCTGAACGACGTTTTGTAGTTTGAAGTTTCTGTGCGAGAGCCTGAGGTGTATTCGGGCCAACAGCCCCTCGCTGAAGTCGTTAAGATTACGCGAATTACCTGACCTTTGAAACCGAACTTCAACAAATTTCACCGCCTTGCCAACGCCAGCGATGCCAAAGGGTCATTTTTGCAAGTTAACTCAATAAAACATTCCCAAAACCTGTAGTTAACTTTGTTGTTTTAATACCTAATTAACTCAATAAAACGGCACCGCAGTTCGGTTTTAGCGCAGCCGTTGTAGCAAAATTACCAAATTTAATTCCAATTGCGGCAAATATTGCCGGGACGCCTGCAAAAGAAGCCAAAACAGGCCTTAGACCTGCAACTGCTCTGACCTCATGAAAAAAGATACATTTGCCTGAACCGGCGGCCATGGCTGAAGGCAGTTGAGACTGGAAAATCCCCAAAAGCAAAGAGGGCACCCCGCAGGGTGCCCTCTTTTAGGAATTCATTGCTGTTGCAATTACTTCTTGCCAAGCATACCGAAACGCTTGTTGAACTTGTCGATACGACCGCCGGTATCAACTACTTTCTGGGTGCCGGTGTAGAATGGGTGACAAGCACCACACACGTCCAGGTGCAGGTCTTTACCTACAGTAGAGTTGATTTTGATAACGTTACCACAAGTACAGGTGGCAGTGATCTGGGCGTATTCAGGATGGATACCTGGTTTCATCGGGGATTACCTCAAAGTAAAGGCCATGTCGCTCTTCCAACCCGAAGTCGGACACCACATGCAGTTAATAACAAGTATGTTAGGGCGCAGAATGGTACAGGATATCGCCAACTCTGACAAGCAGATTATAGGCGCCTGCGGCGGGGCTTACTCCTGTTCCCGCGCCTCAAATGCCTGCTTGGCCTCTTTGGTATCCGGATAGCGTGAAAGCAGCGCCGGAGAAGGACATTCGAGCTTGGCGCCCTGCTTCAAACCACTGATTTTTCCACGATGAAATGCTTTGGGATTGGCATCAAACAGCGCCAGCATGGTGCCGTACACATTGGTGTTCCATCGAGGCGCATAACGGCTGGCAATGCGCCACAGAGTCTCACCGCTTTGGTAGTCCACCAGACAGCTGCCATCGCCACTGGCAACCTGTAGCACCGGGGCGGTCACTTCCTCTGCCGGCGCGGCAAATTTGGCCGCAGGTACGGCACTGCTGCCAAGCACAGCCGAGGCCTTAACCGGCGCTTTCGGGGTACTCTTTGCCAGCCGCGGCGCGCCACCAAACAGCGGGATCACCTTGTATTCACGCCATTGATTGACCACATATTCACGCACCACCAGCTCGGCGCCAGGGTCGGTTACATTGTCGACGCCGGTCAGCAGCAACATAAAGTTGTTCAGCGGCTCAACCATAAGCTTCTCTTCGCCATTGCCCTGACGCACCACAAACTCCAGCCTAGAGATGTCACTGCGCTCAGAGACGATGTTCACTCTCAAACGGGGATATTCGCCCAGGGTAAACTGGCTTTTATTAATGCTGACATGGGATAAGCGCGCCTCGGCCGACGGCGACAGACCGCCAAGCAGCAGCAAGGCAAGGATAAGGGTTCTTGTCATTATTATTCCTGCTCTGTATTACGGCTGGCTGAGTCTCGACGCTGCCGTTACACTAGGGACAACTCAAGCCAGATGTACCTGATTATGCCACAGTTTGTTGAAGTTGCCCTGCCCGTTCCCATGCGCAGGAGCTACAGCTACCGGCTTTTGCCGGACCTGCCACCACCTCGCCCCGGTGTACGGGTACGGGTGCCCTTTGGCAGGCAACAACTGATAGGGCTGGTGACCGCGGTAACCGACAGCTGCACCCTGGCCGAGAACCAACTCAAAGATATTATTGAGCTTATTGATACCGAGCCCGCCCTTCCCGAACCACTCTATAAACTGACGCTGTGGGCCGCAAGGTATTATTTCTGTAGCCAGGGCCAAATGTTGACCCAGGCTCTGCCGGTTGCCCTGAGAAAAGGTGCCGACGCCTCCCCCAAAAGCCGGATCATGTTAAGTCTCACCGACAAGGCTCAGGAAGCCGGGTTAACGGCGCTGAAAAGGGCGCCCGCTCAGCAGAAACTGGCCGAGATGCTGCTTGCCGCCCCCATGAGCATGGATGAATTCAATGCCCAGGAACTCAGCAAAGCCGCCCTCAAAGGCTTGGACGACAAGGGCTGGCTGAAGCGCGACGAGGTGACAGTTGAGGTAAACCTTGGCTGGCGCGAGCAACTCGAACTTGGTGAGGCACCGCACAAACTCAATAAAGAACAAGCCGTTGCGGTAGCAGCTATTAACGGCAGCAGCAGCTACAGCACTACCTTGCTGGAAGGGATAACCGGCTCAGGCAAGACAGAGGTATATCTTGCCGTGCTTGAAAAGGTGCTGGGCGAAGGCAAACAGGCGCTGATCCTGGTACCCGAAATTGGCCTCACCCCACAAACCATCGACCGCTTCCGGCGCCGCTTCAAGGTCGAAGTGGCCGTTATCCACTCCAACCTCACCGACAATCAGCGGCTCGATGCCTGGCGCGCCGGACGCAGCGGTGAAGCGGCCATCATCATAGGTACCCGCTCGGCACTCTTCACCCCCATGGCCTTCCCCGGGGTGATAATTCTCGACGAAGAGCACGACAGTTCCTTTAAACAGCAGGAAGGCGTTGGCTACCATGCCCGGGATCTGGCGGTGATGCGCGGCCATCTGGAGAACATTCCGGTACTGCTTGGCTCGGCCACTCCATCGCTGGAGTCACTGCAAAATGCCCTGTCTGGCCGCTATCGCCATTTGCATCTGGGCGAGCGTGCCGGCAACGCCAAGAAGGTACGGCAAGGCATTATCGATATCCGCAACCAACCGCTGAAGGCTGGCATGTCGGCGGCGCTGCTCAATGAAATGCGGCTGCATCTGGATGCGGGCAATCAGGTACTGCTGTTTTTGAATCGCCGCGGCTTTGCCCCGGCTCTGCTATGCCACGAATGTGGCCATCTGCATGAGTGCGATCGCTGCGACGCCTTTTTTACCGTGCATCAAAAGCTTGGCGAAATTCGCTGCCACCACTGCGGCAACCAATATGCCATTCCGCGACAGTGCCACAACTGCGGCTCCACCATGCTGATGGGCCAGGGCATAGGTACAGAGCAGCTCGAGCAAGTATTAAAAGAAGAGTTTCCCAAATACCCGGTAGTGCGCATCGACCGCGACACCACCCGCCTCAAGGGCTCGCTGGAGAATCACTTAAAGGCCATTCACCGCGGCGATTATAAGATTCTGGTAGGCACCCAGATGCTGGCCAAGGGCCATCACTTCCCGGATGTCACCCTGGTGGGGCTGCTGGATGTGGACGGTGCGCTTTTCAGCGCTGATTTCAGGGCGCCCGAGCGATTTGGGCAGCTGTATACCCAGGTGGCAGGCCGCGCCGGCCGCGCCGCCAAACCCGGCACTGTATTGCTGCAAACCCATCAGAGCGACAACCTCATTCTCAGAGAGCTGATGCACAAGGGCTACGGTGAATTTGCCCGCAATCAGCTGAGTGAACGCAAACAGGCGGCACTGCCACCCGCCTGGCATATGGTGCTGGCCCGCGCCGAAGCCCACAGAGCCGAAGATGCCGAGGCCTTTTTGGCCGCTATTGCCGCCATGTTGCCAAGGGACAAAGGCTTTGAGGTCATAGGTCCCCTGCCCGCGCCCATGGACAGAAAAGCCGGAAAGCACAGACGCCAGCTGATGTTTCAGGCCGAGCAGCGCCAGGGCTTGCAACAGGCGCTGGAAGCCATTTTGCCCGCTATCGACCTGCTGCCCGAAGCCAAGCGCTGCCGCTGGAGCCTCGACCGCGACCCCCAGGACTTACTGTAAAAAAAACGCGGCCAAGGCCGCGTTTTTTATCCGCTCTTTTTCTTATCAGCGAAACAGCACCAGCTGACCTGCATCGAAGTTGGCCAGGCTTGGGAACAGCTCCTGCTGCTGCGATGCCGACAAACCAAACCAGCCTGCCAGCTCGGCAAAATACTGCTCGTTGGCAAAGGCCGGAATAAGCCTGCCGCCACCCACGTCATTGGCAACACCACGGGATTGCAGCTCCACCTTGCCATGAATATCGCCGCCATTGACCGCGCCGCCCATCAGCATTTGTACCCCGGCCCAGCCGTGGTCAGTGCCATCGCCATTGGAAGTCAGGGTGCGGCCGAAGTCCGACATGGTAAAGCTGGTCACTGAATCGCGAAGCCCGACCTGGCCCAGAGCCGTGTCGAACTCCGCCATGGCGGTGGCCAGCGTCTGCAATAGCGCCGGATGCGTCACGGCCTGATCGTCATGGGTATCAAAACCACCCATGGAGACAAAATACACCTGCCGTCCCAGGGAGAAACCCGGTGCCATCGCCAGCGACTGCGCCACTGCCTTGAGCTGCGCCGACAGGCTGTTGTCGCTGAACACCCCGTCAAAGGCAGGCGCCTGTGACATGGCTGCGTTCATGGCCTCGGTATTGCTGATGGCACTGCCAAGGCCCTGACTGTAAGCACCGCCGAAGCTGCCACTGCCACTCTGGGCCAGCTCGTTGATAAGCGTCCTGAAGCTTGGCGTACGGTTGCCGCCGCTTTGGAAGGCGCGAATGTTGGTCACGCCGGATTTGGACAGGCTGAACGGGCTGGATGCCTGACCACGCTGCCACTGATTCACCCCGTCGAGGGACACATTGGCGGCAAAGTGATTGTTGGCGCTTAGCAGCTCCAGCATGCGTCCGCCCCAGCCGTGGCTGAGACTGTCGTGCTCGCGACCGCGCATCCAGGTGGCCTGCTGATCGTTGTGGGAAAAGAGGTGTGCCGGAATGGCCGCCGACTTTTGCTTGTATTCGGTCAGGCTTAAAGGCGCAACCAGGCTGCCAAGGGAAGACACAAACGCCAGTCTTCCCTCATCAAACAATGGCTTACAGTTTGCCATTGCCGGGTTAAGCCCAATGCCATCGGCAACCGGTGACAAGGGGCTTAAAGGCAAGGCCCCGGTCACCGCCAGCGTCTGACGGGTGGCCTGATAGGCGCTTAAGGACTCGCCTTCCAGCGGCACCAGCATGTTAAAAGAATCGTTGCCGCCATAGAGGAAGATACACACCAGCGCCTTGAAGTCACTGGCGCCTTCGGCGGCAAAGGCACTCATGGCGCCCAGTTGCAGCTGCGACAAGGCAGCCAGACTGACTCCGCCCTTGAGGCAGAGCGACAGAAATTCGCGTCGATTAAACTGACTCATGGAAACTCCTCAGGGCGCAGTGGCAAAAGAGGGAGCCTGACTCAGGGCAAACAGCATTTGCCCCATGGTGGTCAGCGCCCCGGTGGGCAGATACAGGTTGTACACATCGGTCAGGATGCGCCGCTCTGTGTCTGTCATGGTGCCCGCGCAAAACAGCAGGTTCCAACGGTCAAGCAAAGCATCAATGCCCTGATTATTCAGCAAATCCACATGCTCACTCAGATGAATGAGGATCCAGTGCTCACCCGGCGAACTGATTTTCTCGGCAATCCGTGAATAGGTGGCCAAATGGCTGAAATTCATGTGTCCAATCAGGGAGGCATCGTTGGCAATCTGCAGCTCGGGGGCCACCAGGCCATCGGCCTGCAACGCCGCCGGGGCAAAATCGGGACGGAAGAAGTTAAATACCGACGGCGAGCCCAGTGGCGCCTGACCGTGGGATTCTTCCATATCCAGCGTCAACATCCGGCCGGAAACACTGCCTGCCTTGAATTCGCGCCACAGCTGCATGGTGCGAAGCACAGGCTCCCTGACTTTTCCTGCGCGGCTATCGTCCGGACTGACGATGCGGGCTTCGTCGTCGAGCAAAATGGCCGTGACCACAGCACCCAAATCGCCGCGCACACCGGCGCCATTATCATCAAAAATCGCACTCACCCGCGCCACATAAGCCGGTGACGGATTGGAGCGCACCAATCGCTGAATCAGCTGCTTGCCGATAAAGGGCCCGACGTTGGGATGATTAAACAGGTTATCGAGCGCATCACTCAGATCCTGCTCGGCAGTTTGGCCTGCGGGCAGCACAGTGCCGCCCAGCAGCACTTTTTGCTCGGGCGAATGATAGTCGGCCCAGGCCGTCATCGGACTTAAGTAGTTTTTCTGCGGATTCACCCAGCGGCTGGTACCGGCATAATTCCAACCGGTAAAGACCCGGGCAAAGCCCTCGATTTCATCCTGACCGTAGGTGGGAATGGCGCGGCCATCGCTGCCCTGGATGGGCGTGCCATCGGGGCTCAGCATTTCAAGCCCCACGGTGAAGAGCTGCATCACCTCGCGGGCGTAGTTTTCATCGGGGCGGATATTGCGCGCCTCATCGGCCTTCTCGTTACCGAGGTGGCTCAAATACACCCCCATCACCGGCGAGAGGGTCACATCCTCCAGTAGCTCACGGAAGTTGCCAAAGGCGTGGCTTGCGAGCATATCGTAGTAGTTGGCCATGCCCCTTGGCTCACGGGTCAGCCCCGCGCCCTTGGTTGACACCACAAAGATTTCACTGAGGGCAAAAGCCATGCGCTGACGCAGCTGGTCTTCGGCCTCCATGGAGGTGCGCCACCAGGTATCCACCCAATGATTGGTGTTGTAGTTCAGCTCGGTTTCGTTGCCATAAAGGCGGATATTGGCCAGCAGCGAGCTTTGCGGCAGCGTCATTTGCTGCGCTATCCACTCGGCTTCACCGATACCAACAGCGGCCTTTAGCTCAGCATAGGTGGGCCCCATGGTGGCCTGATGCAACAGTCGACTGGCCTCTACCTCCGTCATTGCCCGCAGGGCGTCGACGCTATATTCGGCCTGGGCACTGGCCCCTTTGTCATCGGTGACAGTTACCTTGAACCGGTACTGCTGATGCTGCTGGTGACCGCCGGGCAGTTGCAGCACCACAGAGGCGCCGCTGCCAAGTGATACTGCGGGGCCGTCCAGTTGTTGCCATTGGTAGCTGGCGATACTGCCATCGGGGTCGCTGGCACTGGCAGTCAGGGTCAGACTTTGCCCCTGACGCACAGTATCGACACCGACAATATTGACGCTGGGTGGCTGATTGCCAGAGGCCGGGGGCGCTGCCCCTTCGCCTTCGGCGCCGCCACCGCAGCCTGCAAGCATCAGGGTAAGGATGCTCAGACTGATAGTTCTCATTTTGTTACTCCGTTTTTTGCTTTTGTATTTTTTATGCAACACGGAGTTTAACTTATCAAACAAGCCGATGACAGGTATAACTCCATGTCTTACCAAGAAAAAGCCTAGCAGAGCCTGGGAGAAACAGGAGTGAAAACAGCGCAAAATTCCGCTGTATTTATCATCTTTAATGCCAGATATTCATCGCTCGCCCTTTGGCAGGACAAATACAAAATATCCTGCTGGTAGGCCAGTGACTGCTGAAACCGATTTTTAGCCCAGATGACGAGATCAGCCGTTGACGATTAGCAAGCCAACTGTCGGTATTGGCGACCGGTATTTGTACACATGATGACAAAAGCGTTTTGAACACCATCAGAAAAACCACGAAAAACGGTCAAATCTGCCACCGAGACAGACCCTTTTAGCTTGTCATAAACATTTGTTTTAAAAGCATTCAAAACTTTTCAAAAAGAATCACATCCAACTTTTGTTGGTCCTTCTTATGCTTTTGGTTGGGTGCAATACCCAGTCCCCTGCCGGGACAACACGGAAGCTCATACATTAAGGACTCAATCATGGAAAACTCCCTCTTTAGTTACCGCGGACTCTTGTTGCCACTGGCACTGTGTCTGACTGCCTGCGGTGGCAGCAGCGATGAAGACACCACCCCGGAACCCACAACCCCGGCCCAATTAGCCATCGGCGGCAGCATCAGTGGCCTTGGCAGCACTATAGGCCTGACCCTGACTGCAGGCTCCACCCAAACCCAAAACTTTACCGGGAGCAGTTTTCAATTTTCCACCAGCGTGACCGAGGGCAGCAGTTTCAGCATCAGCATCAGCAGCCAGCCCGATGGCCAGGTGTGCACTATCACAGGCGCCAGCGGCACCCTGAGCAGCAGCAATGCCAACGCGGCCCAGATCAGCTGCGCCAGCGTGCAGGCGGGACTCTTTCTCGACAGCCCCGTGGCCGGCATTGGCTACCGCACCGAAACCCAAAGCGGCGTCACCGATGCCATGGGTCATTACAAGTATTTGCCGGGCGAAACCGTGGTGTTCTTTATTGGCGATCTGACCTTTCCTTCGGTTACCGCCACCGGGCTGCTTACCCCCAACGACTTTGCCGAAGGTGACGCCACCACAGTGTCGAACATAGCCCGCATCCTGCAAACACTGGATGAGGACAATGACCCCAGCAACGGCATTACCCTGACCCAGGCCAGCACCGATGCCTTTACCGGCACGGCGCTCGATATCGGCAGCACAGGCTTTGCCGATGCCGTTGCCCCGGTGCTCACCACTCTGGATAACCGCACCCTGGTGAGCGATGCCGACGCCAAGGCCCACGTTGAAACCTCGCTGCGGCAACAACTGCTTGGCAGCTGGCTGTATAAGGAAGGCGAAGGCAAGCGCAACATACTTACCTTTATCGATGACAGCCATTACCTGATCCTGCACGAGCACACTGACGATGGCGATCAGCAGGCAGGCAGCGCCGAGCTTGGCAGTTACGAGTGGAACCCTGAAACCGGGGACATCAGCCTGACCCTGATTGACGAGTCAGACAACAGCGGCGGCTTTTTCGATGGCGGCAGCCACGAAATCCAATCCATGACCCTCGGCGAAACCCTGACCCTCAGCTTCAGCGAAGGCGAAGTTGCCTTTAGCCGTATCGATGACGGCAGCAGCCCGATTTCAGGCTCCTGGAAAGTATGGGAAGAAGCGGATGAAAACCTCACTGTGGTGGTGTTTTTGTCAGCCACAGACTACGCGCTGGTGCACACCAACAACCTGGAGAGCTACGGCGAATCCACGCCTCAGGCGCTGTCCGGTGAGTTTGGCAAATACCAGTGGACTGACGCGGGTTTCAGTGTCACCAGCGTGACCGTGGACTCGGACGGTCCTGGAGGTCTTTTTGATGCCGACAGCAGCACCGGCGGCGACAGCCTTACCCTGAAACCCTTTGGCGAGATCTGGTTTACTGACGCCGAAGATGGCCGCTTCAGCCTGCCAAAACTCGAGCGTTTCAGCGCCATGTTGCAGGACTACGGCAGCGACAAGCCACTCGGGCAGGTCAGCCTGGTTCGCAGTAGCGAAGGCTTTAGTGATGCCGATGTATTGCAGCAGCAATTCAGTATGGATTTCAAACTGTTCGAAGGGGAAACTGGCACCTTCCACCTGTACTTCGGTGCCGATGGCGTGGGCACAGTCTGGGAAGGTGACGAGCCCAGTCTGGCCATGAGCTGGCACATCAACATGGCCGGCTCCATCGAGATGAGCTACACAGACACCAGCGAAACCCAGTTCGAGATGGTGCTGGCTCCCATCGAAGGTAAAGCCAATGCGGTGCTCATCTCGCTGACCTCGTCAGAAGATGAAGACTCGCTGTGGCAAAGCCAAATGCTGGCCGAGTCCGTCAACTAAGCTCACAGCAACGCCACAAAAACCGCAACACCACGAAAAATGCAGCCATTGGGCTGCATTTTTCTTAATCGGCCAATAAAAAAATCGCGGCTAAAAAGCCGCGCAAGGTGGGATGTCAATGATAAATGTTCGCCAGGTAAGCAAACAGGAGTGAGAAACAGGTTAAAAAAGTGAGGCCTCCGAGTACAAAATAAAGCAGGCTCTTATCTCGCTTTACCGACTCGAGGAGGCCAGCTGGGTAGATCAGCGCTAGCAAGATCAATATGTGAATCAACACATCCAGCACAATAAACATCCATGTCTAACGAACCATGGACTTCACTATGCAACACCGACCATGAACTCCCCCTTGGCCGCGCATGAATTAATGTTCATCAAGCAATTAAGCGGCTCCTTAATCTGGAAAAACCGGTCAAACCACCAAGGCGCAGGCCATTTTTGGCCCTAATGAGTCATCGCCAGCTCTGGCTGAGCAAACATGGAACGCATTTGCACCTTCCTTTACCTGCCGGGTGCAAACTGGTATCACTGGATAAGGTCCGTCAGGGGAACATCAGCCATGAGCAGGGAATCCGATCCCCAGTTAACCGCCAGGCAATTGGAAATTCTGGAATTGATGAGCAAAGGCCTCTCCAATCCGGATATAGCCAGGCTACTGGGGTTATCCCAGAACACGGTTAAAACCCATATCTCAAACCTGTTGCAAACCCTGGGGGTGAGCAATCGCACCGAGGCGTCGGTATGGTTCGAAGATTTCCGCCATCAGCAGCAGGCGCACATCCAGCCCTTGCCGGTGTTTGTTGCCGATAACTGCCCGCCCGAACTGCTCTCCTGTCTGATGTGTTTCGAGTTTTTAAGCCTGTGCCCCTCGGCGCAGCCGCCAACGTCCGGCTTTTATCTGGATTGTCCGGGCGAGAGTGGGCGACTGATGCAAATTCAGCACGGCATGAGCAGCCTCATCCACAGCTTTGCCCGCGCCGAGGTCGACAGCAGTCAGTCCAGACAGCGCCTCGCCGCGCAACTGTTCGATAAACTGCTGGGGATCCAGGTGCGCCAGCCCACAGCGTCCCATGAGGATGCTATTCAAACTCTGCTGCAAATCGAATATCGGCTGCGAAGCCGCGAGGCAGGCACATTGCAGGACGCGCTGGATACTCTTTCGCCCATGCTGAGCGCCTTCCCCGATTGGTCACTGCCAAAAAGCTTTTATGTTCTGGTGGCTTATGCCGCCTGGCAGGAGGGCGCCGTCAGCCAGCTGCCGCCTGCGGCAAACCTGATAAACCATGCCCAGCAGGCACTGCATCTGGCACCGCAATCGGCATATGCGCAACTGGCTTTTGCTGCCGCAGCGCTGCTGATGGGGCAATTGCCGGTGGCGCTGGCACACACGGAGCAGGCCATTAACGCCAACCCCATGTTGGAATCAGGCTTGTTTTTCAGGGCGCAGGTGCTGGCGCTTTGTGGTCTGTATCCCCAGGCGCTGGCAGCGTATGAGCAGTACGAACTGCTTTATCCCCAGGGGCAAAGCACCGGGCGATTATTGGTTGGCCGGGCGGTAACCCACTTTCTGGCAGGGCAGCTGGACGAGGCAAAAAGCCATATTTTACAGGCCATTCCCTATCGTCACAGCGTGCAGGCAGGCCTGTGTATGATGCTGGTCAGCATTGCCGAGCAGCAAGAGGACGCCGCCGGGCTAACGCTTGCCAGGGAGCAATTGGCCCAGCAGCTCAGCGACCCGGCGATGCTGCCAAGGCTGATGGCACTGCTGCAACGGGTGCTGCCGCCGGCAAGCTTTCAGCAGTTTCGCCAAAGCCTGCTGCGGGCAGGAGTACCCCTGCCCGAACAGGCCTGAGTGCTAATCGCCGTAATGAAAACCAACCTTGCCGATGGCTGACAGGTTGGAGCACCCCTCCTTAAGGCACGCAGGCGTAACGAAATTGGCCTGATAGCTGGCATAGCTTTGTTGCAATCCTGCCAGCTCACCGCTGCCAAGCCCTTTCACCAGGCTAACCCCGGCCTCGCCTATGCTGGCCAGCAAGCTGCTTAAACTACCGCCCGAAGCGGAGTAGCCAAGGCTCAGTCCACGGGTCACCCGTACCTTTTCCATCAGCCCTTCCACATCGTTGCTGCCAAGGGCCAGCGCGTGAATGGGCGCCTGTGCCCGCAGGGCTTCAATACTTTGCTGCCCGGCGAGACGGCCGGGCTTGATTTGCAGCTGATAACCAGGCCCGGCGCCATCGAAAGACACGGCCACAAACTGCGAGCACACCAATCCGGTTTCCCCGGGGCGGCCAAACAGATGCTTATCCAGCTCGTAGGCAAAAAACTTAAGCACTTCAAGCAGTGCCGATTGGCCAACGCCGCTGGGGGTAATGTCTTTCACGATAAGCAGCAGCCCCAGCATCACCAGCCAGGCCTTGTCGTAGTAAGCCTTACCAAGATAGGTTTGCGCCTGGGCGATAACCGGCTCGAGATTGTCACTGGCCATACGCCGCACATACCAGGTATCGAAGCGCGGATCGCTGCTGTCCTGACTGTCGCGAATGGGGCGAATGCCTACACCGTTGAGGGCATCGTCAATCAGGGTGAACTGGCCGCTGCTGTCTTTGCCGATAAAGATAGCGCCGTGGCAAACGTCCGAGTCATTGAGCAGCATAATGAGCTCATCAAGGTAACGGGTGGGATTGGAAGGACGCAGGTCGCCTTCCATAATCAGCACATCGCCGGGCTTGAGGTCAGCCAGGGTCAGGGGGCTTTCAGTGTCCTGTGTCATGAGTTTTCTCCTTGTCGTTGTCTCAGGGCGACCCGGGGCGCTTGCGCCTCAGATCTCCCAAAGCATAGCGGCTATGCCGCCACGGATACGCAATATCACCCTTTCGGGCTGCTGCCGCTCCAAATCTTCCATGGCGCAGCGCACCGGCCAGGAATAACCCAGCACCAGCAGCCAGCGACTGAGTCCCGGCGATTGCGGGTACAGCGCCAGCTTGTGGCTGTCATCTTCCACCTTGGCCATTAGGGCATCCCCCGAGGTTTGGGCGCTTTCCACTTTCAGCTCCAGCGCCACTTTTTCGCGGCCGTCTGAGAACATCATGTCCAGCCTTTTGCGCTCCAGCGGTGCGGGATACGGCAGCTCTCGGGCCACAGACCAACCAAGACGCCGGCAGGCAATCATCAGCTCAACCTGCATCCAGATCTCCCAGGCGGCGCCGGTGGCAATGGCCTCGGAAATCCGCCCGTCGTCTTCCAGCACTGTGGCTAAAAAACTCCATTTATCCATGGCGGTCCCTCCCATCGCCACGGGTCCGGGCGGCTTGCTGCTTAAGCTCCATCAGCGCCGCCATGGTATCGGCCACCAGCGGCCGACTCTGCACCGACAGCGACAACACGGCGTTGCAATTGGCGCAGCAAAACCGCTGGCCCGCGAGCAGCTGCTGCATTTCGAGGAAAATCGGGGCATTGCAGTCCGGGCAGGGGATCTGGTGTTTCATCTCGTCTCTCCTTGGGTCATCCACTCGATAAGGGGCCGACTGGCGGCCCCGGGCTTACTCATCCGTCAGCCAGCGGTTTTGGGGTTGGCTGAAATGGCATTGGTGTAGGCCTGAATGATGGTGGTTACGCCCTGGGGCAGCGGCAGTTGCCCCGCGTGCACACTCACCGTGTACTTGGCGCTGTTGCTCTTTTGGTAGCTGGCCGAATTCGATGAGCTGGTCTTGCTGTCGTAGCTCACGCTGCCTTTGACCTCTACTGACCACCAGCCCTCACCCAGCTTGGCATCGAAACTGGCCGCAGCCTGTGTTTCGCTTGAGCTGTTGGTGGAGCTTTCGTTGGTGTAACTGGACTTCACTTCCATGTCGAAATCCACCTGCACCGAATCCACTCCTAGCGCATTGAGGGGAATTAAGGTCAGCAGCGGCAGATCAAAGGTGGTGTTGACTGGCGTCGGGGTCACCGTGGTCTGGCCGCCCTTGTCCGTTTCTTCTTCAAACACAGTACGGGTGATTTGCATAGTCACCATAATGGGTTCGAGCGTGGCATCCCCATCTGTGCCCGATTTGTTAAAGCAGGTGTCGAGCATAAATTTGGTCTGGGTCACCGCCATCATACTGTTGGCCTGGGCCGCCGCATTCAGCGGACCGCCAATCAATGACCGCATAGGTAAGCCACTGAATTGCTGTGCCATGGACACCAATGCGGGTCCGGTATCGACTGTGGGATTTGCCATGATAACTCTCCTTATTATCTTGCCTTGTCCATGTGGACGTTATGCCGCCTTACCCAGGGATTTGGGCCCGCAGCGCTCTCTCATATCCCTCCACCAGCAATTGCAGGCCCTCGGGATTGGTACTGTCGTTCAGCACTATCTCCAGTGTCGCGAGATGGCTGTTCGACGCAGACTTGGCGCCGCCAAACAGGGCGGAGCCGGAGCGGGACGGAAAGGCAACCTGCATGGCGCCGTTATCATCCATTCCCACTTCCAATTGGGTTGAAAACCGCACTTCCTGAATACGGGCCGCGCTGATGGGTACCAGCGAAATCAGCGGCACAGTCACAGGCACATCGGTCAGCCCGGTCGCAGTCTCCTGCGGATACATCAGGGTCACGCATTTGGGCTTGAGCGCTGTTGCTACCCCAACCGTGCTGAGTGACAGAGTTTGCGGCGCATCTTCTGTGGGCTCGAGCGGCTCAAAAAAACGTCCAAGCAGTTGATTGTTTTGCTCCTGCAGCGCCTGCCCTGCGGCAGATACACTGAGCTGCACCGCGCTGACCAGCGCATGTAAATCCATCATCTTGTCCTCCTTGGCTAACCCACCCCTGAGGGGTTAATCCTTAAGATGCAGCCTACGCCTGTGGCGCTGCGGGCAACATCGCCCAGCCGGGTGAGCAGCCTCACCCGGTAGAACCATCCAGCACAGAAAACTGATAGGAATGGCCGTTAGCGGCCCCGGAAGAGGAAAAGCCTTGCGTTTTTGCTCAAAAAGTTCTTTCAACCAATAGCCAGCCGGGGGCCCCAGAGGCTACAATGCGCGGTTATTCCCGTTAATCCTTGCAGTCAGTAGATACAGGCCGATGAAAGAACTCATTCAATCCTTGCTGGAACAAACCCTTGAATCCTTGAAAGCCCAGGGCATAGTGCCCGCCGACTTTGAAGCGCGTATTCAGGTCGACCGAACCAAGGACAAGAGCCATGGCGATCTGGCCACCAATCTGGCCATGATGCTGACCAAGGTTGCCGGTAAGCCGCCACGTGAATTGGCGCAGCTGATCATCGACAACCTGCCTGCCTCGGCGCAGGTAGCCAAGGTCGAGATTGCCGGCCCTGGCTTTATCAACTTCTTTATCGACGACAACGCCCTGGCCAATCAGCTCAAGGCCGCGCTCGGCGATGCCATGCTGGGCGTAAAAGCCGCCGCAGCTCAAACCGTGGTGGTGGACTACTCTTCCCCCAACCTCGCCAAGGAAATGCACGTAGGTCACCTGCGCTCCACCATCATCGGTGACAGCGTAGTGCGCGCGCTGGAATTCCTCGGCCACAATGTCATCCGTCAAAACCACGTAGGTGACTGGGGTACCCAGTTCGGCATGCTGCTGGCCTACATGGAAGAGCTGCGCGCCCAGGGCGACGACAAGGCCAATCTGGAGCTGTCAGATCTTGAAAGTTTCTACCGCGCCGCCAAGCTGCGCTTCGATGAATCCGACGAATTCGCCACCCGTGCCCGCCAATTGGTGGTTGAGCTGCAAAGCGGTGATGAGTACTGCAACAAGCTGTGGCGCGAGTTTAACGACATCTCCCTGAGCCACTGCCATGAAGTCTATGCCCGTCTGGGCGTGAGTCTGACCCGCAAAGACGTACACGGCGAGAGCGCCTACAACGCCGATCTGGCGCAGGTTGTAGCCGATCTCGATGCCAAGGGCCTGCTCGCCATCAGCGACGGCGCCAAGGTGGTGTTCCAGGAAGAGTTCCGCAACAAAGACGGCGAGCCACTGCCGGTGATCATCCAGAAGGCCGATGGCGGCTTCCTGTATGCCACGACCGATCTGGCCGCCATGCGCTACCGCTCCAGCACCCTGAATGCCGATCGCGTGCTCTACTTTGTGGATCTGCGTCAGGCACTGCACTTCCAGCAGGTGTTCAGCCTGGCCCGCACCGCCGGTTTCGTACGTGACAACATGACCCTTGAGCACATGGGCTTTGGCACCATGAACGGCGAAGACGGCCGCCCCTTCAAGACCCGTTCCGGCGGCGTGGTGAAGCTGGTTGACCTGCTCGATGAAGCCGTTGAACGTGCCGAGCAGCTGGTTCGCAGCAAGAACCCGGATATGGATGAGGCCGAAGTCAAAGAAATCGCCCGCGTGGTTGGCATTGCTTCTGTGAAATACGCCGACCTGTCCAAGAACCGCAGCAGCGATTACATCTTCAGCTTCGAGCAGATGCTGAGCTTCGAAGGCAACACAGCCCCCTACCTGCTGTATGCCTACACCCGTGTAGCCGGTATCTTCAAGAAAGCCGAAAACATCGACCTGACCAGCGCCGAGCTGGTGCTGGATCACGACAAAGAGAAAGAACTGGGCAACAAACTGGCCCAGTTCGGTGAAATCCTTGCTCGCATGGTGGACAAGGGCCAGCCGCACATCCTCTGTGGTTACCTGTACGAGTTGGCCGGCGCCTTCTCCAGCTTCTACGAAGCCTGCCCAGTGCTCAGCGCCGACAGTGAAACCGCCCGTGACAGCCGTCTGCTGCTGTCGCGCCTGACCGCCGACACCCTCAAGCAGGGTCTGTCACTGCTGGGCATAGAGACACTGGAGCGCATGTAACCCATGAGTCGTGATTACGCCAATCGAGCGCCACGGGGTAAAGGCCGTGGCGGCCGCAAGGGTGCCCCCGCGCCCCGGCGTAAACCCTGGGTTGCGCTGATTGCGGTACTGGTACTGGTGCTGGGCTTTGGCTATTTCCTGTGGACCATCAAGGGCAGCGCCGATAAGGAAGAGCCCAGAGTGGAAGCCAAAGCCGAAACCAAATCCAGCAAGCCAAAGAAGGATCCAAACGCCCTGCCGCCCAAGCCGCAGGAAGAATGGACCTATCTGCAAGAGCTTGAAAACAAGCAGGTTGAAGTGGATGTTCCCAAGCAGGACACCCTGCGCGCCACAGGCCCGTATCAGATGCAGTGCGGCTCTTTCCGCGAAGAGGCACAGGCCGAGAAGATGAAGGCAGTTATCGCCTTCCAGGGCATGGAAGCACAAATCCGCAAGGCCCAGGGCAGCAACGGCGCCTGGTACAAGGTGGTACTTGGCCCCTACGAGCGCAAACGTGATGCAGAGCGCGCCCGCCACAAACTGCAGGCCATTGGCATGAACACCTGCCAAATCTGGCTGTGGCAATAACGGCTTAAGCCGTTACATCAATAAGGTCGCCTGCGGGCGGCCTTTCTTTTTCGCCTCTCGAAATTCTTACTCACTTGAAAAGCGGGCGCACGACCCCATATAAGCTCTATCCGTCCCCGAAGGCCTATCCTTCGGACGCTAAAAGAGGATCCATTGTGACTACTATCGTATCCGTCCGCCGTAACAATCAGGTGGTCATCGCAGGTGATGGCCAGGTCTCCCTCGGCAATACCGTGATGAAGGGCAATGCCCGCAAGGTACGCCGCCTGTACCACGGCAAGGTATTGGCCGGATTTGCCGGTGGCACCGCCGATGCTTTCACCCTGTTCGAGCGCTTTGAAGCCAAGCTGGAAATGCACCAGGGCCATTTGATGCGCGCCGCGGTGGAGCTGGCCAAAGACTGGCGCACCGACCGCATGCTGAGAAAACTCGAGGCCCTGCTGGCCGTGGCCGATGCCGAAAGCTCACTCATCATTACCGGTAACGGCGACGTAGTGCAGCCCGAAAACGACCTGATTGCCATCGGCTCAGGCGGTAACTTCGCCCAGGCCGCCGCCACTGCGCTGCTCGAGAACACCGACCTTGGCGCCCTCGAGATTGCCGAAAAGTCACTGACCATCGCCGGCGATATTTGCGTATTCACCAACCAGTTCAAGACCATCGAAGAACTGAGTTACTGAGGAATCATCATGTCTGAAATGACTCCCCGCGAGATTGTTCACGAGCTGGACGCCCATATCATTGGTCAGCAGAAAGCCAAACGCAGCGTGGCCGTGGCCCTGCGTAACCGCTGGCGCCGCATGCAGCTGGACGCCGCCCTGCGTCACGAAGTGACCCCCAAGAATATCCTGATGATTGGCCCTACCGGCGTGGGTAAAACTGAAATTGCCCGCCGCCTGGCCAAGCTCGCCAACGCGCCCTTTATCAAGGTCGAAGCCACCAAGTTCACCGAAGTGGGCTATGTGGGCAAAGAAGTGGAACAGATCATTCGCGATCTGACCGACAGCGCCATCAAGCTCACCCGCGAAGTGGAAATGAAAAAGTGCCGCGCCCGCGCCGAAGAGGCTGCTGAGGAGCGGGTACTGGACGCGCTGCTGCCACGCCCGAAAAACGACTGGGACAACAGCGACGACAACTCTGCCAGCCGTCAGATCTTCCGCAAAAAACTGCGTGAAGGTCAGCTGGACGATAAAGAAATCGAAATCGACATCTCAGGCCCGCAGATTGGCGTAGAAATCATGTCGCCCCCCGGCATGGAAGAAATGACCAACCAGCTGCAGAGCCTGTTCCAGAACATGGGTCAGGCCCCTGCCAAGCGCAAAAAGATGAAGATCAAAGATGCCCTCAAGCAACTGGTGGATGAAGAAGCCGCCAAGCTGGTGAATCAGGAAGATCTGAAAGAAAAGGCCATCGAACTGGTGGAGCAGCACGGTATCGTCTTTATCGATGAAATCGACAAAATCTGTAAGCGCGGCGAAACCTCAGGCCCCGATGTATCCCGCGAAGGGGTACAGCGCGACCTGCTGCCATTGGTGGAAGGCTGCACAGTCAACACCAAGCACGGCATGGTGAAAACCGACCATATCCTGTTTATCGCCTCGGGCGCATTCCAGATGGCCAAGCCATCGGATCTTATCCCCGAGCTGCAGGGCCGCCTGCCAATTCGGGTTGAGCTGGATGCCCTCACCGCCTCTGACTTCAAGCGCATTCTCACCGAGCCCCATGCCTCTCTCACCGAGCAATATGTGGCACTGATGGCCACCGAAGGCGTGACCATCGAGTTTACCGAGACCGGCATCGACCGCATCGCCCAGGCCGCCTGGCAGGTGAACGAGCGCACCGAAAACATCGGCGCCCGCCGTCTGCACACGGTCATGGAAAGGTTGATGGAAGACATTTCCTTCGAAGCCAGCGACAAGTCCGGCAGCAAATTCACCATAGATGCCGAATATGTGAATGCGCATCTGGATAACCTGGTGCAGGACGAAGACTTAAGCCGCTTTATTCTGTAAGCAGTTTGAGTGAAAGCACAGTAAAGCCGGGGAAACCCGGCTTTATTTTTGTGGCGGGCTCAGCAGTACGATACCGTTTCTAAGCAGTAAGCGCTCCACTCCAAGCATAAACAGCATGGCTGGCAGTCCCAGCAGGGCTCGCAGCGGGAACGACGCCAGTACATTAAGGTCGCCTTCAAAAGCCGCAGGATACAAATCCGGCAGGGCCAAGAATGGCAACATGATCAAGCACCCAAGGCCAAACACCCAAAAGCCCGCGCGGGTTACGTGCCAGTTCCCACGCAGTTTAACTTGCGTTGCTTCCTCTTGTTTTGTCTTCAATTTTCCTCCCTGTTCTGTTTGGCTGAATAAAGGTTGCCACCAAGCTCAATGTAGCAAGGGCTCAGTTGCGCCACAAGCTGGCTGCGGCTGGGGGTGATTGTGATACACTGCCGCCACCCGTTTTCGCGTATGAAAGCCCAGTCGTCCCTATGGTTTCAGAACTTTTTATCCTTCGTCACGGCCAAACCGAATTTAACGCCCAGCGGCGCTTGCAGGGGCACTGTAACTCGCCCTTAACTGCGCAGGGTGAAGCCCAGGCGCTGGCCTATGGCAATACCTTAAAGAGCCTTGCCGGGGAGTTAAACATCGCCGAACTGAACGACTTTGCCATAGTGTCGAGCCCCCTTGGGCGCGCCATGCAAACTGCCACCATTGTTGCGGGCGCGCTTGGCCGCGAACCAGGCGCTGTGAGCGCCGATGACAGGGTCAAGGAAGCCGGGCTTGGGGAGTGGGAACATGGCCATATTCCCGATATCCACGCCGCCAACCCCGGCCTTGCCAACAAACCGGGCTGGTATCTGGATGCTCCGGGAGCCGAGCCGCTCGAAAGTATTCAGACCAGGCTGCATGACTGGCTCAAGGATCCGGCCACCCCATCCAAAGTGATTGTGGTTTCCCATGGCGTGACCGGCGTGGTGCTGCGCGCTTTGCTGCTGGGGCTGGATAATCAGGCCATGTGGGCTCAGGACAAACCCCAGGACGCCTTTTATTACTTTTCGCAAGGCACCCTCAAGCGCATCGCCTGCCGCTGATCTGTTAACGGCCACATTGGCCTGAACCCAACCATTTTGGCGCGGCGGCAGCGTTGTTCGCCCGCCGCCACTGGGATATGCTCAGGAATCGTTTTAACGCGTTTTTTACAATAACAATCAAAAGAGCGTCCCATGCACAACACTCGTCCCCATGCGTCCAGGCAGCGTTTATCCCTGCTCGGTCTGTCGTTAATCACGGCACTGTCCCCCCTGCCAGCCCTTGCAGCCACTTATCTGAGCGCCGATGCGCTGCTGGATGTCAAAACCGGCAAACTGATGCCAAATCCCGTGCTGAAAATTGAAGATGGCCGTATCCTCGAGCTTGGCACTCAGGGCAAGCTTGCCGTGCCGGAAGGCAGCGAGCTGATTGAACTTAAAGGTAAAACCCTGTTACCGGGGCTGATGGACATGCACGTGCACCTTGGCAGCGATGCCGAAGACAACTTCCTCGAGTCAATGAACTACTCGGTGCCACGGCAAACGGTCAAGGCGGTAAAAAACGCCAAAAAGACCCTCGAAGCGGGCTTTACCACGGTGCGGGATTTGGGGGATTCAGGCTACAGCGTGATTGCGGTGCGCGATGGCATTAACGCCGGTGAAATCTCCGGCCCGCGCATCTGGAGTGCAGGCCACGCGCTGTCGATTACCGGCGGCCACTGCGACGATAACTTCAGCGCCCCCGAAATGCACTCAGTGGCGGGCGGCGTGGCCGATGGCCCCTGGGCGGTGCGCGCCAAGGCGCGGGAAAATATCAAATACGGCGCCAACACCTTAAAGATTTGCGCCACCGGCGGCGTGTTCTCCAAGGGCACCAAGGTGGGCGTGCAGCAGTACACCGAGGATGAACTCAGGGCCGCCGCCGAAGAAGCCCATCAGCGCGGGATGATCATTGCCGCCCATGCCCACGGCACCAGCGGCATCAAGGCGGCCATTCGCGCCGGTATCGACAGCATTGAGCATTGCAGCTTCCTCGATGATGAGGCCATCAAGCTGGCACTGAAAAACGGCACCTACCTGAGCTGCGATATCTACAACACCGAATACACCCTCGCCTTCGGTGCCGCCAATGGGGTACCCGAAGAGAACATCAACAAAGAGAAACAGGTATCCAAGGCTCAACGAGAGAGTTTCCGCAAGGCCACCAAGGCCGGGGCCCGCATGGTGTTTGGCTCGGATGCCGCCATTTATCCCCATGGCGACAACGGCAAACAGTTTGCCACCATGGTGGAATTCGGCATGACGCCGCTGCAGGCGATTCAGGCGGCAACCCTCACCAGCGCAGCGCTGCTCAAGCAGCCGGACCTTGGTGAACTCAAGCCCGGCTATCTGGCCGATATCATTGCGGTGGATGGCAATCCGCTGGACAACATCCGTCTGCTGGAAAACGTCAGCTTTGTGATGAAAGGCGGCGCTGTGTTCAAGAACTGAGATAAGGCGCCAACGCCACCACCTGTTGCCCCGACGACAGAGTTTCGAAGTGATTGAGCATCGATGTCAGATAGCTGCGGTCACGGGGCGGCAGGATCTCATGCTGCAGCACCTGTTGCAGGTCATCCACAATGCGCCGTGCCAATGGCTCGGTGCACACCCCTTTCCACAATGCCAGCGCCGCCTGCTCAGGGGCACGACCGTAGCGTTTGCGTTGTAAATACACGAAGGTATCAGCCCGTTCCCTGGGGGTTGCCAACACCGAAATGATTGACCAATTCATGGTGTTATCTCCTGAAATCCGTTTCAGTCCGACAAAATGATTTTGTTTCTTCCTTCCCGCTTAGCCCGGTACAGCGCCGTATCGGCGCCCAGTAACATGGCATCGGCAGTTCGGAACTGGCCGCAGGTTTCGCTGGCAATGCCCTGACTCACGGTCAGCAGCGCCCCGGCGGGCAAGCCCATGGCAGTAATATCAATGGCTGCAATAGCCTCCGACACCTGCTGTGCAATCAACTCGGCCATGGCAGCGTTAAAGCCAGGCAGCAACAGCACAAACTCCTCACCGCCAAACCGTGCCGCCAGACACTGAGGAGATGGTAAAGCCGATGCCAGCGCAGCCGCAATCAGCTTTAAGCATTCATCACCCTTCAGATGACCGTAAAGATCGTTGAATTGCTTAAAAAAGTCCACATCCACAATCACCACACTCACCGGATGCCGGCGGGCAACGCACAGCTGCCACTGCTTTTCCAGGGTTTCCATCAGGGTGCGACGATTGGCAAGACCGGTTAAACAATCGGTTGCCGCCAGCGATTTAAGGCGGCGAATTTCAGCCTTGTGCTGCGACAGATCTTCAATCCCCACCATAAACAGTGGCAGCAAGCCCTGCACAAACGAGAGTGTCAGCTTCACCGATAACAGCGCGCCATCCACCCGCCTGAGCTGCATTTCCCTGGCAGCGTGCTGCACGGCGCGGTGCTCGCCCAGGGTAAATTCAAACAATTCCTGATACTGCGCCTGATAGCCGCTTTCCAACCAACTGGGCCAATGCTCGCCCACAAAGGTTTCCGGCTCATCACCAAGCAGGCTCGCCGCCGCCTGATTGACACACAGCACCTTGCCATTGCCATCGGCCAGCACCATCGGCTGATGCAAACACTGGATAACTTCGGCAACGGCTTCAAAATCGCAGTAACTTTCACGGATGGCGTACATGGCTGGCTCCTGACATATTCCTTGATGCCAACCACTTTACGAATTTTCCCTTAATACTACCTTCCGCCAACCTTACCAGCTAACAAATTGATAAATAACAACTAAAACGCAACCTTCCGCCAACCTTACGGCGCCGGACACCATTAAATCCAGCTATTCGAGCCAAGATGCCAACACGCAAGGGCCAAAGACAGACGCTTATAGCCATAAAAAAGCCCGGCACATGGCCGGGCTTTTTCACAATTTGACTGCGCGATTACTTTACATCTTTATTGATAATCTGTGGGTCAGGGCTGCAGAGCTGTAGCGTACTACCAGCAATATTGAGTACTAACCTGAATCCTGTCTTACCGACAATGGCATCAGTGTCATATAACGCTAAAGTTGTTTCATTGAGAATCTCTACTGCATCAATGACTCGGTCAAACGGGGTTAAAAAGGCTGCACCGGCAAAGCTCAGGCCTTTTTCGGTTTTATCTTCCAGCGAGTAAATAATCTGAGTACCTGCTTCTGTTACAACAACATCACCTTCGGGAACATAATTGAAAACCGGATTATTATTGGCATCCAAAGATACTGTGACCTGAATAGTTTGAACTGACATAGTTTTTCCTTTTTACAGTAAGCCAGCCCGCGGGCTGGCGGGTTTCGGGTGCAAGATTAACAACTTACTCAATAAAGACCTTCCTGCAACCTTACGGCCTATCCAACTGATTATAAAGAGTTAAATATCACCCCTTGTGCAACAAGGGGTGCTTTGAACACACGTGCATTTTCAACGTCCCCAAGGCACTCCAGCGCCATCACATAGGGACGGACAAATACCGGATCCTTCGACTTAGTGACGACTTCTGCTAGACGCTGCGTAATGGTGGTACATACAGTTACAGGAGACTCTGACACTCCATTTGCAGCACGGCTTCGCAGCCAGATCAACTCTGCTTCGGACAGGCGTGCCCTTTCCTCAAAGTCCGTGGAAGCTTGCACCACCGATTCCGAAAGCAATGCTATTGCCCTAGTTGCCATAAGTTCGGCACCTGAAAACTCACCCATAGCGAACAACCGCTTGGCGGCAGTCAGTGTGTATAGCTCTTCCAATTTTTGCCGCATGTCATTTGAAAGTGCCGCAGCATCCTCCAGCATTTCTTGCCAAGTTGTCTCCAGTTCAGTAACAGAGCCCGCCTTCAAACCAAGTTCAATACCATGTACCTCAAGGGTCAGGAAATCAAAGTGCCATGATTGGTTTTCAGGATCTGTATCTAATGCATCAAGACGGATATGCTGCGCGCGCAATACCGCCTCTCGTGCCTCTGAATAATTACCCAACCATTCATAGAGTCGAGCCAGCTTAACCTGGCTATGTGATAATCGATCCAAGGCATAAGCTTCTTTGGTTTGACCCAGTACAGCTTCGATGTCTCGATGAAGCATCAGCGCTTTTTGAACATCACCAATCGCCAATGCCGCACTGGCAAGCCAGGACTCAGTATCAGCAAGATCGGCAATCAATTGACCGTCATCAGGTGTATCAGCAAGTAACTTTTGCTTCAAAATCAGTGATGACTCAAATCGTTGCTGGGCAGTGGCGTAGTCCTGGAGCTTCATCGCGAGACTGCCGAGGGAGTTTTCCGCGTAAGAGAGTTCCAGCAAGGCATCTGAATTATCTGGCGCAAGTGCCAACATGGCCAGGCTGTGATCTAAGTAGGCCTGTAGCCATGGATTCGCAGCAGCCCAGTCGCTCTTGTCATATTCGAGTTGTCCAAGCCAGAAGGCGTTGGCGCCGAGGGTTTTCAGCAGCTCAAGCTGCGGCACATCTTTGCCCTGCAGGGGCAACAGCTTGTTGCGGGCCGCGAGCAATGCGGCTTTGGCCTCGTCGGGCTTACCACGGCTGTAGGCCACTTCGCCCATGGCTTCCAGGGTTTGTCCGTGGCGAAACAGGGCGGCCTCCGAGAGCCCTGCGTCCGGGGCGCTGAAGTAATCCAGCGCCTTGTTGCTGACCCCGTCGAGCAAATCCATACGGCCAATGCTGCGCAGCCGGTCGGCAAACTGACCCACCATAAAACCCAGCAAGTCTTCGGCCGCAAGACGCCGCTCGGTGGCCTGCCGCTCGGCCTGCATGCTTTTAATTCCCATCACCACAGAGACAAAGGTAAGTAAAGTCAGCAGCGCCACAGTGCCGCGCTTTATCCAGCCCCGGCGCACATCCCGCGCCAGCGAGGCCTGAATATAATCAAGGCTTTGTTCGTCCAATATCAGCTGGTTATCGGCCAGCAACTGGCGCGCCTCCAGCACGGGCTTGCCCGGCCCGAGCAGATAATCCCGCTCACGGCCCGAGCGCTGCCAGCGCAGCGCCTGATGGAATACCCGGGCTTTGAGCGCCAGCAAGCGGCGGTGTTCTTCAATCCAACTGGCGGCGCGGCGCCAGCGCCGCAGCAGGGCTTCGTGTGCGACGCTGAAGCTGGGCTCGGCGCCATCAAGGTGGGAAACAAACAGGCGGCTGTCCACCAGTGCCTGCACCAGTTTGCGCTCGGCATCGGTTGCAAGCTCGCTGTAACGGGCACTGCGGCTGGTAACCGAGAGTTCATCTTCCTTGAGGGTGACCAGCCGTGCCAGCACCCCGGGCAGCGCCTCGCGGGTCGAAGCGCTGAGGTCGGCGATGGCCTCATCGGCTGCGCGGCCAATGGCACCTTCAATGCCACCAAGACGTTGATACACTTCGAGTTTGAGCTGATTGTCATCGCCACGGGCAAGGTAAAGCGCCTGCAGCAGGTATTGCAACATGGGCAGCGCATCTGGGCTGGCGGCCGCTTCACGGCAGAGAATTTCATCGAGGCCGAGGGCACTGTCGTTGTCGAACTCCCAACCAAGACCGGCTGCGGCAGCCGGCAGACGGATCATTTGCAGCAACGCCTGGCGGCTTGGGGGCTCAAGGTCGAAGTGGGCACCATTGCCCTTGCCGGCCATCAGCACGCTGCGGCTGACCACCTGGGGATAGAAGTCGTTACGACAGGCGCACAGCACCAGTACCGCACCGCTGCGGGACAGGCTATCGAGCAGTGCCAAAAACTGGCTGCGGCTGGCTTCATCGAAGGCCGGGGACGACAACAGCACTTCGAGCCTATCGACCACCAGCGCAAAACGGGGCTTTTCCCAACGGCCGCTTGGCAGCGCCGATTGCAAGGTCAGAGCGATTGTGGCGCCGCCCTCGGCAAGCTTGGCCGCCAGGGTGTCGGCGCTGTCGCCATCGAATACGGGTTTATCGCCGCTCTCCCAATCGAGCATGGCCGACGCCAGCTCCAGCCGCAAAGCACCGGGGGCGACATCGGCCATATCCATGGCGGCGCTGGACACCAGCCCGATACCATTTACGCCTTGCGGGGTACTGAGGTTAGGCAGAATACCGGCGTGGATTAACGAGGTTTTGCCGCTGCCACTGGGGCCAAGCAGTAAACACAGGCCACGGCCGCTGCGTACCTGCCGATGGATATTTTCAAGGACGCCATTGATTTGTTCACGGCGACCAAAGAAGACCCCGGCATCTTTGGCGCTGAAGGGGCGCAGCCCCGGAAAAGGCGAGCCGGACTGCCACACCACCTCATCCACGCTCTGCTCATCCCCCGAGGGAAAGCTGACCTGGGCCAGGGTACGGTAGCCGCGGCGGCGAATGGTTTCGATAAATTGTGGTGCAGTGGCACTGTCGTCCAATGCGCGGCGCAGCTGGGCGATGGTTTTGTGCAGCGGGTTGTCGCCGGTTTCCAGCCCCGGCCAGCAGGCATCGAGCAGGTCGTCACTGCTGACCACCTCCCCCGGACGATGGCACAGATACAGCAGCACCTCCATGGCCTTGGGTTCGAGTTGGCGGCTGATACTGCCGCGACTCAGTCGATTACTTTGGGGCGAGACTTGCCATTCGCCGAAGAAAAAAATCGTATCTGTCATTCCCTGCTGTACCTTGTTTGGCCTTGGCTGTATCAGCCTCACCTTTTTCTATTTTGCGGGGTTCACAAGCGCTGCAAAGCGAGCGACCATATCCGGGTTATTCACTGTCAGGAGTTTCCATGAGCCATCCCCAGGTTGTATCCCTCAAGCTGAAACGCAAGTCTCGCCTGCTGGAAGTGGGTTTTGATGACGGCAGCCAGTATCAACTGAGCTGTGAGTTCCTGCGGGTGTATTCCCCTTCGGCAGAGGTACACGGCCATGGCAACCCGGTATTGGTTACCAATAAGAAAGCCGTGAACATCACCGCCATTGAACCTGTAGGTAACTACGCGGTTAAATTGGTGTTTGATGACGGCCATGATACCGGACTTTATTCGTGGCAGGTATTGCACCAACTGGCAACTAACCAATTAATTTTGTGGGAACAGTATCTGGCGCGGCTGCGGGCTAAAAAGGGATCCAGAGAAGCGGTTATCCCCATGGAAATCCGCTACAGATAAGCTCCGCCAATTATCAAAAAGCCAGTCAAAACTGGTGATCCACCTAGCCAAAAGTAGCATCGGAGTCTGTTTCAGCTTCGCAAGTATAGTGCGTTCGTACAATTGTTCATCCATTCACAGCTCAATAACATGAGGTTTCTCTCGGGTTAAAAATCCGTGAAAAAGGGGTTAACCCCGACTTCAATGTAGTTGTGAACCATCGTCCGGCAACTGCCTGCGGTGGACTAAAGGAAGTGCTTTGCGGCAGCCAAGCCGCCAGACCACAAGGACAAGTCACTTATGCGCAAGCAACAACTCTCACTCTTGTTTATCGCCGTTTCGGCAACCCTGGGTACATCAGCTTACGCCGCCAACGTAGTGGACGTGGCCAAGATGCGCCACGCCGCCTCCGGCGACATCGGCAGTGTACTGCAACTGGCTCCGGGCCATGAGTTCCGTACCGCCAAACAACTCGATCTGGGCAAGGGCCTGAAAAAAGAGCGTCTGCAGCAATACTTCCACGGTGTGCCTGTTTATGGCTTCACTGTGGCCGCTGATCGCTCTGAAATGGGCTTCTACAGCAACCTCAAAGGTCAGATGCTGGCCGATATCGACAAGGATGCTGCCTTTGCCAAGCCTACCTTGAGCAAAGATCAGGCTCTGAACATTGCCAAAGCCGCCAAGGGTGGCCACGGTCTCAAGGCCGGTAAGACCCGCAATGACAGCGCTCAGCCATGGATCATCCTCTACGGCAAAGCTCAGGAGCCACGTCTGGTGTACATCACCTCTTACGTGGTTGATGGCGATGCCCCAAGCCGTCCATTCACCATGGTAGACGCTCACTCAGGTGAAGTGCTGCAGCGTTGGGAAGGCCTGAACCATGCCGACATAGGTACCGGCCCTGGCGGTAACATCAAGACCGGCCAGTACGAGTACGGCACCACCTACGGCAATCTGGACGTGGAAGTGAATGGTGATACCTGCACCATGAACAACGCCAACGTGAAAACCGTGAACCTGAACCACGGTACCACCGGCAACACCGCATTCAGCTACACCTGCCCACGCAACACAGTAAAAGAAATCAACGGCGCCTACTCGCCGCTGAACGATGCCCACTACTTCGGTGGTGTGGTGTATGACATGTACGATCAGTGGTACGGCACTGCACCGCTGACCTTCCAGCTGACCATGCGCGTACACTACAGCAACAACTACGAAAACGCCTTCTGGGACGGTAGCGCCATGACCTTCGGTGACGGTCAGAACTACTTCTACCCACTGGTGTCTCTGGACGTTTCTGCCCACGAAGTGAGCCACGGTTTCACCGAGCAGAACTCAGGTCTGGTGTATGCCAACCAGTCTGGCGGTATGAACGAAGCCTTCTCTGATATGGCCGGTGAAGCTGCCGAATTCTTTATGAAAGGTACCAACGACTGGCTGGTCGGCGCCGACATCTTCAAAGGCACCGGCGCACTGCGCTACATGGCCGACCCAACCCAGGACGGCAAGTCTATCGGTCACATCGACGACTACTATGATGGTCTGGATGTGCACTACAGCTCAGGTGTGTTCAACAAGGCCTTCTACACTCTGGCCACCACAGCTGGCTGGGACACCCGCAAGGCGTTCGAAGTGTTCGTTATTGCCAACCAGGTGTACTGGACTCCCAACAGCCTGATGTATGAAGGTGCCTGTGGCGTTCGCAGCGCGGCTTCCGATAAGGGCTACAGCACTGCCGACGTAGAAGCTGCCTTCGCGGCCGTGGGTATCACCCCATGTGAAGTACCACCACCACCACCACCACCAGAAGCTGACGTGCTGCAAAACGGCGTAGCCGTAACTGACATCAGCGGCGGCGCCGGTTCCAAGCAGTACTGGACCCTGGACGTTCCTGCCGGTGCCAGCAACCTGGTGTTCAACCTGTCTGGTGGCTCGGGCGATGCCGACCTCTATGTGAAGTTTGGCGCTCACCCAACCAGCACTGACTACGATTGCCGTCCATATGCTTCCGGCAACAACGAAAACTGCGCTATCGATCCTGCTCAGACCGGCACTTACTGGGTCATGCTGAACGGTTACAGCGCTTACAGCGGCACCACTCTGGTGGGCAGCTTCGACGGTGGCAGCACCGATCCTAACGAAGCCCCAATGGCCAGCTTCACCGCTGACAACACCGGCGCCCTGTACAACTTCACCAGCACCTCCAGCGATACCGACGGCAGCGTAGTAGCCTGGAGCTGGGACTTCGGTGATGGCGACAGCGCCAGCGGCGAAACCGCCAGCCACCAGTACCTGATGAGCGGCAGCTACACTGTCACCCTGACCGTAACCGACGATGACGGCGCCACCAGCTCCGTATCTCAGGTATACGACGTGGAAGTGCCTGCAGCCGAGATGGATCTGACTGTGACCAAGGTTAACCGTTCACGCCGCGGCAGTGCCCGTGTTGGCCTGGAATGGACCGGTAACAGCAGCTCTTACTCAGTACTGCGTGACGGCAACCTGGTTGGCACCACTTCTGCCAACAGCTTCGTTGACCGCTTCAGCACTCCAACCGGCGTAAGCTATACCTATCAGGTATGTAACGCTGACGGTGGCTGCTCTGACATCGAAACCGTAAGCTTCTGATAAGTAAAACGGTTTAAACTGAAAACGCCGTCCATTGGACGGCGTTTTTTATTGCTCGGGTTACTCTTGTTTCAAGGGCATATAGCGCTGGGTCTGCCAGTCGAAACTGTATCTTTGTCCCTGCCATTCATACTGCGGCTTGCCATCCACCATCAGCACCCGCGCGTTTTGCGGTAACGCTGCCAGGCCTTCAACCTTTTCTTCGCTGCGGGTGATCATGGCTGGCGGCACCACCCTTGGCTGGGTCATCAGCCGCTGGCGCTCACGCTCGGCGCGCTCTTCCCGCCGTGCCTGGCGTTCCCGCTCCCAGGCGCGCTCCTGCCAGTACCAGCTGTCGTTGTAGCGCCAGAAGGGGTCCCGGTAAAAGGGATCGCGCCAGCCCCAGCCAATACCTGTGCTCCAATAAGGCCCCGGATAACGCCAGTGACCATAGCCGCCGCTGGAATAACTCACCCCCAAACCATTGTGGTTCCCCACCCATACCGAGGTGCTGAGGTTGCCGTCAGCCTGCGCCGCCGACATACCGCCAAGCAGAGCCGCGCTCAGCAGCGCCGCCAAATGCCAATGTGTTGCCATACCCCCTCCTGCTGCAGGCGCTTTTAATTCCGCCCAAGGGCCAATAGTGGTATAGTGCGCGCCACGACGGATGTTTGCAAACCGAGGCATTTCCATATGAGTTTTAAGGATTTACGCAGCTTTATCAGCCACCTCGAAGAGTGCGGCGAGCTTAAGCGCGTCGACTATCCGGTTGATCCTTATCTTGAAATGACAGAAATCGCTGACCGCGTACTGCGCGCGGGCGGCCCGGCGCTGCTGTTTGAAAACCCCAAGGGGCACAGCATGCCGGTACTGGCAAACCTGTTTGGCACGCCAAAACGCGTGGCCATGGCGCTGGGTAAAGAAGACCCGCTGGCGCTGCGCGATGTGGGCGAGCTGCTGGCGTTCCTCAAAGAACCCGAGCCACCACGCGGCTTTAAAGATGCCATCGCCAAAATCCCCATGTTCAAGCAGGCGCTGAATATGCCGCCCAAGACAGTGAGCCGGGCGCCCTGTCAGGAAGTGGTGATGACAGGCGACGATGTTGACCTGACCAAGCTGCCCATTCAGCACTGCTGGCCCGGCGACGTTGCGCCGCTGGTGACCTGGGGCCTGACCATCACCAAGGGTCCACGGCAGAAGCGTCAGAACCTCGGCATCTACCGTCAGCAGCTTTTGGGCAAAAACAAGCTGATTATGCGCTGGTTGTCCCACCGTGGCGGCGCGCTGGATTTCCGCGATTTCCAGGAAAAACACCCGGGCGAAAACTACCCGGTAGTAGTAGCACTGGGCTCAGATCCCGTGACTATTTTGGGTGCGGTAACCCCTGTGCCTGACTCCATGAGCGAATATGCTTTTGCGGGCCTGTTGCGCGGCGAACGTACCGAGGTGGTGAAGGCGCTGTCCTGCGACCTTGAAGTGCCGGCCACCAGCGAAATCATCCTCGAGGGCTATATCGCCCCCGGCGAGATGGCCGAAGAAGGTCCCTACGGCGACCACACCGGCTACTACAACGAAACCGACAGCTTCCCTGTGTTTACCGTGACCCACATTACCCACAGGAAAGACGCCATCTACCACAGCACCTACACCGGCCGTCCACCGGATGAACCTGCGATGCTGGGGGTGGCACTGAACGAAGTATTCGTGCCGATTTTGCGCAAGCAATATCCTGAAATAGTTGATTTTTACTTGCCCCCCGAAGGTTGTTCCTACCGGATGGCAGTGATCTCCATCCGCAAGCAATACCCGGGTCATGCCAAGCGGGTGATGATGGGCGCTTGGTCGTTCCTGCGCCAGTTTATGTACACCAAGTTTATTGTGGTGGTGGATGAAGACGTGAACTGCCGCGACTGGCAGGACGTGATTTGGGCCATCACCACCCGCATGGATCCGACCCGCGATACCGTGATGATAGACAACACCCCCATAGACTATCTCGACTTTGCCTCGCCGGTGGCGGGTCTGGGCTCCAAAATGGGTCTGGATGCCACCAACAAGTGGGAAGGCGAGACCACTCGCGAATGGGGCACCCCAATCGTGATGGATGAGTCGGTGAAACAAAAGGTCGACAGTATCTGGGACGAGCTTGGCATAGATCAGGCGCCAACACTGTAACCATTGCAAACGCGGGGCGGCAAACGCCGTCACCCGCCGGGCCGCACTTGCCCTCACGGCGATGGCGGCAATACTTACAACATTGAAAGCAACCCTTCAGCAGAAAGGGACCCTAAAAGCACAGAGGTTTTAAAGAACACAGATGAACAGCATCCGATGTAAGGTTCTCAGTATCCAGCCGTTTAACGACGCCGTGTATCAGGTCAAACTGGCCCCGGAAACCCCATTTGAGTTTCAGGCCGGCCAATACCTGTGCGTGGTGATGGGCGAAAAAGACAAGCGCCCCTTCTCCATCGCCTCGGCTCCCGACAGTGAGATTATCGAGCTGCACATAGGTGCTGCGGTCAGCGAAAGCTACCCAATGCAGGTGGTTGAGCGCCTCAAGACCGAAACCCATATCGACATCGAAGCCCCCGGCGGCGACGCCTTCCTGCGCGCAGACAGCCATCGTCCACGACTGCTGATTGCCGGTGGTACTGGCTTTTCTTACATCAAGAGCATAGTCGAGCAGCAAATCGCCCTGGGTCAGCAAGTGGAAACCAGCCTCTACTGGGGCTGCCGCACCCAGGACGCCATGTATTACGAGTCCATCGCCCGCCAGTGGCACGATGCTCACCCCTGGATGCACTTTGTGCCTGTGGTGGAAGAAGCGCCCGAGGGCTGGAATGGCAAGACCAATAACCTACTGGAGCAGATCAAGGCCGACTTTATCAGCCTGGTGGGCTACGACATCTACATCGCCGGTCGCTTCAACATGGTCGGCGCCGCTCGCGAAGTTTTCCGCGAAATGGGCGTGGATGAGCCGCACCTCTACGGCGACGCCTTTGCCTTTATCAAATAAGTCGCAGCGCTTGCTTTGATTTTGAAAATCCCGGCCGGTGCCGGGATTTTTTACGCCTGGCCCGCAGCAAACTACACTGTACAGACCACCGCTGTGGAGGTTTATGTCATGGATGCTGCGCGGCTCTTCAAGCAACTGTTGCCGTTTGTGCTGCTCACGCTGCTTAGCACAGGTGCTCCCCGCGCCGCCGAAACACTCGGCGAGCTTAACCTGATGACCGAGGAATACCCGCCTTTTAATTTCACCCATAACGGCAAGTTGCAGGGCATGGCGGTGGATTTGCTGCTGGCGGCGGCCCGGCAGAATGACAGCCCGGTCCAGGCCGCCAATATCCGGGTGTTTCCCTGGACCCGCGCTTACACCCTCACCCTGCACGGCAAAAACAGCGTGCTGTTCTCCACCACCCGCACCCCGGAGCGGGAGTCGTTGTTCCACTGGGTTGGCCCCATCTCCCCTATCAGGCTGGTGCTGCTGGCCCGCAAAGAAAGCGCGATTCGGATAAAGGATGTCAGTGAGTTGGAGCGCTATCGCATTGGTGTGGTGCGGGACGACATTGGCGAAGTCACCCTCTCCAGCATGGGGCTGGATCATCGGCTGCAAAGCAATGCCAGCACAGATCTGCTGCTGAAAATGATGGCCCGGGGCCGCATTGATTTATGGGCCTACGAAGAAACCGTTGCCCGCTGGCTGATAAAAGAAGCCGGTATGAGTTTTGATGACTTTGAAGTGGTGTATGTGCTTAAAGAAGCTGAGCTTTACTATGCCTTCAGCCGCGACGTGCCCGCGCCGCTGCGGGATAGCCTGCAGCGCGCGATAGATGCCATCAAAACCCCGGATGAAAATGGCAACAGCCACTGGCAGCAGATCCGCAGCCAGTATTTGGATTAGGCAGCAGCCACTATTTGGCTTAATCCGCAGGGTTACAGCACCGCCTTGGTGTAGCGGGTCCAGGCGAGAATATGGCCCATCTGCGGCACTATCCACACCGCAGTATCCTTACCCTGCCACACGCGGTAGAAATACAGGGTATCGTCGCGGATATCGTGTTTGCGGATCTCACGGTAAAAATGCAGTGCCGAGTCACTGACATTGTCCGGTTTTTCCAGCGTTTTTTGCCGCACCTTCACCTGAAACACATCGGCATCAAAGCCGCCTATCCGGCTCTGGTACTGGATAAAGTCGCCCCGCAGCCGGTACTTGATGGGGGTGGTAATGCAGTTCTCATCGGTAATACAGGCCGACACATGGAACTGCCCGACGTCCGTCCCCTCATATACCAACGACAGGCTCAAATCCGCCCGCACCAGCAGTTCTCCGGCCACAGGGAAATACACATCGGCCTGGAAGTTATGCTCTTCAATCTCACCACTGCCCTGGGCGGCAGGAAGGATCACCTTATTGTAGCGGATCCGCTCTTCCATGCGCCGACTCAGCGGCAAAAACTCCGCCATACTGAGGCCCGCAGGCTCTTCACCTATGCTGGTGATATTGATGATGCGCTTGCCGGCGCAGTCCAGCGGCGACTCACCCGGACACACGGCAAAGGAGTAGTTGTGGCCATCGGTGGCGGCAAAGCCTGACAGGGCGCCATAACCACTGAGCTGATTACCTTCCGGCGCCAGATGGCGCTGCCACATCGACGGATGCAGCCTGTCGCTGTCGTCCAGATAAAACAGCGCCGCATTGGTGAGGCTGCCACCCACATTGAGAGGAATATTGCGATCCGAGTGCCAACGGCTGACCTCTTTCATCATCGCGTGGCGGTCACTCAGATACCAAAACAGCGCCAGTATGATGCCAAGCATCACTATGCCCGCCAGCTTGACCCGCAGCGACACCCCAATCAAGGCATCCTTGATGGCTTCGCCGTCGTGAAGCGCCAGCATATGCACATGGGACTGACGGGAAATATGCAGCTGATAACCACGGCGGGCCACGGTTTTCAGTTGCAGTTCGGGAAAGGGTTCGAGCTTCTTGCGCAGGGTGCTGACACATTGGGTCAGCGAGGTCATCGACACCACACGATCGGGCCAGCCAATGGCAAGCAAATCTTCTTTGCTGAGAATGGTTTCCGGGGACTCAAGCAAGGCCGCCAGCACCTGAGTTTCCGAGAACGTCAGGGGGATCTGGCTGTCGTCACGCTGATCCACCAGCACCTTGGCCGATGGCTCAAATATCAGGTATGGGGTCAGTTGATGCATAGCTTGTCCGAAACGCGGCCCCAAGGCAGGGCATTGCCGCCATTTTAACGGCCAGCCTCAAGCCAATGTGTGACCCCGAACCCAATCAAGTCTATGTATGGCAAACACTTTTGTTTATTTACGGCCGGATCACAGTTCCCGGCGCCCCAAGCCAATAAGTCCCAGCCGAAAAACCGTGGCCGCAGCGGCAAGCTGCAGGAACAGCGCCCACAGTGGCAATGCCCCAAACTCGCAAAAATCGCGAAACAGACTCAGCGGGTTGAAATACATCAGCCCTTCAAGCAAGGCTGCAGGAATGGCGCCGAGCAGCAGCGCCAGCAGCAGCGCCAAATCCCACAAAAACAGCAGCGCCCCCAACCAGGCCAGCCCCAAAAACAGCGCACTCTGGCTACTGGTACACCAGGCACTGATGGCAAGCGCAGTGAGGTGGCAGGCCAGGGTCAGCGCCGCGCCGCCAAGCCAGAGTCGCAGCAGTCCTGGGTAAAATTGAGCGGGCACGCCGTCACTGGCAAAACCATAAATCATCGCCGTCATCAGCGCCGCCAGGCTGATGGCAAGCAGCAATGGCAACACGCCGCCAAGCCACTTGCCAAGCAGCAGTTGAGTGTCTGTCAGCGGCTGGGTAAGCAGTAATCCCAGGGTGGCTGCTTCACGCTCGGCGGCAATGCCTTTAAACCCGGCCATCAGCGCCATCAGTGGCAGTGCCAGGCCCCACAGAGCACTCAGGGATTTAAGCGCCGCCATTGGCTCGGCAAGCAAACGGCTATCCGCTGAAAAGGATAAACAAACACTGAGCCCCAGCAGCAGCAACATCAGCGAACTGATGGCAAAAAGCCGCTGCCGGCTGGCCTGAAGCCATTCCAGCCGGGCAATAAACATCACCGGTGCCGCCCGGGAACCCTGAGGTGTTACCCAGCTTTGGCGCCGCTCCTGAATAAGCTCTGTCATCAGCCCATCTCCCCCATCGCCAAAGGTGCCATCAAGCGGCTGTAAGCCTGCCGCAAACCGCCCGATTGGCTCACAAATTCTTCAATGCAGCCAAACGCCTGCTGCTTGCCTGCGCCGATAAACAGCGCTTTGTTGCACCTGGGTTCAAGCAGCGCCAAATCATGGCTGCAAATCACCAGGCCGGTGCCGCCTCGCTTAAGCGCATCCAGCCGCTGATACATAAAATCGCAGGCGCCGGGGTCAAGCCCGGTGGTGGGTTCATCAAGCAGCAATAACCCGGGTTTGCCAAGGAGCGCCAAGGCCAGCGCCAGGCGCTGCAACTGCCCCTTCGACAGGCTCATACTCGGCTGATGCAAAATGGCTTGCAGCCTGAAGGCGTCGATAAGCTCATCAACCTCGGTTTTGGATGCACCTTTGGCACGGGCAAACAGCGACAACAACTCAGCGGCGCACAGCCTGGGGTAGAGCCTGCAATGCTCCGGCAGATAACCAACCCCGGCCATGCCACGCCGGGGCGTTTGCCCCAGCACCTGAAGACGGCCACTGGTTGGCGCAATCAGCCCCAGCAGCAGCTTTATCAGGGTGGATTTACCGGCGCCGTTATGACCAACGAGAGCCAGCAGTTCACCGGCCTCAAGGGTAAAGCTCACCCCGTCGAGGGCACTGGTCGCGCTGGCGCGGCGGGCCTTAAACAGCCGTGCCGTCAGGGACTGGCCGCGTGCTGGCCTGCAATAACCCAGTTGCTGCGCATCAATCAGCATGGCGATACTCCGTGACGGGAAGGGAAGATGGAGGCTGCTCATCATCATGTTGAACTTGAGCTTGAACTTGAGTATGCAAGGTCAGCGGCGGCGCGCTCATCAGCGGATAGGGGTCGGTCACTCCTTCTCCCCGCTCCAGCGCCAGCGCTTCGGACATGGACTTAAGCAGCATAACCAGTGGGCTTTGCATCAACCGTCTGGCTTCGGGGTAGATGAGAAACAGCCGATCGAAGCGATCGTTTGGCCGATAAGGCGCATCACCTATGCCATTGCCGTCGAGATCCAGACCCGAATGCCCACCCCAGAAATTGCCCCGCCCCTGCTCACTCCAGTCCATGGCGACTGTGCCCGTGTAGCGCAGCTCCTCGCCATTGCCCGCGATAACATTGCCATGAAAGCGGTTTGCCTCCGCCCCCATGGCAATGGCAACGCCGACATCGCCATCAATAAAGTGATTATTTTCAATCAGATTGTTTTTGGCATCGTAGATAAAAAGCCCCTTGCCGACACTGAAAATTTCCATGCTGGCGCCCAGGCTGGTTTCAGCTTTAGCCGTGCTGCCCTTCACCAGATTGCCGCGTACATGGGCGTCCTCGGTGACATTCAAAAGCACCCCAAAATCGACGGCGTTATGCACTGCGTTTTCGGCAAGTTGCAGCGCCTGTGAACTCATCAGCGCATAGCCACCGAGCACATCCTCAGCCCAATTGCGACTTATCCGCTCACCTCGGCTGTACATGGTGTGCACGGCGTATTGCAACGAATTCATACGGTTGGCAATCACTTCACTGCCCTGGGTGCTTTCAAGGTAAATGCCGTCACGCACCTCGCTGATGCGGTTATGGGCTATGCGCGCCCCCTTACCGCCTTTCAGATGAATGCCATCGCCCCTATCGAGCAGGTGCAAACTGGCATCACCGCGAATGCGGCTGTGGTGAACCTCAATAAAATCAGCATCTTCTGCATGAATACCGTAGCCTGCGGCCTCGATATTGAGATTGGCGAGCGTCACTCTATGGGCACCGGGCAGCAGTTGCACCGCAGCGTCACGACTCAGAAGCGAGCCGCCGACGCCGCGAAACTGGATGCCATCCAGGGTTATATCGCTCGCGGCGATAATGAGCCCCGAGCCGACACCGCCGCAGTCAAACAGCACCTTGCCCGGGGTTTGGGCGATAAGATCAATTGGGAAGTCGATGGTATCGCCGCAGGCGTAGCGGCCCTCATCAAGCAGCAGAGTTGCAGGCTTTTGCGCCAACATCACCCTGAAACTTGCCGGGGTGGCTGTGGGGATGCCTGAAGCCCTCTCGTCAGCGCTTAGGTAAAAAGGCAACAGCAGACCAAAGGACAAGCTCAGGCCAAGCGCCAACAAGCCCCCCTGCCGGGTTGCCATCTCAATCCTCGCCTTTGAGCAGCTCGAGGGTGATGTCATCGAAGCCAAGCACCCGGCCACCAAAGTCGGCGGCAAACTTCTCGGCCGCTTCACGGCTGGCAAAGGGCGCCACTGCCGGGCCCATAACCGCCTTCTTGCTGGTGCCATACACATAAAAGGCGCTCTTGGCGTCGATAAAAGTGCTGTCGTCCGGCGTTTCCCAGTTGGTTGCGCCCATGTCGTGGACAAACAACGCCAGGGTACGGCGGCCATTCTCAGGCTGCAGCACATAGTTGAACATGTCGCGGCTGGAGCAGAAACGCGGACGGGTCTCGCCGTCATTCAGTATCACCTGCCCCTTGGGGCCGGGGTACTTGGTGATCATCATGCCGCACAGGTGGCAGCGGTCATGGTCGTGCAATGGCTCGGGGCGCAGATCGGTGGCGGTGACATCAGAAAAACAGGCACTGAGCAAAGGGATAAGGGCAGCAATCAGCAGTTTTTTCATGGCTGGCTCCGGATGAAAGGGTTCCTTAAAAGCCGCCGCCCGACACGGAGATGAGATGGGGCGGCGGCCAGTTTTACAACGCAGACGTTAAGCGCTCTGTTTATCAGATCGCATAGCTTTGGCCCGCATACAGGATGAAGAGCCTGAGACACATCATGCCGCTGACCGCACACAGCCCACCCAGGTAAAACGCCTGGGCAGAGTGGCTGAAGCGTTTGCCGGTGGCGAAGTTAAGCAGCAGCGGCAGCACAAAGCCGACCCCAACCACACCAAGCCAGAACAGCATCGACCAGTCACCGCCGTTAAAGGCGGCAAAGGCCATCTGGGCACCGGCATTACCTGTGGCGAGCGACACTATGATCATGAACAGGAACAGGGCTTCGGCGGCCATAATCGGCCACTCGGCACCATGTAAGAGCTTCATGTCACTGCTGTGCAAATCTTCATTGAAGAAGCGCACCGCCACCATCTTGGCCGCCGCCGCACCCGCCGACAGACCGGATGCCACAAACAGCGCCGGCAGTACCGAGGTGTTGATGATGGGGAAGCGAATAAGCGCCGAGATCAGAAAGCCGGTGTAGGCACACACGGATACCGCGAGTACCAAGAGCGCGATTTCCATCGGCCGGCGCTGACCTTCAAGCCTGGCAGCAATGCCGGTGAGCATGGCGCCCATGGGCAGGTACTTAAGCTCTTCTTTCAGGGCAATCAAACACACCAACGCCAGCAGCGGCATATAGGCGCACAGGGCAATCACCCCGATGGACATGACCGAGTTCAGGTTGTAGAACACCAGAATTCGCCAGAAAAACAGCGGGTTGGTCAAATCCAGCACCAGACACAACATCCCCAGACCTATGGTGACCAGCGCGGTAATGCTGGCCGCCTTCAGCAGTGGCGTGTTGCCGCTCTGGCCCTTGTAGAGCCTAAGCCCCAGAGCAATGGTCAGGGCGCCACCGGAGATCCCGGCGAAAAACAGGTACACCGCGATGGGCCAGGGCCAGGCGACCCCTTCAGACAGCCCGAGGGTAAAAGCAATGCTTCCGTCCATGTCAGACTCCTGTTTTCACAATGGGGATGTAACGCAGGCTCGGCTCGGTGCCAAGGTGTGGCTTGATCCTGACCGAGTCTTTCACCGCCAGCAGCTTGCTGACGTAAGAGTCCGGGTCATTGATGTCGCCAAACACCAGCGCGTCGTGACGGCAGCTCTCCACGCAGGCGGGCAGCAGTCCTTTCGACAGGCGGCTTTCGAGGCAGAAGTCGCAGTTATCGGCCACCTTGGTTGCCGTGTTGATAAAGCGCGCGTTGTAGGGGCAGGCACCGATGCAATACTTGCAGCCGGCACACTTGCCTTCATCCATGGTGACCACGCCGGTAGCCGGGTCACGCATGGCGGCGCCGGTGGGGCATACGGTCACGCAGGGCGCGTCCTTACACTGCTGGCAGGACACCCGCACGAACTTGCGCTCGCAGTCACACTTGAGCTTGCCGCAGTGGGGGCAAGGCTTACCTTCCACCCGGCCGGACTGCTGCTCAAGCAACAGCCGCGACTGGCCTTCGGGCAAGCCATTAGCCTGATTGCAGGCAGTTTTACATTCGCCGCAGCCGACACACTTGTTCTGGTCGAACACCATTACGTAGTGCGGCTTGTGGCCGCCGGTTTCGGCGTCCTCGCGGCTGGTACATCCCATGGGCAGCAGGGCTGCCGAGCAGGCACCGATCAAAAACCGGCGCCGCGATAGATGTTCACTCACACATTCCTCCTCGGGTCATGGATTGACCCTGTTATCTTTCAGCCTGGCTTCGACACGAGCCTCGATACGGGCATCGACACGGGCAATTGCGCGTTCTATGGCCTCGCGCCTGGTTTCCCCTACGTTGCTGTCCAGCAGCCATTGCCACTGCCCTCGGGCGGCACTGAAGGCACCGGCCTGATAAAAGGCGGTGGCCAGCAGCAGGCGGCTTTGCAAATCAAAGGGGTCGATAGCCAGGGCGCGGGCGATAAGCCCAGAGCTGGTTTGGCTTAAGATGCGGCCATCACGGTAGTAGAGTGCCTCGGCTTCGCGGGTGAAAAGTTCGCTCTTTTCCCCTTCAAGCAAACGCACTTGCTGCCACAGACTCGCGGCCTCACTGTAGCGGCTGCCCTCGCTGTAAAGTCCGGCGAGCTTTCGCATCACTACGACATCGCCGGGCCGGGCTTCCAGCTCGCGGCGCGCCTCTGTGATACGGCCAGCCAGCTGATAGTCGATACGCTCATCTACTCTTGCCGTTTGCCACTGCCCAAAGGCCCCCTGCCCGGCGTACATGGCTGCCGCCAGCGGCAGCAACAGGCACACCAGGGAGATGGGCAGCCAGGCGTCGGTGGCCTCGCCCCCGGCGCTGGCACGCAGATGACCGAATGCCAGCGCGGCAGGGACCAGCAAACTTATGGCGATGAGCACTATCAGCAGCGTCATGACAACATCCTTCGGGTTACCAAACTCAATGACTCATCCGCGCCTCAGTGACCCATGCCCATCATGGCGCCGTGGTCACCCTTGCCAGGCTGTTCGACTTTGACCAGTTCAAGTTCGAACATCACCGCTGCCTCGGGCGGAATGACTCCGGCACCGTCCTTGCCGTAGGCGAGGTCGGCGGGGATCAGGATTTTCGCCTTGCCGCCTTCGCGCAGCTGACGGATACCCTGCTCGAGCCCCGGGATCACCGTCATCAGCGCAAAGCGTGCCGGGGTGTCGCCGGTGTTCTCAAACTCCCTGCCGTCGCTTAAGGTGCCGCGGTATTTCACTGTGACCACATCCTCAGGCTTGGGCTGCTCACCCTTACCTTCGCTGAGCATCTCCAGCTGCACCCCAGACTCCAGGGTGGTGACCTTAGCGTTGCTTGCGTTGGAGGCCAAAAACGCCTCGCTGCGGGCCTTTTGCTCGGCGGCAAGCTCGGCCAGTTTGGCGTCACGGGCAGTGTTCAGCCGCTCGGCTCTGTCGTTCAAAAGGCCAACAATGACGTCATCGCTGAGTTTGCTTTGGTTTTTGAGGGCATCGACGAAGCCTTCAATCACCTTGGCCACCTCGGCGTTTTCACCAAGTTCGGCATGTTGATAGAGCTGATTGGACACATAGCTGCCCACAGAGGCGCCCAGCGCATAGGACTCATCCGCAGGGGCATCGGCGGCAGCAACAGACAGTGAAAGACACACTCCAGACAGGGCCAGGGTGAGGGTTTTAAATTTGAACTGGATTGATTTCATTACTACTTTCTCCAAAAGCAAAAAGGGGATCAGGGCTTTTCCACCGGCCTGCCGGAAATGCGCCAGCCATAGACCCCGTCAGGCATCTGGCGCACATCTGTGTAGCCAAGCTTCATCACTTCCCGCGCAGCCAGCACGCTGGCGGTGCACAGGCGGTTGGCGCAATAGAACACCAGAGTGGCGCTCTTGTTTGCGGGCAGCAGCTTCTGCCAGTCGCGCACGTTGAAAAACACGGCGCCGGGCAGGTAGCCATCGGCCCAGATTTCCAGGGTGTTCACATCGAAGAAGTGCACATTGGGCTGACCGAGCAGTGACTCGGCCTCCATCATGGAGATCTGGTTAAGCTCGGCCTCGTAGCGCACTGCGGGTTTAAGCTCGCCGCCACCGCCTGCCTGACACTCACTGGTCAGGACAAAGGGGGCGCCAAGCGCCAGCAGCGCCGGCCACAGATACAGGCTTGGGTTTCGCATCAGCATCCTCTCTTGCTGCCCCCGACCTTAGCCGGGGGCCTTGGGTATTACAGGGTTTTGGCGGTAGTGCCGCTGGCATCCAGAATGTTCTGGGCCTGGGTGACGTAGGTCAGGGCCGCATCCAGACGTTTCTGGATATAGCGTGGGCCGTGAACACCCCATGAACCGTCTTTACGGACCATGTCGACGGTATCGCGGGCCTTGTCGGTCAGCAGCAATACCTGGGTCTTGTCATCCACGTTCAGCACAGTCACTTCCATCAGTTTGTCGATGCGTACCAGTGCCTGTTCCACCTTCTCGAACACCTCTTTCACCGGGGTCTGCCACTTCATCACTTCGCCGTAGATTTCCATCTGGTCTTCGAAGTGCAGGCCAACTTCCAGCTCAGACTGGAACTGGCTGTGACAGCCCTTGCCTTCCACCACTGAGTGGTCGGAAATCGCAGTACGGGCACAGCTCCACATCAGGTCGAGGTAGCCATGGCCGTTCTCGTCCTGGGCCACAGTCCAGCCCTTGGTGGTGGATTCCCGTGGCTTGCCTTCCGGTGGGTTGAGGGTCTTGCGGTCAGGGCTCACGTCAATCTTCCACAGGTGAGACTTACGCACCGCATCGAAACCGGCCTGATCCGGATACTGAATGGCGGTGAAGTTCTCACAGCTGCCCATGTTGGGCATGTGACAGCTGGTACAGGTGCTGTTGCTGTGGGTGTCGGTGTTTTTGGCCACTTCCGCCTGCACTGTGTGACAGTCGGTACATTCTTTCTTGAGGGTTGGCTTGGTGAAGCCTGACTGCCAATCGTTGCCGGTCACTTCGTGAGGGTCGTGACAGGTAGCGCAGCGCATGCCCTTGTCGTAGTGAGCCGACATGAACATTTGCGAGCCTTCGGTACCACAGGATGGACAGGCCGACTTCATCTTCACGTTGAAGGCGTACTCCATCTTTTCCTTGCCCTGTGGGGTGTCTGCCAGTTCATCGATAAAGTTGAACCGCTGGTGACAACGTTCACAGTTGGATGGCATACCGCCGCCCACACCGCCGTCGAGGTGACCACCGGCGCCGTGACACTCTTCACAGGCGATACCTTTACTGATGGTGTGTTCCTGCAGCTTCTTGGGGTCGCCCAGGGCGCTTAAGAATTCATCCTTGCTCTGGAAGTCAAACTTAAAGGTATGGCACACCTCGCAGTAGGAACTGGCAGGCTGGAACAGGAAGTCTTTTTCGTACTTGGCACCATAGGAGGTCATGCCCCACTGGTGGGAGCCACTGGCGCCAAAGTCCTTCATTTCGGTTGGGAAGCCAGGAATCGCCTTGTTGATTTTCTTGGCCATTTCCGGGGTCAGCCATTCGGCCCAGCCACGGGAAAACTGGTTACCGCCCGCCACCAGGGTGCCGGTGCCGTCTTTGAGCAGACCATCTTTGATGTGGTAGCTGCCGCGCACCAGATAGCTGTCGATAAAGCCGTACTTGGTACGTGGTGTACCCACGGTGGCGTAAATGGCTTCGGCGGTCACGCCATCAGGCAGGATAGATGCCTCTGAGCCATACATTTTTTGCTTGAGGTCGTTATCCACCTCAGGGTGATCGCCCGGGAAGCGGATAGTCTTGGCGTGACGGGAGCGTTTCCACTTCTCGTACTGCACCGCGTGACACTCACCGCACTTCTCGGGGCCAACAAACTTGTTGGGATAATCAAGAATCGACTTGGCACCCAAACGGTATTGCACCGCCATTGGGCGGCCAACGCGCTCACTGTATTTCTGGCTATTGCCCTGATCGAGGTATTCTTCACCCCGGTCAGAAATACGGTAGGTCCCCTTGATACGGCCTTCTTCGGCGTACTTGAATACAGGGTGGTTCTGGAACAGGAAGTCAAACAGCTCTTTTTCCTGAACAATGTAGTCCTGCAGGGTTTTCACGCCCTTGCTTTCTTCGGTCAGATCCGGATTGGCAATGACCTTCTGGGCAGACTTGCCCATGTTCTTATTGCCATAGCCCGGGTCCCCTTCAGAGGCCGCAACGGCAGCGCCGGATAAGGCGACGCTACCCAGGCTTAACAGCACTGACAGTGCCGTCCTGGATTTCCATGGTTTCATCACACTCTCCTCTCATCATCTTTGTTTGTTTTCTTGCCGCCCCGGCGCACTTGCCAGAGCGGTCAACGACTTGAGCGAGGCCATAATGAGTGGGAGTGAAGGGAAAAAATCTGCGCTGGCGCACACTGGAAAACGGCTTATATCTCAGGAATTGTCAAAAAGGTAAATTTCATTATTTTTCTTAATGTTAGCTGCAGCAGGATCACATCAATTCAGATGTAAAAATGCCTTTTTTGAGTTCTCAAAACTTATGAATACCCCCTTGAAAACTGAAAAAAAACACAGCCGATTTCGCCCTTGAGAGGGATCACATTTCCCCCGACGATTTGCCGTTAAGGTGCCCTCACCTGCAAACACCAGAGCACCTTTATGCTTGCCGAAATCGGACACTATCTGCTTATTCTCGCCACTACAGTGGGGCTGGGAGGCGGCTGCCTGATGGTCAGTGGCCAATGGCAACCCAGATACACCCGCTACTTATGTCAGCTGTCCCAGACGCTGGCCTGGATGGGTGCGACGCTGTGGCTGGGTGCCATGCTGATATTGGCGCTGTGCTTCCTCACAGATGACTTTTCGGTGGCCTATGTGGCCAACCATTCCAACTCTGGGCTGCCACCGGTTTTCAAGGTGGCAGCACTTTGGGGCAGCCATGAGGGCTCACTGCTGCTATGGGCTGGCTTGCTTGGGCTGTTTGCGGTGATGTTTTTCAAATCCCAGCCAGGGTTGGGGCTAAGCCAATGGCTGCTGGCCGGTTTCGGCCTGGTGATAGTGTTTTCGGCCAACCCCTTTGCCCGATTACTGCCGGGGGTGCCAGCCGAAGGCCGTGACCTTAACCCGGTATTGCAGGATATAGGGCTGATTTTGCACCCGCCGATGCTGTTTATCGGTTATGTGTTTTTATGCCTGATTTTTGTGGCCGTGCTGGCCGCGCTTTGGCAACCACCCACGGCGGCGCAGCAGCCAGCGGCACGCAAACAACTGCGTACCCTGACCCTGCTTGGCTGGCTGTTTTTGACCGGTGGCAATGTGCTGGGGTCCTGGTGGGCCTATAACGAGCTTGGCTGGGGCGGTTGGTGGTTTTGGGATCCGGTTGAAAACGCAGCCTTTATCCCCTGGCTGCTGACCACTGCGCTGCTGCACAGCCTTTGTGGCAAGGGCGTATCTGTAACCGGACGCGCTATTCAGCTGCTGGCCATTGCCGCCTTTGGTACCTGTTTGCTGGGCAGCTTTTTGGTGCGCTCCGGCATAGTGCAATCTGTGCATGCCTTTGCCAGCTCCCCGGAGCGCGGTACGAGTCTGCTGGCGCTGATTGGCGCCTGTCTCATACCTGCACTGTGGTTATTTGCCCTGCGCCATTCTGGCTATCAATCCGGTCATCAATCCGGGCAAGCCGCGAACCGGCAATCGCTGACCTTGACCCTCGGCATCGTCAGCCTCAGCACAGCGGCGCTGACCGTACTGCTTGGCACCCTGTATCCGCTGCTTTATGAACTGAGCGGCCTTGGCAAAATTTCCGTGGGCGCCCCCTACTTCAACAGTGTGTTTGTGCCGCTGGTGTGGCTGGCGGCCCTGCTGATGGGCTGGCGCTGGTTTGGCTCGGCATCCCAGCGATGGCTGGCCGCCGCACTGGCGATGCTCTTGCCGCTTGGCTTGATAGCCACTGAGCGGCCGGACTCTGATATCTGGGCGCTGCTTGGCATGAGCGCCGCCTGCTGGCTAATCCTTGCCGAGCTGTCGTTGTGGCGCCAGGCCCGCAAACGCCCGGGCTCCCGGGCGCGACTGGCCCACATTGGCGTAGCTATCAGCATCCTTGGCGCCACCTTTGTCAGTCAGTACGAAACCGAAGCCGTGCTGCGAATGGGGCCGGACACAGGCAAAACCATCACCAGTCTGGGCGGCGACTACAGCTTTGTTTACCGCGAAACCGCCCGGGTGGAAACCCGCGCCTTCCAAGCCATTGAAGGCCAAATTGAGCTGCTCAATGCCGAAGGCGAGCGCATCCTGTGGCTGCTGCCACAGCGTCAAAGCTTCAAAAGCAATGGCATGGAAATGTCCCAGGCAGGCATCAGCCATGGTCTGTGGCAGGACTTTTATGTGTCCATGGGGCAGAAACTCGATGAAAACACCTATCTCATCCGCCTGTCCATCAAGCCGCTGGTGAGCTGGATATGGCTGGGCGGCGCCTTGATGATGCTGGCGGTACTGCTGCCAGTTCTGATCAGGTGTCTGGCGCTTGCCGGCCGGCGAGTCACCGCAGGCGCAAAGGGCTGCTCAGCGCGCCCTTCAACACAGGCCGTGCACTCTTCACCACCAGCCATATCCGGGGAGGTTTTATGAAGTTGCTGTTTTTGCCGCTGATGTTATTCATGTTGCTGGCAATGGCGCCGCAGCAAAGCGCCTGTGCCGCCCAGGGCCATGCTGTGGCCAGCTCAAAGGGTACAGATAGGCTCAGCCTCGCCATGGATATCGCCAAAGAACTGCGCTGCCCCATGGCCACCAATCAGAATCTGTTTGAGTCGGAAACCGCTATTGCCAGCGAACTCAAGGCACAGATTTACCTGATGCTGGAACAGGGTCAGAGCCGCGAGCAAATTCTCGATTTTATGACCCAAAGATACGGTGAGCAGATCCGTTATCAGCCCAAACTCACCCTCGGCACAGCGCTGCTGTGGGGCGCGCCTGTGCTGCTGTTTTTGGGGCTGATATTACTGGCCCTGAGGCCCAACTTCACCCGGCTCACCCGAACCCAATAAGGAACAACTATGCGTATCTTGCTGATTATTCTGAGCCTGTTTGGCAGCGCGGCCATGGCTGCCGGAAACCTGCAACACAAGGCCTATGACACAGGCGAGCCGCTGGCCAAGCCCATGGTGATGACAGGGTTTGTGGAACTCAGCCGTGCCCGCAGCATCCCGGATATTCGCTTTGCCGATATCGATGGCAACGCCAAACGCCTGGATGAGCATCAGGGTAAACTGGTGGTGCTGAACCTGTGGGCCAGTTGGTGTGCCCCCTGCCTTCGGGAAATGCCGGCGCTGCAGGCGCTGCAAACCCAGCTCATCGATGCGCCCATCGAAATAGTGCCGCTGTCGCTGGATGAAGATCCGTCCGGCATTCCGGCCTTTTTGAGCCGCCATGGGCTGGAGCAATATCAAAGCTGGTTCGACCCACAGTTGAAGGTGGAGGCCATCATGCCCGCCAACGTGGTACCGGCAACCTATGTATTTGATGGTGAAGGAAACCTTGTGGGCTTTGTCCGAGGTTTCCTTGACTGGAGCGATAAGGAGTCCGAGGCGTTTTTGCGCGCGCTCGGCCACAAGTATACCGGCGAGCAACTACAAACCCTGATGGAAACCCCTTCCGTCTAAAAACTGGTTCCCTGCAAACCACCCTGCTAGGCAAGAGTCTTTTCGGGTTCCTCCACCCAAAGAGTGTTGTGCCCCTTTCCCGCCATGCACGCCGACTTTCCGGCGGGAAAGGCTTTTTCTAAATCTCTGGATATCGCGCTTTGCGCGCCTCGGTGTAATCCCACCATGGCCTGGGGTCATCCCCCTCACTGAAAGCCACCAACGACATAAACACATCAAGTACACAAGGATCGTGCCGCTGCCCTGTGAGGTCGCACAGCCGCAAATACAACATCAGCGGATCTTGCCCCTTCAGCTCATCATGGTGATGAATTCCCAGTAATACCAAATCTTTGGCAGTGGCTGGCCCCACATTGGGCAAGTCGGTGAGCTTATTCAGCTTGTTACGGTCGACCTTGGCGGGATGCATTCGGGCTCCTTGGTTGGGTTGAATGGGTTTTGCCTCGGGCGAGGCAATTCTTTATCATCCCGAGTCTCACGTAATTTCCGCAAAAAGGCGAGCCATGAAACTGACCATGCTGACACCGGCACTCTATGAAAAACTGTACCGGGACATTCACGAATTCCGCACCACCTTCGATTTACCGGTGGAAGACGGCGCCAGCCTGGATGACAAGGCCGACACCCTGCACTCTTCGCTGATTATCGAAGAGCTGACCGAGCTTGCCGAAGCCGACAGCAAAGTCGAGCAGGCCGATGCCATTGTGGACAGCGTCTATGTACTTATGGGCCGCGCGGTGCATTTGGGTGCCAAAAGCGCCGATGCCCATCTGGAAATCAGCTACTTTATTGATGTGCTGCTGCACGTGGCGGCAAACCGTGGCATCAACTTTGAAGTCTGCTGGGATGAAGTGCACTCGAGCAATATGAGCAAGGTGTGCCGCACCGAGGCTGAGCTTAACGACACCATCGCCCACTATGCCAAGCAGGGTGTGGAGATTGTTGGCAGCCGCCAGGGCGATTTCTTAATTGCCAAATGCGCCAAAGATGTTGAGCTGGAAGGCAAAACCGTACGTCAGGGTAAGGTGCTCAAATCCGTTTATTACCGCCCGGCCAACCTGGCCGCGCTGGTGTAATCAGCCTTAGACATAAACACAAAAAGCAGGCCAAGGCCTGCTTTTTGTCTCTTGAGTTCAGTGTCAGAACTTTACCAGAGTGCCTTTCAGCGCCACGCCGGCCATAATGTTACCGGCACCGCACTCATACTCGGTGTCGCTGACAAAATCGCGTTTCTTATACCAGGACTGGATATTCACCACCGCATCCATGCCTTCACGTTGGGCACGTTCCTGCAGGGCTTTAAGCGCACTCAGCATTACCCATTCACAGGCTTCCTGATCCGATTTGCCAAAGGCATTGGTCTTTTTGTTGCTGACCACTTCGCCATAGCTGGTCTTCACTTCCGGGTGAGTTTGGCTGCCAAAATACAAAGGCACATCCAATAGCGCCTCTTTGGCTTTGCTGCTCGCCAGCAGGGGTTCAATGGGGTATTGACCAATAGAGTCCCGAGCCTGGGCAGAGCCCACAACGCCAGCGGCAAGCAGTGCCAGCACAATCACTTTCTTCATCTAAATTTCCCTATAACAGACAGCGGATACGCAATTATTTTGCTAAACCGCATCATGATAACGCCATCGCGGTGGATTTTGACAACAGAAACCACTGAGGAGCCAATATTTTTAAACGTTCATCATGCGGTTAAATCGCTGATTTATCGCTTTATTTGCCTTGCTGCTTGCGGGCGCCTTTCAATTGGCCACAGAAGAACTAGGCTTATTTCAATAACCCTTAATCAACCCATGCACTATGCGAACCCTTGCCCTGCTGCTGACCCTGCTATCCCTGCCCTGTGCGGCGCAGTGGTTCCCACTGGAAATGATGGTCGATGGCAGCCCTGCCCAGTTCCAGCCTCCCAGGACGGCCAGTAAGCCCTGGCGTCTGTGTGCCCTCCTGCCCCATGGCAAAGATCATTACTGGTGGGGCGTTGCCTGGGGCTTGTCGGAGGAAGCGAAACGCCTCGGCGTGGAAATCGGCATTTACGATGCCGGTGGCTACGACAAGCTGGCGGTACAAAAACAGCAGCTGCGCGACTGCCATAAACTCAAGGCCGATGCTTATATCATCGCCGCCATTTCCGCCGATGGCCTCAACGCCGAAGCGGCGCTGCTGAATGCCGATGGCATTCCGGTAATCGATCTGGTCAATGGCATGAGCACAGATAAGGTCAGCAGTCGCTCGCTGGTGCATTTTTCGGATATGACCAGGGCCGCTGTGGAATTTATGCTGGCACAGGACACTCAGGGTGAGCGGGATCTGGGCTGGTTCCCCGGGCCGGAAGGCGCCGCCTGGGTCACAGACGCTGAAAACGGCCTGGAAGCCGCGCTGGAAGGTCAGCAATTTACCCTGTACCACGGCGGCTACGGGGTTACCGAAACCTTTGTACAGGCCGATTTGGTTCGCAAAATGGTGGGCAGCCGTCACCCCAACTACATCATCGCCAACGCGGTGGCCGCCACAGTGGCCAGCAAGTACTTTACCGATGGCAAGCGCGGTAAAACCAAGGTGATTTCCTTTTATTCAAACCCGCAAACCATTGAGCTTATTCGCGATGGCGCCCTGCAGGCGACAGTCACCGACTCGCCGGTGCTGCAGGCCAGGGTGTCGGTGGATTTGGCCGTGAAATGGCTGGAAGACGGCTACGCACCGGCATTGGTCAGCCCCATTATCGAGGTGCTGACGCCGGAGAATGTGAAAGATGCAGATCTGGAGCGAACGCTACCGCCGGACAATCAGTGGATGATCCACCAGCCACTGAGCCCGGTAGGCGCGGCTACAGCGCAGATATTCCGTAATCTGCACCCAGCGCCAAAAAGAGAGTAAGTCCGGCGTAGTTGTTGTTCAAAAACGCCTTGAAGCAATCGGCGCGGTCGCGGCCGTGGATAAGCCGCTGTTGGTACACCGAAAAGCCGATAAAGGTGGCAATGCCCAGGGCATAGAGCAGGCCACGATCGGCGCTCCAGCCCGCCGCGATAAAACAGCCAAGGGCAGCAAGCTGAAATAAACCAATGATTTCTCTGTCAAAACGGCCGAACAAAATCGCCGTCGACTTGATACCAACCTTAAGGTCATCATCCCGATCAACCATGGCATACATGGTATCGTAGGCCACTGTCCAAAACCAGTTCGCGGCAAAAAGCCACCAGGCAGACGCAGGCACTTCACCGGTCTGGGCGGCATAGGCCATGGGAATCGACCAGCTCCACACCACCCCCAGGAACATCTGCGGCATATTGGTCCAGCGCTTGGTGAAGGGGTAAATCACGGTGAGGATAATGCCCACCACCGACAGCTTCACCACCAGCGGATTGAGCATCAACACCAGCCCAAAGGCAAACAGCCCCAGCGCCACAAACAGAATAATCGCCTCACGCACCGAGACTTCACCGCTGGCCAGCGGACGGCTCTTGGTGCGGGCCACATGGCCATCGAGATCCCTGTCGGCATAGTCATTGATAATGCAGCCGCAGGCGCGCATCACCACCACTCCAATCACAAACACCAGCAGCACCTTGATGTCGGGCATGCCACCGGCCGCCAGCAGCAGTGCCATCAGGCAGGGCCAAAGCAGCAGCAGAGTGCCGATCGGGCGGTCGAGCCGCATCAGGCGGGAGTAAGCATCCCATTTTTGCGCAAGTTTGCTCATGTGACTTCCTTTTGGGTTTCGCGCCCGATTATGCCAAAGGCCGTGACGACCTTAAATCAGATATTTTCCAGCTTGGCGTAACTGACCACCAGCCACTTGCTGCCGAAGTCATCGAAATGCACCTGTACCCGCGCTTGGGGGCCGCTGCCTTCGTAGTTGGTGACAGTGCCGTCGCCAAACTTGAAGTGTCTGACCCGGCCGCTCACTCTGAGGCCCGAATCGTTGAACGACTGCTGAGCATGGGCAAAACGGTTGGCCGCCATCGGCGCCGACACCTGAGCCTTGAGGCGAATTTCCTCCACATACTGCGGTGGAATTTCGCGGATAAAGCGCGAGGGACGGGCGTAATCTTCGCGGCCATAAATACGACGCGACTCGGCGTAGGTGATGTAGAGCTTATCCATGGCGCGGGTCATACCCACGTAACACAGGCGCCGCTCTTCTTCGAGCCTGTCGCCTTCTTCCAGCGCCAGTTTGCTTGGGAAAATCCCTTCTTCCACCCCGGCCATAAACACCAGCGGGAACTCCAGGCCCTTGGCGGAGTGCAGCGTCATCAGTTGCACCGCATCCGTATGGGCATCGGCCTGACCTTCACCGGCTTCCAGCGCCGCATGGGACAGGAAGGCGTCCAGCTCTGGCATGTCATCCAGCTCTTCGGGCATCTCAAAACTGCGGGCGGCAGTGACCAATTCTTCAAGGTTTTCTACCCGCGCCTGGGCATTTTCACCCTTTTCAGCCTCGTACATAGCCTTAAGGCCCGAGTGCTGAATAACATGGTCAGCCACCCGGTAGAGCGGCAGCTCGTCGGTGTCGTTTCGCAGCTGCACTATCAAATCCAAAAAGCCCTTCACCGCATTGGCGGCGCGGCCAGACAACACCTTTTCTTCCATCAGTCGCAGACTGGTCTGCCACAGGGTCAGCTGCTCTTTACGGGCGGTTGAGCGCAAGATATCCATGGTGCGCTCGCCTATGCCACGGGCGGGGGTGTTGACCACACGCTCAAACGCAGCATCGTCATCGCGGTTGGAGATAAGCCGCAGATAGCCCATGGCGTCTTTGATTTCCTGACGCTCGAAGAAGCGCAGGCCGCCATAGATACGATAAGGTAAGCCTTTGTGCAACAAGGCTTCTTCCAATACCCGTGACTGGGCATTGGAGCGGTAGAGAATGGCGCACTCGCCCAGCATGCCGCCCTTGTCCTGCCAGTCACTGATGCGGCCAACAATAAAGCGCGCCTCATCCATTTCGTTGAAGGCGCAGTAAAGGGAAATCGGCTCGCCGTCTTTGTCTTCGGTCCACAGCTCCTTGCCCATACGATCGGGGTTATTGGCAATCAACTCGTTGGAGGCTTTGAGGATATTGCCGGTGGAGCGGTAGTTTTGCTCAAGACGTATAGTCTGGGCGCTGGGGAAATCTTTTAAGAAGCGATGCAGGTTTTCCACCTGGGCGCCACGCCAGCCGTAAATCGACTGATCGTCGTCCCCTACAATCATCACATGGCCGCTGTTGCCCGCCAGCACCCGGATCCAGGCGTATTGAATGGCGTTGGTATCCTGAAACTCGTCCACCAGAATATGGCGGAAGCGGTCCTGATAATGGGCCAGCAGATGGGGCTTATTGAGCCAGAGTTCGTGGGCGCGCAGCAGGATTTCGGCAAAATCCACCAAACCGGCTCTGTCACAGCTGTCCTGATAGATGCGATACAGCTCCAGCAGCTTTTGCTCCATCGGGAAGGGACCGGCGTCGATATGAGCGGGTCTTAAGCCCTGATCTTTTTTGCCGTTGATGTAGCCCGCCACCAGCCTGGGCGGATACTGTTTTTCATCCAGATTCAGGCTCTTGAGGATGCGCTTAAGCAGCCGCTGCTGATCGTCGGAATCCATGATCTGGAAACTTTGTGGCAATCCGGCGTCCTGCCAGTGGGTACGCAGCAGGCGGTGAGCCAGGCCGTGGAAAGTACCAATCCACATACGGCCAGTGTTGTGACCGACAATTTTTTCCACCCGCTCACGCATTTCGGCGGCGGCCTTGTTGGTAAAGGTCACAGCGAGAATGGAATAAGGACTCTGGTTTTCAACCTGCAACAGCCAGGCAATCCTGTGGGTCAATACCCGGGTCTTGCCACTGCCTGCACCGGCCAACACCAGCATGCTGGATTGGGGCGCGGCCACCGCTTCACGCTGTTTATCGTTCAGGCCATCCAGTAAAAAAGAAACGTCCATTTCTGCCTCCCAAAAGTCGAGGCGGCATTATAACAGAAGCATTCCGGCATGGGGCGTCGCCGCACAATCCATTACTGGGCAAATCGCCGACGAGTGATTAAGATACAATTGTGCAATTCTGATACAGCCAAATTCGACTCCATGATTTATACACTGCAGCCACTGACACTGGACGTCCAAGGACGCAGCCTGACCTGCCATGGTCAGAAGCTTCATTGTGACGAACGTACCCTGCTGTTGATGCAACTGCTGATCGAGCGCTTTCCGGAGCCGGTGGATCAGCAAATGTTGCTCGACACCCTTTGGCCCAACACAGTGGTCAGCAGCTGGTCGGTTGCCCGGCTGATCTCCGACACCCGCAAATTGTTCAAAGATGCCGGGGTGACCGAAAGCGTTATTCAAACTCTGCACGGCCGTGGCTATCGGCTCGAGCCCGACCTGGCCGCCCGGCTGCAAACAGCCCCGCAGCAAGAGACCGCCGCAACAACACAGACGCATCCAGCCACTAAACGCCGCGCCCATCCGCTGCTATGGGCAGCCCTTGCAGCCACAGTGCTGCTGGCAGGGGTGTGGCAGTATCTTAGCCAAAATCCGCAAACCCTGCTTATCGGCGAGCCCGCGGACGTGAAAGGCAGGCTGCTGTGGGTGGATGACCACCCCAGCAATAATCAGGCTGAAATCACCAGCCTGAAAAAACGCAATATCGCGGTATACACCACCACCAGCACCGACGAGGCGCTGATGCTGCTGTCGATGTATCGCTACGATGTGATTATCTCAGACATGGGCCGCGGCGAAGATTCGCTGGCCGGACTCAAGCTGGTACAGAGCCTGCGCCAAAGCGGCGACGCAACGCCATTTTTCCTCTATACCATTTTGCCCTCTGATGCCCAGCGGCAGCTGGTACTGGAACACGGTGCCCAGGGGGTGGCCGTGGACGAAGAGGCGCTGTTTGCGCTGCTGGATGGCGTAAGCTGGGGAGTTAAATCCACCGATAAAACCCCGCCAGCCGCTTCGTTGGCGCAGCAACAGTAAAATCTAATCGATTGATTTATTTAGTTTTCAAATAAATTCAAAACATTTCACACCCACTTTTGGCCATTTGGCGCTACAACTTTGCTATCCAAAAGTATGCGACTCAGGGTCGGATAACTGCGGAAAGGGAAAAGGGGAAATTCCCCTTACAATGGCGCCCAATTGGTCGGGGCTTTGGAGTCGAGCCTGGCACCGGCCATGGTCAAGGATGACCGGGGCGCCGCCACCCAGTTACAGGTGCAATCAAGGCGCGAAAGGAGGAGTCGCCTGAAGGGAGGGAAATCCATGTTACTTGCCATCCTGCTTGCCATCTTCATTGTCACCAGTCTGTATCTGCTGTTTCATCTACGGGAGTAACCCCAGCCTGCGAGCTTCCCGTGAGCAGCCGCGACAAGCTGCCTGAGCGCCGCCAGCCAGACGCCTGACCAGAACCCAGCCGCTTGACGGCGGACTGAAATTTGCGCACCTTGACCGATACCTGTTACGCCCAAGGAAAGGTCATACGTGAAACCCCAAGCCCGAATTCTGCTTCTCAGCGCTCTGCTCTGTGCCGAGTCACTTGGCAGTGCCTTTGCTGGCCAAACTGCCGCGCCCTTCGATTTTGAACATGCCAATGTTGCCTCGCTGCTGAATGCCCAGCAGCAGGGCACCTTGTCTGCCGCCGACATCAGTCGGCACTATTTGGATGTGATTGCCGCTAAAAACCCCCAATACCGAGCGGTAATCGCCCTGGCGCCCGATGTTACCGCCCAGGCACAACGACTGGATGCCGCCCGGGTACAAGGTAAACCCATGGGGGCGCTGCATGGCATTCCTGTACTGATAAAAGACAACATAGACACTGCCGATGGCATGGCCAATACCGCCGGCAGCGTGCTGCTGGCCAACAACTACCCCACTCAGGATGCGCCGCTTATCCAAAAACTCAGGGCCGAAGGTGCCATTATTCTTGGCAAAACCAACCTCAGTGAATGGGCCAACTTTCGCTCCACCCGCAGCCTCAGCGGCTGGAGCAGCCTCGGTGGCCAAACCGGTAACGCCCACGACCCCAGCCGCAGTCCCTGTGGCTCAAGTTCCGGCTCTGCCGCCGCGGTGGCACTGGGAATGGCGCCGCTGGCCATAGGCACAGAAACCGATGGCTCCATCACCTGCCCTGCGGCCATGAACGGCGTAGTAGGTATCAAGCCAACTCTGGGATGGGTCAGCCAGCAGGGGATTATTCCCATCTCGGCGCTGCAGGATACCGCTGGCCCCATGGCCAACTCGGTAGCCGATGCCGCCATCCTGCTTGAGGTGATTTCGGGTCGTACAGTGAAGGTGCCCGCCGCCGAGCTTAAGGGCCTGCGCCTTGGTGTGGTGGCCAATCTGATGGGCTACAGCCCCCGTACCGATGCCGCCTTTGCTGCCAGCCTTGAAAAGTTGCAGGCATCAGGCGTCACCCTGGTCGATGGCCTTGAGCTTGAGGGGCTGGGTGAAATGGGCGAGCTTGAGTTTCAGTTACTGCTGTGGGACTTCAAAGATGCCATTGCCGAGTACCTGGCAGGCACAGCGCTGCCGCAAAAAAGCCTTGCGGATCTGATTGTTGCCAATAACAACAATGCCCAGAAGGCGATGCCGCTGTTCGGTCAGGAACTGTTTGAAATGAGTGATGCTTCCAAAGGTCGCGCCGAGTCTGAGTTTGCGGCGGCGCGCACACGGGCGCAGGAACTGGCGGGCAAGTTGGGGATCGATAAGCTGCTTGCGGCGCATAAGCTCGATGCCCTTATCGCCCCCACCACAGGGCCCGGCTGGAAAATCGATGAACTCAACGGTGACCATTATGGCGGCAGTGCAAGCAGCCCGGCAGCCGTGGCGGGTTATCCCCATATCACCATTCCCATGGCCAAAACCGGTGGTATGCCGCTGGGATTGTCACTCTTTGCCGGTAAAGACAGTGACGCCCGTTTAATTGGCATAGCAGCGGCGCTGGAGCCCTTGCTGCAAAGCAAATCGCATTAAAACAAAAAGAGGGCCAAGGCCCTCTTTTTTATTCAGACACAAGCAGTGATTACTGGTTGTTCTTGGCGCGTTCCGCCTGCAGGTTACGCTTGAACTCTTCGGCCAGGGCATCCAGTTTTGGCATGACCTGCAGCATCAGCCCCATGGTCATCTGCATCGACTCCTGGGTCATGGCCGGCATCTTTTTCACCATGGATTGACCGGTTTCACTCTGATAAAAAGCCAGCATGTCGCTGATTTCTTTCTCGGTTAAGTTTTTCACGTAGATATCAATCATCGGGCCTTTGAGCTTATCCCAGCCCATTTCCTCACCCATCATCTTGACTACCTTGGCGTTGAAATCCGCCAGCAACGGCCGCTCGCTTTCTTTCACCTGCAGCTGCGCCTGCATCTGGTTCATCATGCCTTCCATCTGGCCATAGATGGCATCCATCAAGGCATCGGCATTCATGGCAACCAGCAGCTCTTCAACCTGGGCACGGCGTTCGGCTTCACCGGCAAATACCGGAGCACTCAGGAGGCTTGCGCCGATCAGGATGGACATCAGTGTCTTTTTCATATGGCTTTCCTTGTTATGATTCAGGCCTTAACAACGCTGTTATTTCAGCGCTTTTCTTTTAATCCCATGGCATCCATCCACTGGTCGAAGTTGACCATATTGGCGGGCACCACCACGCGGCTTCCTTGCTGGCCAAGGCCCTTAAGCTGACTCAGATACTGCTCACCCAGTTGTAGCCTGAGCGCATTCTGGCCACCTGGGGCGGCAATCACCCCGGCGAGCTTTTCAATCGACTCGGCGGTGGCGCGGGCAATGGCCAGGATCTCTTCCGCCTTACCTTCGGCCTCGTTGATGCGCTTTTGCATCTCACCTTCTGAGCGGTTGATGGTTTCGGCCTTGATACCCTCGGAGCGGTTAATTTTGGCCTGTTTATCACCTTCACTCTTGGCCAGCAGCGCCCGGCGCTCACGCTCGGCGTTCACCTGCATTTCCATGGCGTTTTTCACGGTTTCAGGCGGCTGGATGTTTTTAATCTCATAGCGATGCACCCGAATACCCCAGGTGGCACCGGCCTGATCCAGCACTTCCACTACCTTGGCGCTGATCACATCGCGCTCTTCGAAGGTGCGGTCCAGCTCCAGAGTACCAATCACAGAACGGGTGGTGGTCTGCGCCAGCTGAATGGCGGCGTAGCGGTAGTCGGTCACGCCGTAACTGGCTTTAACCGGATCAACCACTGAGATATAAATCACCCCGTCCACTTCCACCTTTACTTCGTCGCTGGAGAAACACTCCTGCGGCGGAACATCGATGGTTTCTTCTTTCAAATCATGAATGTAAGAAACCTTATCGACAAAAGGCACCAGGGCGTGGAAGCCTGCATCCAGGGTGGAGTGGTACTTGCCCAGACGCTCAACAATGTACGCCGACTTGGTGGGTACCAGACGGATAGATTGGAACAGCTTCACAATAAAGATGAAGAAAATCAGGCCCCAAATGGCCACTACAATCAGGTCAGTTTCTACCGGCAATTCCATGTGTGCCTCTCCTTATGCCTTGTTCAACGCGTGGCTGACTTTGTCCATACCTTCGAAAAAGCCTTCCATTTTGGCAAGTTCTGCCGGCACCACCGAGACTTCGGCATTTTTCAACACCTCGCCTATCTGCTTGATAAACTGCTCTTTAAGCTGCATGTTCATCGCTTCAGTACCGCCATTCACCGCCAGTGCGCCGGATACCAGCGCCATGCCTTCGGCCTTGGCACCGGCCACAATGGCAATTTCGGCCGCAGTGCCCTTGGCTTCATTGATACGCTTTTGCTTCTCGCCTTCAGAGAGGTTGATAGCCTCCTGACGCTCACCTTCAGACAGGTTAATCATCGCCGCCTTTTCTGCGTTGGCGAGGGTGATTTCTGCCCGCTTGCGACGCTCAGCTTCCATTTGCTTTTCAAGGGTATGAATCACATGGCGCGATGGGGTGATGTTCTTAATCTCGTAGCGCAGCACCTTGATACCCCAGGGCTCGGAGGCCTTATCAATTTCCCGTACGATGGACTCGTTGAGGCGATCCCGCTCAGAGAAGGTTTCACTCAAAGTGAGCTTACCGATTTCCGAGCGCATGGTAGTCTGGGCCAGGTTTACCGCCGCCAGACGATAATCTTCAATGCCGTAGCTCGCCAGTTTGCCGTCCATCACCTTGAGGTACACCAGGCCATCCACCTCAAGCTGGGTGTTGTCCTTGGAGATACAGCTTTGGGCGGGTACGTCCAGCACCTGCTCGCGGGTATCGTGTTTGTACGCCACCCGGTCAAAAAACGGGATCAGAAAATGGAAGCCAGGTGCCAGCACGGTGCGAAACTTGCCAAGGCGCTCAATCACAGCCACCTCGCGCATGGGCACGACCAGCATCAGCTTATAAAGAAGAAAAACAATGAATAAGAAAACGATTGTGAACAGTAACATGGTTCCCTCCCTGTTCGAAAAATCAGGCGTGTTGGTCCGCAGGCACAGCCTCGACCACTAATGAAATGTTGTCACGGCAAATTACCCTGACACGGCTTCCTGATGGGATCAGGCTGCCATCCCCCAATGCGGGCCAGTCGGCCCCCTGAAACTCGACCCGGCCCGGTTTTTCCCCCGGCCCGATATCGGCTTTAACCAGCGCCTGCTGATTGTACAGATCCAGCTCTTCATCGGTGTTGTCGACGTGAGAGTCGCCCCCCACCAATCGCTGAGTCACATGACGAAATCCCAGCAACAACACCATAGAACTGATGAACCAGAGGGTGAAAGCCTGAGCCACGCCCTCAATCAAACCTATGCCCAGCGAGGCCGCCACAATAAGGCAGCTTGCGCCCAGCAGGATGACGATGCCACCGGGTACTATAACCTCGGCCAACATCAACACCACGCCGACACAGGCCCAAATGATTACCGGATTTGAAAACTCCATCTCCCCCTCCAATCCAGTGCGATCCTGACACGACTATAACAGCAGTTTTTCAGCTTGGCGACATATTATGTCAATCGTGATGGAATTTTTTCGGCCATAAAAAAAGCGCCCCGAGGGCGCCTTTTTAATCGAGCCGGGATCAGGCCAGCAGCTTGCGGGCCGCAGCCACAACCACAGACACAGCACTGACTTCAGTGTTCTTCATGGTGGACTCGTCCGGGATCTCCTGCTGGGTGCGGTTTACAATCACACCGGCCACACAGGCAGCACGCCAGCCTTGAGAGGCACACATGGTGAACAGGGTGGCGGACTCCATCTCGTAGTTCAGCACGCCCATGTCCTGCCACTCTTTCATGGAACCTTCAAAACGACGGGTCACGCGGCCAGATACAGTATCGTAGCGCTCCTGACCTGGGTAGAAGGTGTCGCTGGAGGCTGTTACACCAACGTGTGGCTCAACACCGGCATCGCGGCAGGCCGCTACCATGGCGCTGGTACATTCAAAGTTGGCCACCGCAGGGAACTCCATAGGAGCAAAGTGCAGGCTGGCGCCATCGAGACGCACAGATGCCTGGGTCACAATCAGGTCGCCCACGTTCACATGGGGCTGAATGGCACCCGTGGTGCCCACGCGCAGGAAGGTGTTGATGCCCAGCTGAGCCAGCTCTTCCACGGCGATAGAGGTAGATGGACCACCAATACCAGTAGAGCAAACCACCACAGGCTTGCCGTCCAGATAGGCCAGGTAAGTGGTGAATTCGCGGTGGCTTGCCAGGAAGGTTGGCTTATCCATCAGTTCGGCGATTCGCTTCACGCGCTCCGGGTCGCCCGGCACAATCGCCAGGGTGGCGCCGTCGAGCATGTCTTTTGTCAAACCCAGGTGAAATACATCAGCCATGGTGAAAACCCCTTTCATTTTTGATAATAAAATTCTAATAGCTTCGACTTTAACCTAGTATCGAAGCCGATAAGGTTAACTTGATCACGAAATTTCTGCCAATGCGTAAAGGTTATGTCGTAATAGAGTTACCAAACAAACTAATCTGCTGATTAATAAGATAGCAGCCATGGGTCGCGATTCCATTGGCCGAAAGGCCGATTCCCGCAATTGTGATCACAGTGGCAAATCCTGTGGTCAATTCACAATAAAAACCTTAAAAATAAATAGCTTAATTTAATGATATTCGTTTGGTGATCCAGATCACTTTTTGCCCTGAAACTCAGGCGTAGGGTTAAGGTGAACCCAAGAAAAAACACCTGTAAAAAAGGACGCTGCCGATGTTTCCAGAGTACCGAGAGCTGATCACCAAATTAAAAACCGAAGATGCGCACTTTATTAAAAAGTTTAATGAACACAATGAGCTAGACAAAGAAATCACAGAATTGGAGAGACATCCAGCCAGCGACAGCACCCCGGAATTGAAAGTTTTGAAGCAGAAGAAGCTGCACTTGAAAGAGGAAATACACCAAATCCTCAAGTCATACGACAACTGATGTCACCCTGTTAGCTGCTGCTTCAAAAAGCGAAGGGCGCCGATAAGGCGCCCTTCTTTTATGGGAAAACCGTTACAGGTAGTAGTCTTTCAGCGGTGGGAAACCATTGAAGCACACAGCTGAATAGGTCGTGGTGTACGCGCCCGCAGTCAGCCAGTAGAGGCGATCGCCAATGGCCAGATCAGCGGGCAGGCCGTATGCGTAGTGCTCATACATAATGTCGGCGCTGTCGCAGGTAGGACCGGCAATCACACATTTCTCCAGCTCACCCTTGGCCTCGGTGTAAATTGGGTACTTGATGGCTTCATCCATGGTCTCAATCAGACCGGAGAACTTACCCACGTCGGTATACACCCAACGCTCCAGCGCCGTGTGAGATTTACGGCTGATCAGCACCACTTCCGATACCAGCACACCGGCGTTGGAAATCAGCGAACGGCCCGGCTCCAGAATGATCTCCGGCAGTTCGTCACCAAAGTCTTCTTTGAGGAAGTGTTTGATCTGCTGGGCATAAACACCAAGCTGATTGGTCTTGTCGATATAGTTGGCCGGGAAACCACCACCCATGTTGATCATCTTGAGGGTAATGCCGTGATCGTCGCGCAGACGGTCGAACAACACCTTCACCTTGCCAATCGCCGCATCCCAGGCGCCGATATCGCGCTGCTGTGAGCCCACGTGGAAGGAAATGCCATAGGGGTCAAGGCCCAGCTCTTTGGCCAGGGCAAGTAGCTCGTAGGCCATTTCATTCTGGCAGCCGAACTTACGCGACAGCGGCCAGTCAGCGGTTTGTGAGCCTTCGGTCAGAATGCGCACATACACTTTTGAGCCGGGAGCTTCTTCGGCAATCATGCGCAGATCCGCTTCAGAGTCGGATGCAAAAAGGCGAACACCGCGCTCAAAGAAGGCACGCACGTCTTTGCGCTTCTTGATGGTATTGCCAAAGCTGACCCGATCGGCGCTTACGCCCACGGCCATCACCATATCCAGCTCATAGATGGAGGCGATATCGAAATTGGAGCCCTTGTCTTTCAGCAGCGTCAGGATTTCCTTCGCCGGATTGGCCTTAACTGCATAATAAACGTTGGCAAAGGGAAAGTTAGTCACCATGTCATCGTATTGCTTCGCGATGATATTGGTATCAATCACCACGAAAGGGGTTGCCTTGTCCTTGGCGAATTCCTGAATTCGCGCAAAGGTTTCACTGTCATAAAAATCAGCAACGTCAATAGATTGAAATTGGCTCATTGGCCCTTGGTCTCCTATGCTTCGCCTAAATAAAAGATGGCAGTCTGCCGCTAAAAATCGAGCGAAGTAGACGCTATTTTTTATGAAGATGCAACGAATTTTTATGCGATTTGCGTAATTTATTATTCATGAAAAGTCAAATATATTGAACGGTGCGTTTTAATTAATAAAAACAAAAAGATATAGAAGGTTTTGCAGCCACAAAATCGGTACCCATCTGCATTTTTTTGCTCTCATTTCTGCTGTTGATTGGCTAAGATGTCCCTTGCCCTCAGCTTGAGGCAAAGATAAAGGAAATATGGACATGAATTCGAGTCTGGAACAGGAACTGGCGCAGCTTCAGGGCGCCTACGACATCATTTACCAATATCTGGTGAATTACAGCTTTCAATTGATGGGCGCCATCCTCATCTTTCTCGCGGGCCTGTGGCTGGCGAAAAAGGTGGCTTCTATGGTGGCCAAGCAGCTCGAAAAGCATGAAATCGATATCACCCTGAGCAACTTTGCCACCAACCTTATCCGTATTTTGATTGTGATTATGGTGGCCATTGTCGCCCTGAGTAAGCTTGGGATCAGTGTCACCCCTATGGTCGCCGCCATAGGTGCTGCCTCCCTTGGTGCGGGTCTTGCCATTCAGGGAATGCTGTCCAACTACGCCGCCGGGATCACCATCATAGTCACCCGCCCCTTCGTGGTGGGTAACACCATCAGCGTGCGCGGCGTCACCGGCGTAGTAAAAGACATACTGCTGGGCATGACCATTCTGACCAATGAAGAAGGCGAGCAAATCAGCATCCCCAACAAGCATATTGTCGGCGAAATCCTGCATAACTCCTTCGAGTTCAAATTGGTGGAAAGCCATTTCAATATTGCTTATCAGGAAGATGCCGAGGCAGTGGTGGCCCTTATCAACGACGCCCTGTGCCAAAGCGGCCGCCTCAGCGCCGAACATCCACCTCAGGTGGGTATTAACGGCTTTAATGCCATAGGCATCGAGATAGGTATCCGCTATTGGCTGCCAACCCAAAGCTACTTCCAGGACAAATACATCACTCATCAGGCAATCCACAAAGCGCTGAAGGCAGCCGCCATCAAGATCCCCTGCCCCAGCCGTGAAGTGCATCTTATTTCGGAATGAGTCCACGCCAGTCAACGCCGGGGACACACCATTCATAAGCGCTGACGGGGTCATCGAAGACCAGCCAATCAGCACCCGCAATAAAGCTCACCAATAAAGGCTCCGCATCTGGCGGGGCCTTTATTTTTTCTGCTTATCCGTTCTTGTGCCATTCATTCGTCCGGCAAATACATATAACCACAGCTAATAATCAATATTAGATTCGCCTTATCGTTCATCACCATTGCCTTGCCTACAATGGCCTCACTTTCGAAAACAAAGTATTTCAACACCAAGGAGTGAACGATGAAAAAGTCAATGATTGCACTGGCCCTGATTGCTGCTACCTCTTATGCCAACGCCGCAGCACCTGAGAGCGGTTTCTACTTCGGCGCCGGCGCCGGCCAGACTGACTTCAACAATGTCAGCACCGACAGCCACCTGAAAGACGGTGACGACACCGCCTGGAATGCTGTTGCAGGTTATCAACTGAACAAATATTTTGCCGTCGAAGCTGGCTGGCAAGACCTGGGCACCCTGGATGCCACCGATATGCGCGGTGCAGCAGCTCAGGGGCAGAACATCGACGTGAGCGGTGCCACCCTCGGCATTGTGGGTACCCTGCCACTGTCTGAAAAATGGTTTTTGACCGGTGAGGCGGGTGCCTATCAGTACCACCTCGAGCACCAGATGGGCGTGGGCAAGTACGTGAGTGCCACTGACACCTCTCCCTATGTGGGCGCCGGTATCGGCTATCGCATCACCGACAATATGGACGTGACCGCCAAGTACCGCCGTTTCACCGATATCGATGAAACCGCATGGGAAACCGCCCATATGGACGCCGAAACCGTTGGCGTGCAGTTGACCTACCGCTTTGGCGCCAAGCCAGCTCCGGTAACAGCCGTGACACTGCCTGCGGTCATCGACAAGCAAACCAAGCCGATGCCTCGCCCTGTGGTGGAAACCCGCACCGAGAGCACCAGCGTTGCAGTACTGTTCGGCTTTGATTCAGCCGCTCTGACCGACGAAGGCCAGGCCAAGCTGGACCAAATCGTGGACCTGTCAAAGCAAAACGACAAAGACGCCATTGTGCTTATCGGTCAGGCCGACAACCAGGGCGACGCCAGCTACAACCAGATGCTGTCTGAGAAGCGTGTTGCCACAGTGACCGATTATCTGGCCAGCCACGGTGTTGACGTGCAGTCCATGGACCAGCGCGCCGAGGGTGAAACTCAGGCCCATGGCGACAGCATCAACGAACGTCAGCTGGAGCGTCGGGTGATTGTGACCCTGACCGCCGAGAAGCAAATTCAGGTAGCCCCGTAAGGGGTACCTTCAAGGTTTGGATAGTGGGGCTGATGGATTGCCCAACCTCCCGGTTGATTCAATGACTGCCACTTTGAGTCAACCACGCTTCGGGCAAGCTCGTTCTGCTCAGAATTGCCAATCATGCATAGCCGCTATGCAGCTCCCCCCGGCAATTCCCCGACAGAAAGCAGAGCGAGTGGAGGGGACGGCGCTTTCAGCCTTTGTGATCCGGGGCCATGGAATGGCCTTTTTTTATATCCATAGGGTTTGTGCAGCTAATTTTGCGATAAGGGTGCTTTCATTTTATAGTCAGCGGGTTACCCCCTGCTGTGAGACACGGATGCCCCTTTCGGACCAAAACCTTGAAAAGCTCAGAGCGAGCGATCTCAATGCCCTGTTTACCCTGTCGGTACTGCTGGAGCACGCCCATGTGTCACGCGCCGCCCAGGCACTGGGAATGTCCCAATCGGCCATGAGCCAGGCATTGAACCGCTTAAGAGTGCTGTTTGAAGATCCCCTGCTGATTAAAAGTCACAACGGCATGACCCTGTCGAGCAAGGCAGAAGCCATGCTTCCTGAGCTACAAAACTGCCTCACCATGGCATCGGCGCTGCTGGGGGATCAGAGTTTCGACCCGGCCAAGGCGCAGGAGCAGGTACGCTTCGCCATGAATGATGTGGCGGCTCAGCTGCTTATTCCCGACCTTATCAGCCACTTTGTTGAACGTGCGCCGGGGCTGACGCTGGACTATCAGGCCCAGCACAAAGACTGTTTTCAGTCGCTGCTGCGGGACAGACTGGATTTGGTGCTGGGGTTTTACGACAGCTTTCCCAAAGGTATCAGGCACACCAGCATCGGCAAGGCTTGCTGGCAATATGCCACCCTGGATAGTGATTCAGGCCCCAAGCGACTGCTCAGTTACCAGTTTCAGGAGCACGGCCAGTTAAAGCAGCAGCAAAGTCTGCAGGCCATGGATGATGCGGCGCAGGGTTATTTGCTGTCGTCCGAATCCTTAAGCGTGCTGGTCAATGGTCTGCGCCAGGCCGGAACCGCCACCCTGCTGCCCCATCATGCGGTGCTGGTATTGCCCGCAGAAATACAACAGCGGCTGGTCTGGTTTGGCGAGCCCCAATACCTCGATTTGCAGCTGTGCTGGGCGGACCGTCCAAGGCACAGACAACTGCATCTGTATTTTCGAAACGAGCTGGCGTCATTAGTGAAGGCCAGCCTGTTATCCAAAGAGTTTTCATTATGTTGAATCAGGCCGACATCGCCCGTATCCGTAGTTGCGACCTCAATCTGCTGCTGTGTCTTGCGGTATTGATTGAAGAGCAGAGTGTCTCGCGCAGCGCCGAGCGGCTGGGCCTGTCACAACCGGCCATGAGCCAGAACCTGAAAAAACTGCACAAGCTGTTTGATGAGCCGCTGTTTGTTAAGCAAGGCCAGGGCATTGCCGCCACCGACAAGGCGCTCAAGCTGTACCAGCCGCTGCACCAGTGGCTGCAGCTATCCAGCCGACTACTGCTGCAAAAGCCATTTTTGCCGGAGGAAGCCAGCGGTAAAATTCGCTTCAGCCTGGTGGCCGATGTGGCCGAGGCCTTTGTGCCGAGACTGCTGGAGCGGTTGATGGTGGATGCGCCCAATGTGGAGCTGGAGTTTATCCATAAACCGTCGGATATCTTTTCCATGTTGGAGTCGGGTGAGCTCGACTTGGCGGTAGGCGGGGTGGAAATGCCGCCACCCAACATTTATGGCCGCCGCACCACCCGCGAGCAATATCTGGTGTTTTTCAGCCCAAATCATCCCATCGCCAAGCTGGCAAAGCCGACGATTGAAGACGTGTTCGAGTGGGATCATGCCCGCTTCAGCGCCTCGAATCTGATTGAACAGCAAATCGACCTGTTGGCGCAGGAACTGGGCCTTGGCCGCAAATGCAGCTTCAGCTGCTCTTCGATTCTGGTACTGCAACAATCCCTGAAGGCCGGCAGGCACCTGGCATTCCTGCCGGAGCGATTCTTAGCCCGCAGCGAAGGCCTGCAGCACCTGGCGCTGGCACAAATTCCGGCCATCGAAGGCATGCTTTACTGGCATGCAAGGGTACATAAAGACCCATTAATCCAATGGTTTAAAGATTTGTGTATCGAGCTGACCAAAGACATGATTGCCGAGGGACAGCTGCCACAATCCTAGTGGTACGCCTCCAATATCGGCTCTGGGCTTGCCTGTGCCTCAGCGAAGCGAGTACGAGAGCCAAGCAAGCGCTACAGCCCCCGCTGCCACTCCTGTCGCAGATTTGCCTCGGCAGGCGCCTGCATCGCCAGTTGAACCTGCCTGAGCAGCGCATCCTTATCCCGCCCCAAAATGCCCTTCAACACCAGATAGTTGGAAGCGTGATCTGAGCGGAACACTGTCTGCTCAAGTTCAAGATTGGCCAGCAGCGTGTGCATTTCGGTAAACAGTTCCGCCTGGGACGGCAGCTCAAAACCACCATCAAAACCCTCATCCATCCGCGCCTTGCCAAGCGGCAATGTCACCACCAGAGTGCTCAGATAATCGGGCTGAGCGGCATTCATCAGCCGGGCAGAATTGAGCGCATGCTGATGCGACAGAGCCTTGCCACCGAGGCCATTTAAAATCATCACCGACGATTTCATCCCTGCGGCGCGGATTTTTTCCAGCGCCTCCAGCGACGAGGCAAAGGTTTCGCCCTTGGCAACCCGGGCCAGCACTTCATCATCGCCGCTCTCGCAGCCGACATACATCAAACTGAGCCCCAGCTCCCGCAGCCGCGCCAACTGTGGCACCGACTTATTGGCCAGATTGCGCGGCAGACAATAGCTGCTCACCCGGCTCACATCGGGCAGGTATTGTTTGATAAGCAGCAAGATGGCTTCGAGGCGGGCAAATGGCAGCGTCATGGCATCGCCATCGGCCAGAAACACCCGTCTGATGGGCACGCCCGAGGCAGCGGCTTTGGCCAGATCCGCCTCGATTTTGTCTTCTTTAAAGGCCCGAAAACGTTTCTGCTCGGCGGTATACATGTCGCAAAAACGGCAGCGGTTGTAGCTGCAACCGTTGGTCACCTGCAATATCAGTGACTTCCATTCCGAGGGCGGACGAAACACGGGTGCGATGTAGTCGAACATACTTAAGTTGATCCTTGACAAGCTCTGGGTGCGTATAGAGGATAAACATGCGCGAGCGCAAATTTTAACCAGATAAAATAGGGTAAAATGCGCGCTTAATATGCCAGTTATCACCTAATTGTTGGGGCGAGATATGATGAATCAAACCTTGGCGGTGGATCAAGACAGGCGAGGGATTGCACTGCGTACCCAGGACCACTGGGACACCATGACCGCAGAACAGAAGATGAGCCTCTACCGGCTGCAAACCTGGGGATATCGCCTGCTGTTTGTGCGTAACCTGCCTCAGGGCCCATTGGCGATTATCGCCCAGGATAAAGACATAGCCACCCTGGATGCCGATGGCGAGTTGAACACCCGGCCTGAGATAACCCTCAGGCCTCATTAAGCCTTCCCGGGCCCCTGTTGCCGATGCCCCTCCCCGGCAATAATGGGCTGACACAGACAGCATGCGGTCAATCTGGCCGCCGCTGCCTTGTTTTCTCAAATCTCTTAGCTTTCCGGCACGGATCAAGGCTTCCCTGATCCGGCCTTTTTGCATCTCACGGCGATTCACGGTCAAACAAAAAGCCCCGCTTGGCGGGGCTTTTACTCATATGGCTTGCAGGCAAATCAGGCGATGATTTCGTGATAGGTTTCTACCTGATACGACTCCACCAGCGCCGGCATGACCTGATGAAAATAGTGCTGGATAGCGTCTTTGGCGCAGTGCTCCTCAAACGCCTGCAGGTCGACAAACTTCTCCACAAAGGTGATGCGTCTTGGCTCATCACGGCTCTGGTTAAGTTCATAGCGGATGCAACCCGGCTCGCGGCGGGTGTCGGCAATCAGCGAACTCAGGGCAGCGATCAGCGCCTCTTCTTTGCCGGGAAAAGCCAGAAAGCTGGCAACACATACCAATTGGCGCTCGTTTTTCACGTATTGAGTCATGACATCAATTCCTTGTTGAACAACATGTCGAGGTGGGGAATACCATCTTCAAGATAGACGTCGGAGACAGCTGCAAAACCCAATGAGCCATAAAAGCCTTCGAGGTACTGCTGGGCACCAATCCGGATCCCGGCATCAGGCCACTGAGCCAGCGCCGCCTCTATGGCCTGGGCCATCAACTGGCGCGCATTACCGCCGCCACGGGCAGCCTCGGCCACCGCCACCCGGCCAATACTGGCCTCAGGATAACTCACGCCCGGCGGCAGAATACGGGCGTAAGCCACCAGCGCATCGTCACGCCAGCCAAGCAGATGCAGTGCATCCGGGGCCAGATCTTTGTTGTCCAGTTCGGGATAAGGGCAGCTTTGCTCCACCACGAAGATATCGACCCTGAGCTTAAGCAGCTGATACAGCGTCAGCGCATCCAGCTCAGCGAAGCGTTTGATTTGCCATTGGATCACGGGGCTCTCCGAAACAGTCGAAAACGCCAGTCTATCACCGCCAAACCCGTGGCGCAGCCCCACCGTTATCGGAATTAATGCATCTCACCGGCATTGGCGCCCGGCGCCTGTTTGCCCCTTGGACGGATAAGCAGCACTGCCACAACCGCCAGCCCCAGCAACATACCAATGGCAAAAAACACATCGTTATACGCCTGCATAAAGGCTTCCCGCGTCAGGGTATCGCCAAACAGCTTGCGGGCCATGGCATCGGCGCTGACAGGGTCAATCCCCGAGGCAAACAGGCTCGATGCCTGCGCCGACAGATGCTGCTGCACCGAGGCGCTGACGGCCGGCACCGACTCTTTCAGATAGGCCAGATGCTCCCGCGCCCGGTTGTCGAGCATGGTGGCCACCAGTGCAATACCACAGGCGCCGCCAAGATTTCGGATAAGATTCAGCAACGTAGAGGCGCTGGCACTGTCCTGGGGCTTCAGGTGCATGGTGGCAATAATACCGATGGGCACCAACACAAAGGGCTGCCCCATGGCGCGCACAATTTGTGCCACTATCATTTGCTCACCGGCGAAGTCGGCGGTCATATGGGAGTTCAGGTAATAACTCAGCGCAAACAGCAAAAAGCCCCAGGCCGCCAGATAACGGGGATCCCAGCGCTCAATCAGTCTGGGAACCAGCGGCAGGATCAGCAGCTGCGGGAAGCCCATCCACATGATGACCTTGCCAATCTCCAGCGCCGAGTAATTGTGGATCTGCGACAAGTACAGAGGGATAAGATAGATGGCACCAAACAGGCCAAGCCCCAGCAGAAAATAAGCCACCGATGACAGCGCAAAGTCACGCTGCGCCAGCAGTCTGAGATTCACCAGCGGTGACCGGCTTCTAAGCTGCAACACCACAAACAGTACCAGGTTGATGGCCGCAACTATGGCAAGATTCAGGATAAGATCCGAGCCAAACCAGTCTTTGCGGTTGCCCTCTTCCAGCACTACTTCGAGGCAGCCAAGCCCCAGAGCCATGGTCAGAATGGCCCCCAGACTTACCTGGGTCAGCTTGCTCCAATCGATAGGCTGCTTCTCAAGCCCCCACCCCAACATGGCCAGCACCAGCAGTCCGGGTGGCAGGTTGATGTAAAACAGAAAATGCCAGCTGAAATGCTCGGTGAGCCAGCCGCCCAGAGTTGGGCCAATCGACGGCGCAAAGGTAGCCGTTACCCCAAACAGCGCCATCCCTGTGGCCCGCTTTTCCTGAGGCAAACATTCAACAATCAGCCTGAAGGCCAAGGGAATTAACGCGCCACCAAAAAAGCCCTGCATCGCCCGAAAGGCAATCAGCGAGTTTAAATCCCAGGCCATGGAGCACAAAAGCGAACTGACAATAAAGGCCGAGGTACTCCACAGCAAATAACGGCGCACCGACAAGCCGGTGCTGAGCCAACCGGACAACGGAATGGCAATCATCTCCGCCACCAGATAAGCGGTGGAAATCCAGGAGCCTTCTTCCAGTGTCGCCCCCAGGCTACCCTGAATTTCCTTCATCGACGCATTGGTGATTTGGATATCCAATATCGCCATAAAGGCGCCGATAAGGCCGCCCATCACAGCAATCCAGGCGCGGCGGCTGCCGACCCCGTAGTCGATGGCAATATCAGATTTATCGCCCGGGGCGTGACCGGGCACGGAAACAGAGTGGCTCATGGTAGCTCCTTACATCCGGGCAGCATCTGGCAGCCTCAGCGGCTCGCCGTCAGCGCCTGGTTGGGGGCCAGCTGGGTATCCACCGACACCACGGCGCTGAGGCCGGGCACTACGTGGGCCTGCTCTTCACTCATTTCCAGCCGGATCCGCACCGGAATACGCTGCACAATCTTGGTGAAGTTGCCGGTGGCGTTCTCTGCCGGCAGCAGGCTGAATTTGGCACCGGAAGCCGGCGACAGGCTGTCGATGACTCCATGGAATTCATGGTCGGGAAACGCGTCGAGTGACACTGTCACCGGCTGACCGGGTTTCATCCCGTGGATCTGCGTTTCTTTGAAATTGGCAGTGATCCACATGGCCCCGTCCGGCACCAAACTGAAAAGCGCTTGCCCCGGCTGCACATACTGGCCGACAAAGGCGCCGCGCTTGCCCACCACCCCATCGAAGGGGGCGCGGATTTCGGTATCTTTAAGCTGCAATTTGGCCAGGCTTAATCCAGCCACAGCTTCGGCATGGCTGGCATTGAGCTGATTGCGCTCGGCCACCAGCACCGCCAGTTCCTGCTCACGGGCATCCAGCGATGCCTGGCTCTCTTCAGTACGGGCTGTGGCGCCATCGAGCTCGGCGCTCAGGCGATCCACATCGTCCTGGGAGCTGTAGTCACGGCGGCGCAGCTCACTGGCACGCACCAGTTGTTGCTTCACCCGCTTGTGCTCAGCATCGGCCGCCTGCACCCCGGCACGGGCCTGGGCGATGAGGGCGCCCTGCAAATTTATCTTGGCTTCCAGCGTGGCAAGTTCGGCACTGACATTGGCCAGACGCGCCTCGCTCTGTGCCACCCTGGCGCGGTATTCGCTGTCATCGAGGCGGGCAAGCAGGGCGCCGGCGAGCACATGCTGGTTGTCCTGCACCCGCGACTCCACCACCAGCCCCGGCACCTTCACGCTGACCTGAGAAATATCGGCTTCCACATAGGCGTTATCAGTGCGTTCAATAAACCTGAGGCTGTGCCACAGATACAGGCCACCGCCAACTATGGCCAGCACAGGTAACAGCACCCAGAGTTTTGATTTGCTCATTCGTAGACTCCTTATTCAGTGACTGCTATTGTACTTCTGTCTCTTTTTTTTGATTAGTCAGCCAAAATTCAACCCACTGTTTCACAGGTGTAACAATCATGGACTTAAATCGGGTACAGCTGTTTGCCGCAGTGGTGGAACAGGGCAGCTTCACCGCGGCCGCCGCCCAGCTTGGCGTTACCAAGGCCACCGTCAGTCGTAAAGTTGCCGAGCTGGAGAAAGATGCCGGAGTGCAGCTGCTATTTCGCACCACCCGCGCCCTCAAGCTCACCGAGGCAGGTAACAACTACTACAACCGCATCAATCGGATTTTGTCTGAGCTGCAACTGGCCGAAGAACAGCTGAGTGCCAGCCAGCAGCAAATTCGCGGCACCCTCAAGGTCATTTGTCCCATCGAATTGGGGCAGCTGTATCTTGGCCGGGTGTTAGCGCGCTTTTTGATGCAATACCCTGAAATTAATATTGAAACTGAGCTGACTAACCGCCGGGTAGACGTAATGGAAGAAGGCATCGATATGCTGTTTCAGATTTCCGATGTCAAAGACACCCGGCTGACAAGCCATGCGCTGATCCGCGCCGAAAAGATTTTGCTCGCCTCACCGGATTATCTGGCCAGATTCGGCACGCCAAAGGTCCCGGCCGATCTGGTACATCACAGAGCCATTCGGCTGACCTCGGCCCATATCGATGGCGTGTGGCGCATTTTCGATGGCGAGCAGTGGCAGGTGTTTGAGCCCGAGGCGCAGCTCACGGTCAATAATGTCACCCTGGCGCGGGAAGCGGCCCTCGAAGGTGTGGGGATCGCCGCCGTACCCACCCTGATAGCCAAAGATGCCATTGAGGCCGGGCAACTGGTGCCTGTGCTGGAAGACTTTCCCATGCAGCAGGCGAAAATCACCCTTAATTACCCCCAACGCGCCTACCTGCCGCGGCGCTACCGGGTGTTTATCGAATTCGTGTTTACCCATTTGTTCGAGCGATTTGGCGATGAGGTGCTGGAAGTGCCAGACTTTATCAAACGCTGAAACCGGGCCTGTTCGACGGTTGCAAACGGGCGCTACATCAGGAAATTTGCATTTACCGTACGAGGGGTTATCCTGTCCGGCAGGTGCTCAGGCTAACACTTTCGCATGAGCACTGAGGGTTCAGGGAAGAAGTGAACCTCAAAAACAGGGACTTATGGAACTCTGAATAACGAAAAAGGTGCAACATGAAATTCACCCAAACTCTGATTGCCGTCACCCTGACCTCCTTGCTTGCCGCATGCGGCGGCGGTGGCGATGACACCCCTCAGGTACAGATGGGCAGCTTCAGCCTGGGCGTATCGGATAACCCAGCCGATGCGACCGAGGTTAATATCGCCTTCAAACAAGTGGTATTGAAAAATGCCAGCGGCACTTACTCCTTCAACGTGGCAAACAACGGCGCCGCCAAGCAGGTTGACCTGCTGTCGTTCCAGGGCGCTTCAGCCGAGACCCTGGTCGAAGGCGTGCAGGTACCGGTTGGCGAATACCAGATGTGTATCTACATGGAAAACCGCGAAACCGTGGATACCGCCAGTTCATTTGTGAAAACCAACGATGGCAACGACCATGGTCTGGTGACCAACAGCAACGGCAGCTGCGGTGGCACAGGCGCCGAAGACGCCGACACCGGTCGCCTGTTCTTCAACAAGAGCTTCACTATCGCCGCCGGTGCCAACGACTACGTTGCCGAGTTTGACCTCGCCCGTGGTATTCAGGCGCCCCATGGCAACAAAGACTACTGGACCCTCAAGCCGACCTCGGTACAGCTGGTTAACCGCGCCGAAGTTGGCAACATCGAAGGTCTGATTGGCCCTGACACCATCGCCGCCTGTGAAACCGCGGCCGGTGGCAGCGAGTTTGCCGGTGCTGTGTACCTGTACGATGCAGGCACTGTACTGGAAAACATGAGCGACATCCGTGCTCAGGTTACCGAGCCCATGGTTGCCCCGCTGGCCGTAGCCCGCGTGAACGACATCACCGATGAAGCCGGTAACCTAACTGGCCATGGCTACGAGTTTGGCTATGTGGTGACCGGCAGCTATGCCCTGGGTTACACCTGCGTGGCCCAGAACGACGATCCTGAAGCCGACAATGCGCCCACAGACGAAGTTGCCCCCTTCTTCATCCACGCCGATGAGCAGGACGTAACTGTCACCCAGGGCGCCACCAGCAGCCGTAACTTCCCTGCCGACTACACCCCAGCGGGTTAAGTCGAATAGCAGTAAAAAAGCCCCTTAAAACAGGGGCTTTTTTTATGGCTTTGCGCCGTTAGCAAGCTTTCGAATAAGCCAATTTCTATTAGCGCAAAATAATCTATCTGTCTTTTTCGGGATTCTCTAAGCTGACTCTTGCCGTTTAAAAATTCAACAAACGGCGCCACCGACCACCGCAGGGAGCCACCATGAGCAAAGACCAAAAGAAAGCACCGCAAAAAAGCATGAAGGAAAAACGCGCCGCCAAACAGGCGAAGAAACAACAAGCCGGCAGCAAGGTTGAAAACCTCGGCAAAAAGGGCAAGTAAGCCAGCACCGCCGTGATAGAACATCCATGAAAAAGGCACTCAATTGAGTGCCTTTTTTGTGTTTTCAGCCCGTGCAATCAGGGCTTTAAGTAGGTATCAAGGAATTTAAGATACGCCTCGGAAGCCGCAATTCTGTTGGCCTTCTTGGTAAAGCCGTGGCCTTCGTCATCAAACAGCACATATTCCACCGGCACCCCATTGGCGCGGACTTTTTCCACCAGCTCATCGCTTTCCACCTGCAATACCCTTGGATCGTTGGCGCCCTGAATAACCATCAGCGGCCGCACTATATTGCTGGCGTGGAACAGGGGTGAAATCGCCTTGTGGCGCTCGCCATCGGTGGCCGGATCGCCCATTTCATCGTAGAGCGACTTGCGGAAACTCTCCCACCAGGGCGGTATTGAGTTCAGGGTACGTACCCAGTTGGTAACTCCAAAGATATCGATACCGACCTTGAATTCCTCCGGAGTGAAGGCCAGCGCAGCGGCCACCATAAAGCCACCGTAGCTGCCGCCGACAATGCCGATGCGGTCGTTGTCTACCCAGTCGAGGCTTTGCAGATATTTTTTGGCCCACACCATATCCTGCAGATCGCCTTCACCATGGTTTTTATCATCCAGATGGAAGAAGGTTTTGCCGTAACCTGAGCTGCCACGGTTGTTAACCGCAAACACCGTATATCCATGGTTCACCAGATGCTGGATGGTAGGGCTGTAGCCGCTGCGGCTCTGGCCACCCGGGCCGCCGTGAACCCACAAAATGGCCGGTGCCGGTTTGGCGCCATGGGCCAGCTTGGGCTGATACAGCAGCCCTGGCACTTCAAGGCCATCGAAGCTCTTGTAACGCACCACTTTGGAGGCCACCAGGCTATTGCGATCGATATCCGCGCTCAGAGCATTGGTCAGGCGCTTCACCGACGGCTCGCCAACACGCCAAACGTAGAGATCCGAAGGCGAAATGTCTGAGTTCAGATAAAACACCATGGTTTTATCGTCTTTGGAAAAACTCACGCCACGAATATCACCCGCAGGCAGCGGTGGCAGCGCCAACGCCTTGCCGGTTTGGGTATCTGTGATGCTGACCTCGGTTCGGGCATCGGCATTCACCGCCATCGCCTGATAACGGCCACTTTCAGAGAAGCCATAGTAGAGGATATCCCAGTCTTCCGAGGCCACCTTGGTGCGCTTGCCAGAGGCAATATCGTAGGCCCACACCTCATCGAATTCAGACTTGGCATTGCTGCTGTAATACAGGGTGCGGCCATCCGGCGAGAAGCTCTTCACTCCTTCAGAGGCCTCGAGGTCTGGCTCACTTACCATCACGGGTTTAAGGCTGCGGCTGCGCAAATCCAGCAAGTAGATGTCGCTATCTTTGTTGCTGACGGATTTGTTCAGCGCCACAAAGCGGCCACTCTTATCTATATCCCCAAGCGAAAAGCCCTGATCGTTTTGGAATACCCGGGTGCGCTCGTAGCTGGACGCATCGTAGCGGTACAGATCCATAAACTTGGGATCGCGCTCATTGGTGAGGATAAAGAATGACTTACCGTCTTCGGTAAAGCCGGCAAAGGAGGCTCGGGTATTATCGCCCGGGGTCAGATCACGGATGCTGCCATCGAGTTCGCGCACATACACATGATCCAGCTCGTTACCGCCCTGATCCTTGGAAAACAGCACCCTGTCGTCGGCCGGGAACCAGCGCTCGGGGTAGGTACTGTCTTCGAAATTGGTCAGCTGTATCTTGCTGCCATCAGCCAGACTCAGTCGATACAGGTTATAAATGCCCGACTCGTCAGAGCCCACCAGCACAGAACGGCCATCGGCACTGATGCTCGAGCCCGTGTAAGAGGTGGTGTCGTAGAAGGTTTTGGCGTCATAGCGGGGATGCGCCAACAAACGTGGCTTGGCCATGGGGCCCAGGGCTTCGGCGCCACTTTGGCTGGCCGTTGGCGCTGTGGCCGATTCATTTGATGTGGATTGGCACCCCATGACTGCCAAGGCAGACAGGCTTAGTGCCAGCATGGTTTTTTTCATGAAAATCCCTCTGGAAATTGTTAATCCGTTACCGCTGGAACTTACCCATCATGGGTGGATGAACTTGTTTAGACAAGTTCCTTTTGTAAGAAGTTACAACAAACTATGAGCAAGCCGACCAAGCACTGCCACGGCTTTTTGGGTCTTGTCGTCATCGTCGAAGGCACCACTTAAACGCAGGCAGTGGTTGTATTGCCCCGCCCCGGAAAACACATCCCCCGGGAAGAAGGCCACCCCTTCGGCAACCGCGAGGGACAATAGCCGCCCCGAGTCTATGCCGGGCAAGCTTACCCAGAGCACAAAGCCCCCCTCTGGCCGACCGATTTGAGTCTGACCCGGAAAGGCCTGCTCCACCCAGCCGCGCAGTTTTTTCAGATTCAGTTGCAGCCGTTTTCCAAGGCTTCCAAGGTGCCTGCCATAGCCACCACTGGCCATGAACTCCGCCACCAATGCCTGAATAATCAAAGGCTCAGATACATTCCGAAATGCCTTCAATTTGGCGATATCGCCATGATAACGGCCGCCGCACAGCCAACCGAGCCTGAGCCCAGAACCCAGCGACTTTGCCACCGATGAGCAGTAGATAACCCGCCCGTCAGTATCGAGCGCCTTCAGCGCCGGGATGCCTTTGCCCGGCTCCTGCAACTCAGAAAACAGGTCATCCTCGATAATCGCCAGATCGTGCTCTCCAGCCAGCGCCAGCAAGCGTTGCCGATTGGCCAGCGGCATTTGGCTACCGGTGGGATTGGAAAAATCCGGGCAAAGCACCAGAGCCGCCACCTGCCAACGTGCCAGCGCCAGTTGCAGCGCCTCCACACTGAGCCCCTGTCCGGGCGAGCAGGGAATTTCCAGCACCTTCATACCCAATGATTCAATCACCTGCAGCAGCCCGGGAAAACAGGGGCTTTCCACCGCAATGGTGTCGCCCGCGTGGGCAATGGCACTGAGGGCAAGTGAAATGGCATCCTGACAGCCACCGGTAACAAGCACCTCGCTTTCACCAAGCTCAATCCCTTGCAATATCAGCCGCTTGGCAATTTCACGCCTCAGCGGTGGATGGCCACCACTGAAAAGCGGTTGCAGCACGGTTGCCATCTCAAAGCGTGCCTGACGAGCCAGCAGCTTCGACAGAGCCGCTCTGGGCAACAGCCCGGGAGACAGGACCGCGGTACCCAAATCTGTGATGCCAGGCTGGGCACACCAGGACAGCACCTGCAGCATGCGGTTATGCACCTCATACCTGGCCGGCCCCTCCCCAGGTACCTGCGGCGTGCCGCGAAAACTCACATAAAAACCGGCGCCCGGCCGCGCCTGTGCCAGCGCCTGATCTTCCAACAGCCGAAACGCGGCCTGCGCAGTAGACATACTGATGCCAAAACGGCCGCACACCTCCCGAACCGAAGGCAAACGCTCGCCCAGGCCATAACGGCCTTCGCGGATCTGCCTGGCGATAGCCTCGGCGACTTGCTGATATTTTTTCATTTCAACCGATACAGTTTTGCCAAAAATCCACGATACAGTGAAAGTTTGCCCTGAAAGTGTATCGATAACTTAGTGCGGCGGCGCAGCTATTGCCAAGCAAAACTTTTTCTTAGGCTAGTAAGGTACTCTCTCAAAGCGCCGCGGGTGCGGGATTGCCCCAAGGTGCTTTTTATTTTCTGCTGCTTCAAGGAGACCCCATGCCGCTGGTTAGCCCCCTGCCTGCCGATTCCAACCCCGAAGTGGCCGAAATGGCCAAGTTCTTTAACGAAACCTTGGGATTTTGTCCCAATAGCGTGCTGACCATGATGCGCCGCCCCCGCATCGCCAAGGCCTTTATCGAACTGAACATGGCTGTAATGGAAAACAAGGGTCGCCTGACCAGCGCCCAGAAGCGCCTCATCGCCTATGTATCCAGCAATATCACCGGCTGTCGCTACTGCCAGGCACACACTATCCGCGCCGCCGAGCGATACGGCGCCGACGCTGAGCAGCTGGAGCATGTGTGGGAATACAAGACCCACAGCGCATTCAGTGAGGCCGAACGGGCAGCCCTGGACTTTGCCGTGGCGGCCTCAGTTGTGCCCAATGAAGTGGATGCCGAGCTGAATGCCAGACTGCATCAGTATTGGGAAGAAGATGAGATAGTCGAGATGCTGGGGGTTATCGCCCTGTTTGGCTACCTCAACCGCTGGAACGATTCCATGGGCACCACCCTGGAAACCGGCGCCATCGAGTCCGGTGAAAAGCTTCTTGGCCACCGCGGCTGGAATACCGGCAAGCACAAATAAGCTCAGCTCTTTAAACAAAAAGCCCCGCGGTGCGGGGCTTTTTGATGCGTTGGGACTAGCTGCAACAGCTGCCGGTTTTTTGCTTGCGGGGCAGTTTTTGCCACAGCACCCGGCCCATCAGGAAGGCGAGCAGCAGCCCGGATGAGGCCACCAGCCAGTCTGGCAGCATGGCATGCTCCTCACCAATCTGCGGCGCCACCTCAAAGCCAAAGGTCGCCACCAGATAGTTCACCAGCACACCAAACACCAGGGCCACACCCAGCACACCACCCAGGTAGCCAAACAGCGCCCGCTTACCCAGTTCCTTGGTCACCACCCCCAGGGTTGCGATATTGGTGGCTGGGCCTGCCATCATAAACACCAGCACAGCGCCGGGAGACACACCGGCCAGCAGCAATCCTGCCGCAATCGGGGTCGACGCCGTGGCGCAGATATACATGGGAATAGACACCAGCACCATCACCAACATGGCGAGAATGCCGTTACCCCATTGAGCCAAAAAGTCTGCCGGCACATAGGTTTGCACCAAAGCAGCGAAGAAAAGACCAATCAGCAGCCAGATGGCGGTATCGCGCACCAGGTCGGTTGAGGCATACACCAGCCCATCCCAAACTCGCTCTATCACAGAGGCAGGCTTATCCGCCGGGTGAGCATGCTGTTGCGTGCTGCCACAGCAGCCAGCATCAGCAGATTTGACCATGGACGCGGATGATGAAGACGCGCAGCAGCTTTGTGCCTCGGGCACTGCGGCCTTGGGGCTGCAACAGGAGGCCTTATCAGCGGCGGGCTTGGCGTCGCAACAAGAAGCCGCAACCGCCTTTGGCGTGCAGCAGGATCCCTGTATGGGTTCGGGCTTGGGCTCAGCTTCGGCTTTGCCGGAGCAGCAGCTGGCGCCAGTCTTTGCCGCTGTTTTTTCGGTAACTGGTTTGAAACTCACCGCCGGCGCCCCAGCCAGCTTGGCGCCGGTTGGGGTCATCAGTGGGCTGTCTGCCGCAACCGGTTTGAAGCTCATGGCTGGCCTGGCCACTGGCTTATCAGAAGGCTTCTCAAACTGCGTTTCAGACGATGCTTCTGTGGATTGGGATCTGTTATCCGGCTCATCCTCATCACGGCCAACCAGCAGCCCTGCCACAATGGCGCTGGTCACAGCAGCGATGGGGCGGATGATGGCCATAAAGGGCCCAAGCAACACATAGGAGACGGTCACTGAGTCGACGCCAGTCTCAGGGGTAGACACCAAAAACGAGGTGGTGGCCGCCTTGGAGGCGCCGCTGCGCCGAAGGCCCACTGCCGCCGGAATTACCCCGCAGGAGCACAGTGGCAGGGGCGCACCCAGCAGCGCCGCCTTAACAGTTGCCTTAAAGCCGTGACCACCGAGCTGCCTTTGCATCCACTCCATGGGCACAAACATTTTCAGCATACCGGCCAAAAACAGCCCGAGCAGCAGCCAGGGGGCGGATTCCAAAAATAAATGAAGAAAGTTGTTCAACAACATGAGTCATCATCCTTATGCTGTGCGCTGCCGTGATGTTCCGGACGCACCTGATGATTGGTTTCCAATGCTTCCAAAATGGAGCAGTGTTCGGCGCTCTCGGGGCCGCCGCAGCAGGCGTCCGACAAACGCTGTAAAGAATCGCGAAATACCGTCAGCTCGGCGATTTTGGCATTCACCTGCTCGAGCTTGTCATCCACCATACCTTTCACATCAGCGCAGGCCCACTCGGCCTTATTCAGCTCGATGGACAACAGCTCGGTGATTTCATTCAGGCTAAAGCCCACCGCCTTGGCACGCAAAATAAACTTGAGCCGGGCGGCATCATCGCGGCTGTAAAGCCGGTAGCCCGAATCAGTGCGCATCGAGGGCGCCAGCAAACCGTGCTTTTCGTAAAACCTCAGGGTATCGGCTTTCACCTCACAGAGGCTGGCCAACTCACCGATGCGATACATGTGTCTATCCCGAATTTCCAACAATGGCGCAAGTATAAACCTTGGAGTTTAATCCAAGGTCAAGGGTCTGTATTGGCTTGGGTGTCGTTCGCAGAACGATATTGTGAAATCACGCAGAAAAAACAGCGCCGGGCAGCGTTTTACGGTAGAATACGCGCCCATAAAAAGGTGTCTTGGCAGACCAATAAACTCGCGTGAGGGGAAACGCGAGGGACTTTTGGAAAATAAAACATTGATGCTGTTTTGTTTTCCGAAAGATCCTTGAACCCTTAACAGCGGAAAACTGTACCCAAAATGAATAATGCCAGACCCATTCGCCGCGCGCTGCTGAGCGTGTCCGATAAAACAGGTATCCTCGAGTTTGCCCAGGCACTGCATGCACAGGGCGTAGAACTCCTGTCCACCGGTGGCACCGCCAAGCTGCTGGCCGATAACGGCGTACCTGTGATCGAAGTTTCTGACTACACAGGTCACCCTGAGATCATGGACGGTCGGGTCAAGACCCTGCATCCCAAGGTGCATGGTGGCATTCTGGCGCGCCGTGGCCAGGACGAAGACGTAATGGCCGCCAACAACATTGGCCCTATCGATCTGGTTGCCGTTAACCTGTACCCCTTTGCCGCTACCGTTGCCAAGCCTGGCTGTACTCTGGAAGACGCCATCGAGAACATCGATATCGGCGGTCCTACCATGGTGCGCGCTGCCGCCAAGAACCACAAAGACGTGGTGATTGTGGTTAACGCCAAAGACTACGACCGTGTGCTGGCCGAAATAAGCGCTAACGGCGGCTCTACCACCCACGCTACCCGTTTCGATCTGGCTATTGCCGCCTTCGAGCACACTGCTGCTTACGATGGCATGATTGCCAACTACTTCGGCACCATGGTTCCAGCTCACAGCAGCGACGAGTGCCACGACGACTCCAAATTCCCACGCACCTTCAACACCCAGCTGGTGAAGAAGCAGGACCTGCGCTACGGCGAAAACAGCCACCAGAGCGCCGCCTTCTACGTGGATTTGAACAGCGACGAAGCCTCTGTGGCCACCGCCACTCAGCTGCAGGGTAAGGCCCTGTCTTACAACAACATCGCCGACACCGATGCCGCCCTTGAGTGCGTAAAAGAATTCGATGCGCCTGCCTGCGTTATCGTCAAGCACGCCAACCCCTGTGGTGTGGCCCTGGGCGACAACCTGCTGGACGCTTACAACCGCGCCTACAAGACCGACCCAACTTCTGCTTTCGGTGGCATCATCGCCTTTAACCGCGAGCTGGACGGCGACACCGCCGCCGCCATCGTTGAGCGTCAGTTCGTGGAAGTGATCATCGCCCCCGTGGTAAGCCAGGCTGCCCGCGATGTGGTTGCCAAGAAAACCAACGTACGCCTGCTCGAGTGCGGTCAGTGGACCGAACAGACCAAGGGTCTGGACTACAAGCGCGTCAACGGTGGTCTTCTCATTCAGGACCGCGATCAGGGCATGGTGACCGAGGCTGAGCTTAAAGTCGTGACCAAGCGCGTACCGACCGAAGCTGAACTTAAAGATCTGATGTTCTGCTGGAAAGTAGCCAAGTTCGTTAAATCCAACGCCATCGTGTATGCCAAAGAAGGCATGACCATTGGCGTGGGCGCAGGCCAGATGAGCCGCGTCTACAGTGCCAAGATTGCCGGCATCAAGGCCGCCGACGAAGGTCTGGTGGTTGAGGGCTCAGTGATGGCGTCTGACGCCTTCTTCCCATTCCGCGATGGTATCGACGCCGCTGCCGCTGCCGGGATCAGCTGCATCATCCAGCCCGGCGGTTCTATCCGCGACGAGGAAGTGATTGCCGCCGCCGACGAGCACGGCATGGCCATGGTGTTCACCAACATGCGCCACTTCCGCCACTGATAAGATTGAGGCAGCCTTAGGGCTGCCTTTCGCATTCAAGATTTAAGGAATAAGCAGATGAATATTCTCGTAATTGGCAGTGGTGGCCGCGAACACGCCCTGGCCTGGAAAGCCGCTCAGAATGCCGACGTAAATACCGTATTTGTGGCCCCCGGCAACGCCGGCAGCAGCCTCGAGCCCAAGGTGGAAAACGTGGCGATTGATGCCACCGACATCCCTGCGCTGCTCGCCTTTGCCAAACAAAGCAATATCGCCCTGACCATAGTTGGCCCCGAAGCGCCGCTGGTGATTGGTGTGGTTGATGCGTTTCGCGCCGAAGGCCTGACCATCTTTGGTCCAACCCAGGGTGCCGCGCAGCTGGAAGGCTCCAAGGCCTTCACCAAGGACTTCCTGGCCCGCCATCAGATCCCGACAGCGGATTATCAGAACTTCACCGAAATCCCACCCGCCAAAGCCTTTGTGGCCGAGCTTGCCAGTAAGACCGGCTTCCCAGTGGTTATCAAGGCCGATGGTCTCGCCGCCGGTAAGGGCGTGATCATCGCTCAGGATCAGGCCGAAGCCGATGCCGCCATCGACGATATGCTGGCTGGCAACAAGTTCGGTGAAGCAGGTTCCCGCGTGGTGGTGGAAGAGTTCCTCAAGGGCGAAGAAGCCAGCTTTATCGTGATGGTCGACGGCAAAAACATCCTGCCAATGGCCACCAGCCAGGATCACAAGGCCCGCGATAACGCCGACCACGGCCCCAACACCGGCGGTATGGGTGCTTACTCTCCAGCCCCAGTGGTAACTCAGGACGTACACGACTGGGTGATGGCCAACGTTATTCGCCCAACCGTGGACGGCATGGCCGCCGAAGGCAATGTTTACACCGGCTTCCTGTATGCCGGTCTGATGGTCGACCCTCAGGGCAAGGCCAAGGTGCTGGAATATAACTGCCGCTTCGGCGACCCAGAGACTCAGCCCATCATGATGCGCCTCAAATCCGATTTGGTTGAGCTGTGTCTGGCCGCCTGCCGCGGTGAGCTGGATAAGGTGACCGCCGAGTACGACAGCCGCGCCGCCGTAGGTGTGGTGCTCGCTGCCGGTGGTTATCCCGATGACTACCGCAAGGGCGATGTGATTGAGGGCCTGTCCCTTGGCAACAACGACGCCAAGGTATTCCATGCCGGTACCAAGATGGTCGATGGCCGCGTTGTCACCAACGGTGGCCGCGTACTGTGCGCCACTGCCCTTGGCAACACAGTGACCGAAGCCCAAAAAGCCGCTTATGCATTGGTAGATGAAATCCACTGGGATGACGTGTACTTCCGCACCGACATTGGCTATCGCGCCATTGCCCGCGAAAAGCGGTAAATTGTCATCTATTCAAAAGCCGGCACCTGCCGGCTTTTTTGTGTCTGAAATTTGACGAACGTCAAAGACACCATTCTGTAACGCAATGAATTTCTTATATTTAATTCTTTAAAGCTAAGAAGGAAAGGTTATAATGCCTGCACAATAACAGTACAAAAAGACCACAAGGACTACCCATGAGAAACACAGTGGCCATGCGAAATACCCTGGTTTTCACCGCCCTGAGCCTGGCCCTCTATGGCTGCGGTGGCGGCGGTTCTTCCGATGGCGATGGTGGCACCACCACGCCACCTGCCGCGACCCTGTACACCGCCAAGGCCCAAAGTGGCAGCGGCGGCCAGCTGTCTCCCGCCAGTCTCAGCATCGAAGCAGGCAAACAGGGCAGCTTCACTGTAACGGCAAGCAGCGGCTTTACCCTGGATACCATAGAAGGTTGTGGCGGCACCTTGTCGGGCAGCAGCTATACCACCGCCGCCATGGCTGCGGATTGCACCGTGAGCGCCAGCTTTATCACCAATGCCGCCAATGCCATTCGCCACCGCGACCACAGCCTGGCCACTGATGCTGAGCTTATCAGCCACGCAAGGGAGGCCGTCGCTGCCGCCGAGGGCTCCCGTAAGGCGCTGGTCGATTCCCTGTATCAGGGCATATCCCAAATCAGCTGGCACCCGAGCCACGACTCCATCACCTTCACCAGTTTCCTGCCTGAGCGCACCCATACCTTACTGCCCGCCAATAAAGATGGCGGTGGCAACAGCGCCAATCGTGGCCTGGTAATGGTGTCAGAAGAGGGTGAATACCGCAGCGCGGCCATGGCAGCAAACCTGTTTTCGGTCAGTACCTCCACCGAAACCGATATGCTGCTCAAAGGCCTCATCGGCTGGCTCACCAAGGGCGCCGACCAAACCGAGGGGCTTAGCATAGTCACGGCGCAAATGCCGAGCCGCGCCGACAGCTGGTATTTCCCTCATAACGAAGGGATTCGCACCTGGCTGACCAATAACTATGCCAATGCCCACAGCATTAACGAAGCCAATAGCTGTGATTACAACGAGTTATCAACTTGTATAGACAACCTTAAGCCTGACCTGATTATCCTGTCGGACATAGACCGCAAGTCACTTGGCCATGAGGGCATAGCTGCAGCCGTCGCCAAGGCCAGAGCGGCGGGGATCCCGCTGCTGCTGTCCAACTACTGGCGAGAAGCCAGCCCCATGCTCAGCCCGCTGTATCAGCAAATGGGCTTGGTGACCTATGGCAACTATTGGTCGAAACTCAATGCCGACAATCTTGCCGTGAGCGACATCCGCGCCAGCGATGCCAATCTGGCAGCGGTCGACCGTCTGCTGGCCAACCTCGGCGCAGGTAACTTCGATACCGCGCTGCTGGCCAACTGTGGCGGCAACTTCCTCTCCTGTAACGAGGCAGGCTTTGTTGATGCCTTCAAAGCCGGGGCCGACTGGCTTAGAGGCGCTGCCGTCACCCTGGATAATATGGGCCAGGATGCCTTGTCATTGGCAGGCGCAGACACCCTGCATGCCGCCGTGCTGCTTGCCGACAAATACCGCGCCGCCATCGACTACCCCATCGCCTGGGAAGAGCAGCAAAGCTGGCAGCAAGCCATGTTCGCCGACTGGCTGGTGAACTATGCCCGCAAGGACAATCCGGCTCAGGCCGACCTCGGAGAATACGTAACCGACAGGAACAATCTCGCCAAGGGCAGCAACGCCAGTTACGCCCATCCGGCCACAGTTACCGAGCGCAAGACCCTGGGCGTGCCCTACCCCAACCAGTGGACCACCACCGGCTGGTATGTGCTGCCGGGGCAAACTGTGACCCTGAATCGACTGGATAACAGCGATGCACGGGTGGAAATCAAACTCAACTACCACAGACGCAACACCAACCGCGCCTTCGAGCAAAAGGTGTACCGGGCGCCACTGGAGCTGGCAACCCAGCGCCTGCGACTGGAAAAAGGCGAAAGCATCAGTTTTTCAAGCCCCTACGGCGGACCTCTGTACCTGTATCTGGGTGGCAGCGGTGAAGCCCTTAGCGCAGACATCAGCGCCAGCGGCGTAACCCGCCATCCGGCCATCATGAATTTCAGCGATGATAGCCAAATCGCCGCCTTTAATGAGCGCCTGAGCCAGACCGAACTGCCCCATGTGGATCTGCGTACCGATGGCGCCGAGCAGCATATGCGCCGTGACCGCTTTACCAATGCCATTGGCGGCGCCGTGGCCGATGTGAATGCACTGCTGAAAAGCATCTCGGAAGATCATATCAATGCGGTCTACACCCTGGCAGGCTTTAAAATTCAGGGCAAGTCCCTGGCTGAATCTCTGCCTGCCGATGTGAAAGCCGCCTGCACGAATCTGCTTGGCAGCGAGTGCCTGGATGAAACCCTGCACACCCGCAAAATCATCCAGCACGCCAACTACGACCAGAACGCCCACTGCGGCGCCGGTTGCAGCGGCAACCCCTGGGATGCGGCCTGGAACATCAGCCCCACCGGCTGGGGCGATAACCACGAGCTGGGCCACAACCTGCAAACCAACCGCCTCAATGTGCAATATGCCGCCGCAGGTGACGCCGACAACTGGGCCGGTTACGGCAGCCGCGCCGGGGAAAACTCCAACAACATCTTCCCCTACGTTGTGAAATGGCAGGCCCATTATCTGCGTGACGGCAATACCACCCCCATCACCGATGGCCATATGAACCATAAAGATTTGTTTTATGTGTTTATGTCGGATGCCGCTGGCGTGAAAGACAGCAGCGGCAACCGGGTGGTGCTTGGCGCCAACTGCAAGGTACTGGATGCGGGCAGCGACCGCTACGAAGCCCCCTGGAAGAGCAACAACTACGCGGTACACAACGGCTATCGGATGGCGTTTTACATCCAGATGGCGCTGCGCAGCCACGGCATGCAGCTGGCCGATGGCACCCACTTGGCCAATGGTTTCAATATCTTCACCCTGCTGTACCAGCACCAGCGCATCTTTGGCGCCTTAAGCGGTAATCAGGCCGATTGGGATGCCAATAAAGACCGTCTCGGTTTTGGTCTGTTCCCCTTTGAAGGCCATAGCGTTTACGCGGGCAAGAAGGTGCGGGATATTCCTGGCAACGACTTTATGCTGGTGTCGTTAAGCAAGCTCACCGGCATCAACTGGCAGAGCCATTTCGATATGCTGGGGCTGCGCTACTCAAGCCTCGCTGCTACCCAGGCGCAGGCCAATGCCACCAAGGGCAGCCTGCCGATGGGCATGTATGTGCTGGAGACCGACCTGCCGCCAGCCAATATGAGCGAAGGCCTGAGCTTCCTGCCGCTGTCACTCTCAGATGCCACCACCCAGTGGCGTGATGGCAGCTCACCGGCAAGTTGCAGTTTGTAAAACAAAAAAACGCCCTTAGGGGCGTTTTTTATTGGCTTAAGAATTTACCTCAGTGGCCACCGGCAATGGCCTTTTTGGCGATTCGGTCAATGGCCGAGGGCCACAGCAGACGCACCCAACGGCCAAGACGGCCTCGGCGGGACATAATCAACATACGCTCGCGGCAGGCAATGGCGGGGATCATGGCTTCGGCGCAAGCCTCGGCACTCATAATCTTGTCTTCTTTCATCGGCGTGGTGCCAAGCGGATTACCCTTGCCATCCAGGGCCCGTTTATGGATTTGCGAGACCACAAAGTCGGGGCAAATTACCGTGACGGCCACATCATCGTCGGCAAGCTCGATTCTGAGCGAGTCAAAAAAGCCCATCATGGCATGTTTGGAGGCAGCATAACCGCTGCGTGTGGGTACGCCGGTCAACCCAGCCACAGAGGCAATAGCGACCACCTGGCCATGGCTTTGCTTGAGATGCGGTAAGGCATAGTGGGTGAGTCTGGCGGGGCCGAGGTAATTAACCTGCATGATCTGCTCGAGCACCTGAAGATCTTCCAGCTCATCGAAGCGGGACCACATGGTCATACCGGCGTTATTGATCAAAATATCGAGGCGGCCGTACTTGTCTATACAAGCATCCACCAAGCTGCGGCACTGCGCCTCATCGGCCACATCTGTGGCCACCAGCAGCACGTCTGCCGCCGAGCCCAGCTCCAGCTGCAGTGTTCTGAGGCGAGCCTCATTGCGGGCGCTCAGCACCAGGCGGCAACCCAGGCGTGCCAGTGAGCGGGCCAACGCCCGACCAATACCTTCCGAGGCACCTGTGAGTATCACCACCTTGTCCATCAGGCCATCCATAGGTCCCCCAACCTTATTTATCCTAACTAACAAGGATTTACACTGTCACAATCGGGGGAAACTTGCAATATCAGGCCAATCGGGCCAACTGCGGCCGGCCGTGGTAGTCCTCCAGCGGCTTGGGCCTGCCGACGGCATAACCCTGGGCATAATTGATGCCTATTTCTTCCAGTTTGCGGATGATGTCCTGGCTCTCGACGAATTCCGCCACGGTTTCTATGCCCATCACGGCGCACACATCGTGAATGGATTTCACAATGGCGTAGTCCTTGGCATTGCCCGCCAACTGACGCACAAAACAGCCGTCGATTTTCACATAGTCCACCGGCAGCTCACGCAGATAACCGTAAGACGCAAAGCCGCTGCCAAAGTCGTCGATAGCGAAGGCAAACCCCTGTTTACGAAGGTTTCTAAGCATATCCAATGCCCGCTGACGGTTCTGAATGGCCGAGGTTTCGGTGATTTCAAAACAGATACAGCTTGAAGGGGCACCGGTACGTTTAAGCTCTTCAACAATAAAGGTTTCCATGCCTTCAACCCCGAGCGAATTGCCCGACAGGTTAATGGACAGGCAATGGTCGCTCCAGAGCTCAGGACGGGCCGCCAGCCATTGCATGGCCTTTGATACCACGGCCTTGTCGACCTCGGGCATCAGCTTGAAGCGCTCCGCCGAGGCAATAAACTGCGCCGGCGGCAAAATGCGGCCATCGGCCTCACGAATTCTCAGCAGCACTTCCAGCCGCTGACGCGGGTTGCCCGCATCCAAAGCATGGATGGGCTGGTAGTAAAGCTCCAGCTCGTGGCTGTGGATCGCATGGGCAATGCGCATGGCCCATTTAGGCGCATTACGCTGATAATTCAGCTCTTTATCTTTGTCATCGTAGAAGTGGATTTGGTTGCAGCCCTTACGTTTGGCAGCCACGCAGGCAATGTCGGCGTCTTTGAACAGCTCCTGCAGCGGTGGCAAAGGCGCCCGGGCAAAGGCGACCCCAATACTCACACCGACCCGGTAACACTGGCCGCGATATTCCAGCACCTGCATCGACAACTGCCGCTGCAATTCTTTAAGCACCATGGCCACTTCATGGGCACTGCGACCAAGCAGCAGAATGCCGAATTCATCGCCCCCCAAACGCGCCAGAATTTCTTTGGAATTCAGGCAGCTTTGCAGTGCTCTGGCAACCATCCGCAACATCTTGTCGCCCTGCAGATGACCACAGCTGTCGTTGATGATTTTGAATTGCTCCAAATCGAGGTAACAGACAGCTGCCGAGCCCACATCGCCACTGATGGTTTGCAGCCGCGACTCGAAAGTGGCGCGGTTGGGCAGGCCGGTAATGGTGTCTTCCTCGGCCTGACGGCGCAGCTCGGCCTTAAGCCGCTCTTCGGCTGTCACGTCCCGCAGGGCCATCAGCGCTCCCTGCAGCTGGCCTTGATGATCTTCGATACGGCTCAAACTGTATTGCATCAGCTTATTGGCAAAGCGAAGCCGCCCCTGACGCCGCTGCTGGCCGGAACCGATAAGAAAGTCGGAGATGGTGGATGTCTTCAGGCCCAGCTCGGCCACCAGGCTCTTGCCTTCGAGCTGCCCGGCCTCAACCCCAAGCAGCCGGGCCGCAGGCGGATTGAGATACAGCAATTGTCCCTGGGTGTCGGTCAGCAGCACAGCATCGGCAATGCCTTCCAGAATCGCCCTTGCCCGCTCTTTCTGGGCAAAGATTTCCGCCAGTAACTGATTGCTTACCCTTGAGAAATGCCGCACCTCGGTGCAGCCCTCGGCACTCAGTGGCTGATATTCACTGGCGCTGGGGTCGATATTGCCAAGCTGCGCCATCAGTCCCCGCAGTGGCGCTACCAGACTGCGGCGGATCCACACATAACCAAGTGCCAACACAGACACACCCAGGCCCAAAATGCCCCACACCACCCAGTCGGGCGTAATAGCCAATCCGCTGTAATCGGCAGTGCCAAAACTGACCTGCAATGCCAGCGGTGTGGCGCCCAGGCTGTCGATGGGCACCAGATGGGCGTCAGCGGGGCTGCCCGCCACAGGCACCATGCGGATCCGCTCCACAAAGCCGGTTTGCCCGAGGCGATTGAGTTCGTTGTCGGAAAGCGCGCGGGACACCAATACTCTGGCGTCGCCTATATGAATGGAGGTGAGGATATGGGGGCCACTATCGAGCAGCACGGCGCCGACGACTTCATCGTCAAGCGCCAGCGTTTGCAATACGTCATCGGGCAAGCCTGCGTCTGTGCTTTGCCCAAGCACCGACAGGCCGCCGTCGGTAAAGCGGTAAAAGTGCAGCCCCAGCGCATGGGTGCGCTCGTGCCAGGCCGAGTCCATGCTGGCCTGCGCCTCCGGCGGTAAGGCCTTTAACGGCCCGGCATAGATGTGACTGAGCAGCAGCTGCCGTTTGACACTGCTTTGATAGTGCTCGCGAATACTCGCCAGCTCCTGAGAAATGTTCTGCTCAAGCAGGGACGATGCCTTGTTGTCGAACCAAAGCCCCAATCCCCAATAGACCAGCAACATTGCCGGCACGCAAAAGCCCGCAATGAAAACCAGAAATTTTCTGCCAATGTGCATCTTAAACCACGGCTGTGTTCACCCCACGCAGGTCAAATACCTGCCGGGTACTGCGATAACGCGGCGAAACATACCTTATTTGCGGCCGCGCCGAAACCAGTCTTGTGCCTTCCAATGCAAAAACAGCGGCAGCTTGCCTAAATCCATGACAATTCGCTTTGACTTAGCGCATTTTTTGGCACAAACAACCGGCACTCTGTGATTTTTTTGTGATATTTCGGCGATATTTGAGTGAAGTTCTCAAGGGATGCTGCTCTCCATCAATCACAAAAAGGAGAGACACCATGGCCCACAAAATTTTGCCCGCAGGCGCCCTGCTTGCCGCTGCCCTGCCCTTTATCGGCAACGCCGCCGAATTGGACATCAGCATCACCAACCTCACCCACGGCAACCACTTTACTCCGGTACTGATTGCCGCCCATGGCGCTGATATGCACCTGTTCCAAAGTGGCGAAATGGCCACTGCCGCGCTGCAAAAAATGGCCGAAGGCGGCGCTATCGACGAGCTGGTTACTCAGGTCGAAGGCGCCGGTGGCGTAACAGTACAAAACCCCGCAGCTGGCCTGATGGCTGCAGGTAGCAGCGTGTCCGGCGTCATGATGGACAGTGGCAGCCAAACCCACCTGAGTGTGGTCGCCATGGTACTGCCCACCAACGATGCCTTTATCGGCCTGGATAGCTGGCCTATTCCCACCGAGCCTGGTACCTACACCCTGTATCTGAATGCCTACGATGCCGGTACCGAAGCCAACGATGAAATCATCAATGGCGCGGGCGCTCCGGGCCAGCCAGGTATTCCGGCAGCACCCGGCGGTGATGGCGGCAGCAACGGCACCGGCGTGGCCGACGGCTCAACCAATGACAAGGTGCATATCCACCCCGGCGTGCTGGGTGACACCGACCCCAATGGCGGCGCCTCTGATCTCGACAGCCGTATCCACCGCTGGCTCAACCCCGTGGCCCGCGTGGTTGTCACTGTGAAATAAGGAGGCTCAAGATGAATAAGCTTCCCATGAAAACCAGCCTGCTGGCGCTTGCCCTGTTGGGGCTGGGAGCCTGCTCCGACAGTGACAATCTGCCACCACCGCCGCCGGAGCCACCTGCGCCACCTCCAGTGGTGATGAAGAGCTTTGAAGTTACAGTCACCAACCTCACCGCCAATCAGCCGATGTCGCCGCTGGCGCTTGTCAGTCATGATGATGACATAGCACTGTGGCAAATAGGTGAAAGTGCCAGCGTGGCGCTGGAGCAACTGGCCGAAGGTGGCGACAGTAGCGGACTCGATGCCATCAGCGGTGTTGATACCCTGGTGCGCGGCACAGGCATTTTGCCGCCGGGCATGAGTGAAAGCCTCACGCTCACACTCGCAGAAGATAAGGTAGATGCCCTGTCGCTGCTGACCATGCTGGTTAATACCAATGATGCTTTCAGCGGTTTCAACGCCATGGATATCGAGTCCATGGAAAATGGCGTCAGCAAGAGCCTGAGGCTGATGGCATACGATGCAGGTACCGAGGCCAACTCCGAAGCCAAAGGCACCATCCCCGGCCCAGCCGATGGCGGCGAAGGTTTTAACGCCGCGCGGGACGATGTGAACCGGGTTCATGTGCATCCGGGTGTTATCAGCCAGGACGATGGTTTGGCCGACTCAGTGCTGCACGCGTCACACAAGTTCGACAACCCTGTGCTCAAGGTAACCATCACACGCACCGAATAAGGGTGAAAGAAAAGGCGCCGGCGTCGGGTCATCTTGTTACCTGTCACCGCCGGAGCCTGTGTGATGCCTTATCAGATTAATGGAAGCAACACCAAAGATAGCCATGCTATGGAAGGAGGGGTGCAGATCCTGCTTGTGGAAGACGAGCAGGATTTGGCCCAAATGATTATGGTTAACCTGACGGCCCTTAATTTCCGGGTCTTTCACGCCGCCTCTTTGCATCAGGCCAAGGCGCTGCTGCAGGCCAAGCGTATCGATCTGGTGCTGCTCGACCGCATGTTGCCCGATGGCGATGGCCTGTTGCTGTGCCAGCAACTGAGAAACGCAGGCCAGGAGATGCCGGTGATGCTGCTTACCGCCCGCGATGGCGAGGCCGATACAGTTCTTGGGCTCGAAAGCGGTGCCGACGACTATATGACCAAGCCCTTCAGCGTGCTCGAACTGCGTGCCCGTGCCAAAGCGCTGCTCAGACGCCGTCTGACCGCCGCACCTTCACGGCAGCTGATCGAATTTGAGGGACTGCGCATCGATGTAGACTCCCGCGAAGTGGTCGCCTTCGACAACCCCCTGCCCCTTACCGCCAAAGAATTTGATTTGCTTGCCTTTTTGGCCCGCCACCCGCAACAGGTTTTCAGTCGCACCCAACTGCTGGATGCCGTGTGGGGCTATCGTTTTGATGGCTTCGAGCACACGGTCAACAGCCATATCAATCGTCTGCGGGGCAAACTCGCCCATATCCCCGGCTCCCGTGAGCTGGTGCAAACCGTGTGGGGCGTGGGCTATAAATTTGCTCCTCCCGCAGCCCAGGCGGCATTGCACTGATGAAAACCCTGTTTTCCCGGCTGCTGCTGGCCTCGACCGTATTGATGCTGGGGCTGATGCTGGCTCTCGGCGCCTTTTTGGAGCAAAGCCACCGGCTGGGGCGTGACAAGGTGCAGCAATCGCTGCATCTGGAGCTGGCGGCCCATATGGCCCATATCAACCCCATGCTGTCGCGGGGTGTCACCTCCGACAGCGCCCTCAAAGAAGCCTTTCACGACTTTATGCTGCTGGGGCCAAGCTTTGAGATTTATACCCTAAGCCCCACAGGACAGGTGCTGGCATTCGATGCCGCGCCAAACAAGGTCGTCACCGGCAAGGTGGATTTGGCGCCGATTGCGCGCTTTTTGCGGGGCGAGCCCCTGCCGATTACCGGCACGGATCCGCGCTCCGGCAAGCAGCAAAAGATTTTTTCGGTCAGTGAGCTGAAAGACCCCAGCGGCAAACTCACGGGTTACCTTTATGTCATCATCGGCGGCGAGATTTACGACAGCTGGCATCAGCTGCTCGCCAGTGACATCCAGAGCCGCGGCCTTGGCGCCGGCATGCTGCTGGCCATTGGCTTTGTGATAGCGCTGTTTTTGCTGCTGGCCAAGGCGCTGAGCACACCGCTCAGGCGATTGAGTAAAGATTTGGAAACCCTGCGGCTGTCGGGTGCCGAAGTGGGCCACACCACATTGCCGGGGCATTATGGAGGCGGCGCCGAAATAGAAAGTCTTGCCAATAATATCAATCTGTTGCTGACAACCTTGTCGCAGCAGCATCAAAAACTGGTGAACCAGCAAGTGGCCCGGCAACAGTTTTTGTTGCACTTATCCCACGATCTCAAGACGCCACTGACCTCACTGCTGGGTTATCTGGAAACCTTCCTCATTACCGCAGAAAAGCAGCGCGACACCGCCTGGCTTGAGGCCGGGATGCGCTCGGGGGAAAAACTTAAATCGCAACTTGGCGAGCTGCTGGAGCTGGCGGCGCTGGAAAATGGGCAGATACGGGTGCGTTCGCGCCTAACGCCGCTTAAGCCCGTGCTGGACGAGCTGGGTCAGTGCTTTGCGCCCAAGGCTCAGCAGAAACAGATTGAACTTTGTATCGACGATCCAGGCGCCTTGTCGCTGCATACCGATCCGCAACTCTTTGGCCGGGTGCTGGCCAATCTGGTGGACAACGCGCTGCGCTACACCCCTCAGGGCGGCAAAATCTCTGTCAGCCTGCTTGAGGGCGAGCAGCAGACCATCAGCATTCGCGACACAGGCCCCGGCATGGGCGCCGAATTGCAGGCGGCCTGGCAGCAAACCGGCAGTACGGATTTGCCGCAGCTGGGAGTCGGCCTGTCTATCGTACGCCAGTTGACCGGCCTGCTGGGCATGAAGCTGATGCCCGTCAGCCGCCCCGGTGAGGGCTGTGAGTTCAGAATTGAACTGCCAGCCTGAAAGGCCGTGTAAATACCACAGCGTCCAGCCCATAGGCGACACATCCTGAACAATTGGCATTCAATAACCGGCTTTAAATAACCGGCTTTAAATAACAAAAAGGCCCGCATTGGCGGGCCTTTTGGCAGTATTCAGTAAAGCGCAGCGGCCGCTTACTTGTGATACTTGCGCGACTTCTCGTGTACCGCCTTGATAAAGGCGCCTGCATGCTCAGGATCCACATGCTGATGGATACCGTGGCCGAGGTTGAACACGTGACCGGTACCTTCGCCGAAGCCAGCCAGAATTTGCTCAACTTCTTCTTCGATGCGTGGGATTGGCGCGTACAGCATGGATGGGTCCATGTTGCCCTGCAGCGCAACCTTGTGGCCTACGCGGCGACGGGCATCGGCGATGTCCACGGTCCAGTCCAGACCCAGGGCATCGCAGCCGGTTTCGGCCATAGATTCGAGCCACAGACCGCCACCCTTGGTGAACAGGGTCACAGGCACTTTACGGCCATCGGCTTCGCGGGTCAGGCCATCAACAATCTTCTGCATGTAACGCAGTGAGAACTCACGGTAGGCGCTGTGAGACAGGGCGCCGCCCCAGGAGTCGAAAATCATCACTGATTGGGCACCGTTGGCGATTTGCGCGTTCAGGTACAGGATGACCGAGTCGGCCAGCTTGTCCAGCAGCAGGTGCAAAGCCATTGGCTCGGAGTACATCATACGTTTGATTTTTTCGAACGCCTTGCTGGAACCACCTTCCACCATGTAGGTGGCCAGGGTCCATGGCGAACCGGAGAAACCAATCAGAGGTACTTCGCCCTTGAGTTCGCGACGGATGGTGCTCACGGCACGCATCACGTAGCCCAGCTCATCTTCCGGATCCGGGATAGGCAGTGCCTTGATGGCTTCCAGGGTGTCGGCCTTGCGCTCGAAACGTGGGCCTTCGCCGGTTTCGAAGTACAGACCCAGGCCCATGGCATCGGGAATGGTCAGAATGTCAGAGAACAGGATTGCGGCGTCCAGCTCATAGCGACGCAGTGGCTGCAGAGTCACTTCACAGGCCAGTTCAGCGTTTTTGCACAGTGACATAAAGTCACCGGCCTGGGCACGGGTGGCGCGGTATTCAGGAAGATAACGGCCCGCCTGACGCATCATCCACACGGGAGTGACATCCACGGGTTGTTTAAGCAGGGCGCGCAGGTAACGATCGTTTTTCAATTCTGCCATTTGGCGTGATTCCTGTTCTTATGGAAAGCTGCGCGGTAGTTTAGCATTTACGGGAATAAAGTAACCTTTCTCAGTGCATTTATGTGACCTGATCCCGCCCCCGGAGCGGATCCTGCCAACCAACTGCAGTTGTTCTGATCAAGATCAACAGATGACGGGAAAATGACGCCTTTGTGAATTTGAAGGCAGAAAAAAGTTGCGTGGGGGGATCCCCTTTGGTATAAAAACTCTGCGCTAGCAAGAACAATCAAGAAGCTCGTCACATCGAGCCCGCATATATTCTGACTCGCCCGGCTACAGGTTTCTGTCGCCGGGCTTTTTATTTTTGTCATTTTTGTATACAAAACAACTGGTTTGTCCATTCCATACGGGATACTGAAAGCGTCAAAAATCAGTTGATCAAGGACCGATTTCTCTCCTACAGTAGAGGAAGGACTGTTGAGGAAGTGAGGCCAAAAATGCTGAGCCAGCTTGAAAGAGCAGAACAAAGATGGGGTGGAGCCAATAAGCTCATCGATCAGTGGCTGGAAAACCGCAGAAATCTGCTGGTGCACTATTGCCAAATTGCCGGTTTACCTCCCTATGAAGGGCGACAGAGCCTGCCTTCTGCCGATCATGTCAAAGCCTTCTGCGACCTCTTGGTCGATTATGTCTCCGAAGGCCACTTCGAAATCTACAACCGGGTGGTGAGCGCCTGCGAAACCAACGGTCAGTCCAGCCAGGCCATTGCCAAGCAGTTGCTGCCACGCATTCACAACACCACGGACGCCGCACTCGACTTCAACGACAAGTACACAGGCTCAGACGATGACAATGTGCTGATGCAACTCGATGAAGACCTCTCCCACCTCGGCGACGCCATGGAAACCCGCTTCCAGCTCGAAGATCAGCTGCTCGAAGTGCTGCACGCCAAACACTCTTAAGCGCTTGTTTGCGCTTAAGCAAAAAAGCCGGCTGATGCCGGCTTTTTGTTTTGTATCTGCCCACAGAGGATAAAGCACCTTAGCCGCCGAGCCTTAGCCGCCGCGCCTTATCACTATCATCAACCGAGCCCCCGAGAAAAGCCGCATAAGCGGCGATAGGATTACTCGCTGGCAGAGTTGCCGTTAACTTGCCCTGGTTGTTAGCGCTTCATGCTCCAGTTTTTAACCAGCCAGCTCTCCACGCACCAGCTCTTTTCGAACCAGCTCTTCTCGAACAAGCTGGGCCCCGGCCGCGAGTGCCGCCAGTTTGCCGCGCGCCACCTGGCGAGGCAGCGGCGCCATGCCGCAGTTGGTGCAGGGGTAAAGCTTGTCGGCATCGACAAATTGCAGCGCCTTACGCAAGGTGGCCGCCACTTCTTCCGGGGTTTCAATGGCATGGTTTGCCACATCGATGGCGCCCACCATCACCTTTTTGCCGCGCACCAGTTCCAGAAGCTCCAGCGGCACCCGGGAGTTGTGGCACTCAAGCGAAATAATATCGATGGATGACTGCTGCAGTTTGGGAAAGATTTCTTCGTACTGGCGCCACTCCGAGCCTAAGGTTTGCTTCCAGTCGGTGTTGGCCTTAATGCCGTAGCCATAGCAAATGTGCACCGCGGTTTCGCATTTAAGACCTTCGATGGCGCGCTCCAGCGCCGCTATGCCCCACTGATTTACCTCATCAAAAAACACGTTGAAGGCAGGTTCATCAAACTGAATGATGTCGACCCCGGCGGCCTCGAGCTCTTTGGCTTCTTCGTTGAGGATTTTGGCAAACTCGAACGCCAGCGCCTCGCGGTTTTTGTAATGGGCATCGTAAAGGGTGTCTATCATGGTCATGGGCCCCGGCAGCGCCCATTTAATGGGTTTAGTGGTTTGCTGGCGCAGGAATTTGGCGTCTTCCACAAACACAGGTTTGGTGCGCGACACAGGCCCCACCACGGTCGGCACGCTGGCATCGTAGCGATTGCGAATGCGCACCGTCTCGCGCTTCTCAAAATCGACCCCGTTTAAATGCTCGATGAAGGTGGTAACAAAGTGCTGCCGGGTTTGCTCGCCGTCGCTGACAATATCAATCCCTGCCTGTTGCTGCTCCTGCAGGGCGATACGCAGTGCATCGCATTTGCCGTCGTGCAGTGCATCGCCCTCAAGCTTCCAGGGCGACCAGAGGGTCTCGGGCTCAGCAAGCCACAGCGGCTTGGGTAAACTGCCAGCACTCGAGGTAGGTAAGAGTTTTTTCATGATTTGCTCCGAGCTTAGGCAACTGATTGAGAAAAATTGGCGGACCACTGCTCGAGGAACGCCCTGTGGGGCTTGATAAAATGCTCCTCGGCAAACTTGCCCTGCTGAATTGCCAGTTTGCTGCGCTCTTCACGGTCGTAGACGATTTTGGTGAGTGAGTGCTGCTGGCTCTTTAAATCGGCCTGATAACGCTGTCCGGCGGCGGCATGGGCGTTATAGATTTCAGGGCGGTAGATTTTCTGAAAGGTTTCCATGGTGCTGATGGTGCCAATCAGCTCAAGGTTGCTGTAGTCGTTGAGAAGGTCACCAAAGAAGTAAAACGCCAGCGGCGCAGCGCAGCCTGCGGGCATAAAGTAGCGCACATTCAGGCCCATCTTATTGAAATACTGCTCTGTCAGTGACGACTCATTGGGCAGGTATTCAAAGCCCAGCACCGGATGCTGATTGGTGCTGCGCTGGTACACCTTGCTATCGGACACACTGAGGCAAATCACCGGCCGCTTGTTAAACTGGCTCTTGTAGGCATCGGATTTCACAAAATGCTGGAACAGCCGTCCGTGCAGCTCGCCAAAGTTTTCCGGAATGCTGAACCCTTGCCTGCCTTTATTGTGCTCCAGCAGCAACACGCTGAAATCGTAATCCCGCACGTAAGAAGAGAAGTTATTGCCCACCAGCCCTTCAATCCGTTCATTGGTTTTGTGGTCGATGATGTTGGTTTTCAGTACCTCAATCGACGGAAAGGCATTGGCCTGCGCTTCGATTTGGATATCCACCGACACTATCTCCAGCTCAACCGAGTAACGATTGGCGTTGGGGTTGTCCCAATGGGCCAGCGAGTTGAACCTGTCGTTAATCATGGTCAGGGTATTGCGCAGGTTTTGCTGGCGACGCTCACCCCGGGCCAGGTTGGCAAAATTGGTGGTGATGCGGGTGCTGTCGGATGGGACGTAATGCTCATCAAAACAGATGCTTTTGATTGAAAAAGAAAATTCGTTACTCATACTGCTGCGCTCCATTAACCCTTGACCAGCCTATATTCACTGGCGCCTGCGGGTTTGGCTGTATCCCTGTATTTGTGAACCTGTGTCTGTGAACCTGTGCCAGAATCAGCGGGCTTAAGCCCCATGACCTCTGTCGCACCTAAGACATTTAGCCATCTAAACGTCTAAAGCTTGCTATAGGAGAGCTTTATACAGACACTGAAGGTCGAAGCAAATTGAATGATCCACGACTTCAACATGAGCCAAATTCAACATGAACCGAAAGCCGCATCCGCGTGGGCTGTGACGTAGGTAAAGCGGATGAGTTGGCAAACGAGCCCCGGCAATATCAGCCTTTCGGCTCACAGGGTAGCTGTGCATTTATCAGGGTGCGGGATTTAGGTCAGCCACAATGGCATGGCAGCCCTGGCTCTATCTGCTGACTCTATCTACTGGCTCTTTTCTGGGCTGGCTTTCTGTGCTTGACTTGATTCAATGTCGGCAGGCCCAATCAAGCACCGCTGGCTTTGAATCCCGGATGAATAGCGATAGAATGCGCGCCCATCCTGAGGCTACCGCCCTAACACTAAGGCTACCGCCCTTAACACTGAGTTGGATTTGCTATGTCATTTGCCCGTCTGGGATTAGCTCCCGCCATTACTTCTGCACTTGAGTCGCTGAACTATCAACAGCCTACCGAGATCCAGCAAAAGGCAATCCCGGTAGTCTTAAGTGGCCGCAATCTGCTGGCCGCAGCGCAAACCGGGACGGGCAAAACGGCGGCATTTGGGCTGCCGCTGATTGAGCGCTTAAGCCAGGGTAAGACCGAGCGGAAAAAACGGGTACGGGCGGTGATTCTGGCGCCAACCCGGGAGTTGGTGGTGCAGGTGGCTGACAATCTCGGCGCCTACGCAGCGAATTTGCCGCTGACCGTGCTGGCCATGTATGGCGGTGTGGATATGCAGGCCCAAAAGCAGGCGCTGATTGCGGGCGTGGATATTCTGGTGGCGACGCCGGGTCGACTCAAAGACATGTACCATCAGCGCGCTGTGTATTTTGAAGAAATCCAGGTGATGGTGCTGGATGAAGCTGACCGCATGCTGGATATGGGCTTTATTGAGGTCATTAACGACCTTATCAGCCGTATGCCCACGAACCGCCAGAATCTGCTGTTTTCGGCGACTTTATCGCCACGGATCCGCGAACTGGCCAAAACTGCGGTGCCGGATCCGGTTGAAATTGCCATCGCCAAGCCCAGCAAAAAAGAGATTTCCCAGTGGTTGGTGACGGTCGACAAGGACGCCAAGTCGGCACTGCTGAGCCATCTTATCCAAACTGAACAATGGCAGCAGGCACTGATTTTCATTGAAACCAAACATGGTGCAGCCAAGTTGGTCAGCCAGCTTGAAAAGCGTGGCATCCGCGCAGAAGCCTTTCACAGTGGCCGCAGTCAGGCGTCGCGCGAACAGGTGTTGAGTGAATTTAAAGACGGCAGCTTGCAGTATCTGGTCGCCACCGGCGTGGCCGCCCGGGGGATTGATGTCGATAAGCTTGAACGGGTGGTGAACTACGATCTGCCATTCCCGCCGGATGAATATATTCACCGTATCGGTCGTACCGGCCGTGCGGGCATGACAGGGGAAGCGGTGTCTTTGCTGTCAAAAGATGATTTCAAGAATCTGTGTATGATTGAAAGCCGTCTCGGGCATGTGATTGAGCGGCGGGTGATTGAGGGATTTGAGCCCAAAAAGCCTATCCCTGTGTCTATTCTCGACTATAAGCCCAAGTCTCAGCCAAAAGCTCAGCGCAGCTCTCAGCGCAAAGCTCAGCGCAGCTCTCAGCCTAGCTCTCAACTCAACTCTCAGCCCGTCTCTCAACCAAAAGCTCGCCCAGAAAAGCCAAGGGCAAGCGAAGGCGGCACTGCAGCCAAAAACCCTTGGGCAGCGGCGCAACGAAAAAAACCTGCCAACCCACAGCGTGGAACCAGCGCCGCCAGATCAGGGACGCCAAAGGGCAAGGATTCAGGCAAGCCACGGGGCTAATGTCAGAGGAAATGACCTTAAGGATAACGCCCACTACAGCGGCTGGCAAAGCTGGCACGTAATTGCGTGGCAATTTGAGTGACAGGTTTGACAGTCCGTTGCTGCTTGTTAGGGCTTGACATGTATGCATATCCAGCTATATTGGTACCTATTACAGGTTTCGCAAAGGAAACATAGAGTGAGTACCGAAATTACCATTAAAGAAGCAGCTGAACAACTAAATATTAGCGAGCAGCGGATCCGCACCCTTTGTAGAACCAATGAACTCAAGGCAAGAAAGCTTGGTAGTTCGTGGGTAATTGATGCCTCTAGCTTAAGAAACTATGGTCTCAAATCTGCCCACAAAGTAGCTGAAGATCATCCTGTTTATAAAATTGACAAAAAAAAGCCCATAGCATTGAGCTTCTTCTCAGGAGCCATGGGACTTGACCTAGGAATAGAAAAGGCAGGTTTTGACGTCCGTCTTGCCTGTGAAATTGATAAATTTTGCAGGCAAACAATTGCTCTGAATAGGCCCAATGCTGCCTTGCTAACCGACATCAACGAATATTCTAGTTCAGATATAAGACAGGCCGCAGGATTGTCAGATGACGATGATATAGATTTGATTATGGGCGGCCCTCCATGCCAAGCATTTAGCACCGCAGGAAAGCGAAAAGGCTTCAATGACGACAGAGGGAATGTGTTTTTAAAATATTTAGAGCTATGCCTTGAACTGAAACCGAAATATTTTGTAATTGAAAATGTTAGGGGGCTTTTATCTTGTCCTATGGATCATAGACCGCATGATCAAAGAGGTCCGGAATTCCCCGACTTAAAAGCGGATGAACTAAAAGGCGGCGCGCTAAATTTTATAATTAATAGACTCGAAAGTTCCGGATACGGATTTTCATTTAATTTATATAACTCTGCTAATTTTGGAACACCGCAAATTAGAGAGCGCGTAATTATCATTTGCTCTCGCGACGGCAAAAAACCACCATTTTTGATACCAACACACTCAGAAGATGGTTCGTTTGGATTGCCGAAATGGAGAACTTTAAAGTCGTGCATTAAAAATATTGAAAGCCACAATCACCTTAATTTTCCAGAAAAGAGATTGCAATACTATCGCCTACTCAAACCTGGTCAGAATTGGAAAGATTTACCAATAGAGTTACAAAAAGAAGCTATGGGAAAATCATTTTATTCCGGTGGAGGAAAAACAGGTTTTTTAAGGCGGCTAGCGTGGGATAAACCGTCCCCAACTTTGGTCACTCATCCAGCAATGCCAGCAACTGACCTAGCTCACCCAACAGAAGATAGGCCAATATCTGTTGAGGAATACAAAAGAATACAAGAGTTTCCAGATAGCTGGGAGCTAGCTGGACCGATAATCCAGCAATATAAACAAGTTGGTAATGCTGTTCCTTTAGGTATGGGGCTTGCTGTAGGCCAGCTTATTTTAAAGTTACTCAATAATGTTGATATTATTGCTCTCAAAGGGTTTAAATACTCTAGATATAAAAATACCAGTGATGCGGAGTGGAGAGACCAATTCAACAAGCAAATAGAAACATTTAAGGACAAATCAGAACAGCAAGAATTAGGTTTTGGTTAACCAAAACCTAATTTCAATTACATTAGCTAATCGAGTTATTTTTAACAATTTCGATTTCTGAAATGCCGGTTTCTTTAGCCATTTTCATTAAAGACGTCGTAACTCTCTTTGCGGCGTCATCTAATACCGTAGGAAAATCCTTCTTTACTTCTTCGCCCTTTTCATTTTTATAAGTTCCAAAATCTATTGTTTTTATAATATCAGGTATTGACTTTAGAGTTTGACTTAATACAGAGGTTAATTCCCCATCTACTCCTGTAACCACCTCATAAGACTTATTACCTTTATAGCAAGATGCGACTTCAGCTACTTGATTTTCACCTATAGCTTTTCGCTCTTGAGTTGCCACCACCCAGAGGCAACCAACTTCTGCAGTTGGATACATTTGTGATGTTTCTTCAAGTTCTTCTGCTAACTTTTTAGAAGAAGAAGAGTTCATTGAGTTGTGCTTACTTTTAATCTGAAAATATACTTCTTTTTCTCTATTAGCTATATCAATGCCTGGAATTGAGCCTTCAGGTACCTTTTCCCACTTCGTACTGGTCGGTATATGCATGACATTACCGAGATAGTCCTCATGAAAGTCACCAATTAAATTTTCCAAAGCCATTTCTATCTTATGTTCAATCTCTTTTCTAACTGCTAATGTTAGCCCCCAAATTGAAACATTTACTGTAAATCGAAAAGGATCAACTCCTGTTTTAAGGAAGTCTTGAACATTAAATCCATCAATTTTATTTTTGTACGCATTAATTAGTTTGGTTAATGCATTATTAAGAACTACTTCTTGAGACATTTTACTTCCTATACTCAGATACTTGGTGCCCTAACATTTGTATAGTGTGCCGGGGAATCTTCTATTATTCTTTGGGTTAGACAATTTTGTCCATATCAATTTACAAGCAAAGCGTGCTTGGTTTTTTGCCATTATCAATAACACTGCCGTCATAACCTCTATGTCGCAGGTTTTGATTATCCCCCATCGAAGCCGCTTTGGCTGTTGGGCTGAATGAAACGAGCGAGCCGAGGCATGGATGCCGAGGCAGTGACCGTTGAGCTTGGAGCGAATCGGTCGCGGTGGTCGTTTTCAGCCCATAAGGCCAAAGTGCTCGGCTTCGTCTGGGGTCGCTGGGGGATTGGACAAGGGGGCCTGTCGAAACGGTCCCCTTTCCCCCGGGTGTGGGTCGGCGACCCACGACTTTCGCCAAACGCAGTTTGGCAATCCCAACAAACGCCCCGTGTTGGCGCTAAACACCCAAATTCCGGGTAGGCTACCGCACCGGCACTCGCAGCTTTATTACGTACCCGCCCAAATGGCTTTGGTTAAAAGCCATTTGTAAAAAATCCAATTAAAACAACAGCAAGTTAGCAGCTTATGCTTAATCAAACCTTGGGCTTTATCAAACCTTGGGCTGGTTCATGTTTCGTGCAACGAGGGGAGAAGCTGAAGGGCGGGCTTGGCTGTGATTTACCTTGCTGATGCTTGGTTGGCGCTGTCCCTGCTTCGCTGGCCGCGCCTGAAAAGGCGTGGGCTAAGCGGTTCTTCCCTGATCCACGTTTTTGTACTGCTTACCGTTTACGGAATGCTTAATTAACGCCTTTAATTCATCATCTTAGGGTTAACAAAACCTTGTCAGTAGCAAGTTGCACCAAGGTACAATAAAGATTGCTGCCGGGCAACCCAATGTCTGTATGAGTGTGTAGCCTTACCTTGGGCGGCAGGCTTTTACTAACCTACTAGAAACAGACACAAAAAAGCCGGCTTGCGCCGGCTTTTCAACTCAACGAGTCAGTACTTAGACCGCAGATTGGAAGATCACTTCACCGGCTTTCTTGGTGTAGGAATCAATCTGGTCGAAGTTCAGGTAACGGTAGGTATCGGCGGCAGTGGCGTCGATTTCCTTGGCGTAAACCTGATATTCCTCTGGCGATGGCAGACGGCCCAGCAGGGCGGCTACGGCGGCGAGTTCCGCTGAGGCCAGGTACACGTTGGCACCGGTACCCAGACGGTTCGGGAAGTTACGGGTAGAGGTAGACACCACGGTGGCGCCATCGGCTACGCGAGCCTGGTTACCCATACACAGTGAACAGCCGGGGATTTCGATACGGGCACCAACGCGACCGAAGATACCGTAGTAACCTTCTTCGGTCAGCTGGTCCTTGTCCATCTTGGTTGGCGGGGCAATCCACAGACGGGTTGGCAGGCTCTTGGCGAACTTGTCCAGTACCTTACCGGTAGCACGGAAGTGACCGATGTTGGTCATACAGGAACCAACGAACACTTCGTCAATCTTGGTGTTGGCAACGGCAGACAGCAGCACGGCATCGTCCGGATCGTTCGGGGCACACAGGATTGGCTCTTTGATGTTGTTCAGGTCGATTTCGATAACCGCTGCGTACTCGGCATCCTTATCGGCTTCCATCAGCTCTGGGTTCTTCAGCCACTCTTCCATGCCCTTGATGCGGCGCTCGATGGTACGGCGGTCACCGTAGCCTTCAGCGATCATCCACTTGAGCATGACGATGTTGGAGTTCAGATACTCGATGATAGGATCTTTATCCAGCTTGATGGTACAACCGGCGGCAGAGCGCTCGGCAGAGGCATCGGACAGCTCGAACGCCTGCTCAACTTTCAGGTGTTCCAGACCTTCGATTTCGAGAATGCGGCCAGAGAAGATGTTCTTCTTGCCCTTCTTCTCAACGGTCAGCAGACCCATTTCGATGGCCTTGTGCGGGATGGCATGCACCAGGTCACGCAGGGTGATACCAGGCTGCATTTGACCCTTGAAGCGCACCAGTACCGACTCAGGCATATCCAGTGGCATAACTCCGGTGGCAGCAGCAAAGGCTACCAGACCGGAACCGGCCGGGAAGGAGATACCGATTGGGAAACGGGTGTGCGAGTCACCGCCGGTACCTACGGTATCGGGCAGCAGCATGCGGTTCAGCCATGAGTGGATAACACCGTCACCTGGACGCAGTGAAATACCACCGCGGTTCATGATGAAGTCAGGCAGGGTGTGGTGAGTGTTCACGTCCACTGGCTTTGGATAAGCGGCGGTGTGACAGAATGACTGCATGGTCAGGTCGGCGCTGAAGCCAAGACACGCGAGGTCTTTCAGCTCGTCACGGGTCATAGGACCTGTGGTGTCCTGAGAACCTACAGAAGTCATCTTGGGCTCACAGTATTGACCGGGGCGAACACCGGCCACGCCACAGGCTTTACCAACCATCTTCTGGGCCAGGGTGAAACCCTTGCCAGTGTCGGCCACATCCTGAGGACGAACGAACTCGGCAGATGCGCCCAGACCCAGCACTTCACGGGCCTTGTCGGTGAGACCGCGGCCGATGATCAGCGGAATACGGCCACCGGCGCGTACTTCATCCAGCAGCACGTCGGTCTTGAGTTCAAACTCAGAAATCACTTCATCGCTGCCATGGCGACGTACCTTGCCCTCGTAAGGGAAGATATCAATCACATCGCCCATTTCCATCTTGCTGACGTCCAGCTCGATTGGCAGAGCGCCGGCATCTTCCATGGTGTTGAAGAAGATAGGAGCGATTTTGCCGCCCAGACAGAAACCACCGGCGCGCTTATTTGGCACGAATGGGATGTCATCACCCATGAACCACAGCACTGAGTTGGTGGCAGACTTACGGGAAGAACCGGTACCTACTACGTCACCCACGTAAACCAGTGGGAAACCCTGGGTTTTCAGCTCTTCGATTTTCTTGATTGGGCCAATGGCGCCTGGCTCATCGGGCACAATGCCGTCGCGGGCGTTTTTCAGCATTGCCAGGGCGTGCAGCGGGATATCTGGACGAGACCAGGCATCCGGAGCCGGAGACAGGTCGTCGGTGTTGGTTTCACCGGTTACCTTGAATACGGTCAGCGAAATCTTGTCGGCAAGCTTAGGACGGCTCAGGAACCACTCGGCGTTGGCCCAGGACTCAACTACGGTCTTGGCGTGGGCGTTGCCGGCGTTCATCTTCTCAACCACATCGTGGAAGGCATCGAACATCAGCAGGGTGTGCGACAGGGCTTTAACGGCCAGAGGGGCCAGCTTGTCGTTGTCCAGTTGATGGATCAGCGGCTCGATGTTGTAGCCACCCTGCATGGTGCCCAGCAGCTCAACGGCACGCTCAGCGCTCAGGATAGGAGAAGTGGCTGCGCCCTTGGCGATGGCATCCAGGAAACCGGCCTTCACATAGGCGGCTTCGTCAACGCCGGGGGGAATACGGTTTTCAAGCAGATCCAGGATGAAGGCTTCTTCACCAGCTGGAGGATTCTTTACTAATTCAACCAGTTCGGCTACCTGGTGGGCATCGAGTGGCTTAGGGACAACGCCCTCTGCAGCACGTTCTTCGACGTGTTTACGATATGCTTCTAGCACGGCAACATTCCTCTTTGTATGGCGCTCTCAACGAAACTGCACGTCTTCGTGGATGAAGGCTACAGTCCGACAGGACGACCCGGATTTCCGGGCTGCAGTATACTACAGCTTTGAAAAAGTATGAATCAGCTCACACTCTTGTGCGGGGGAAATCTGCGGAAATTCTGTGGGCAAGCGGCACCTTATCCCAGCGATTAAACGCACGAAATTAGACAATAGTTTGAAACAAGGGCAAATTTCATACAATACAAAACGTTACCAATCACCTCCCCATTTAATTTCAACAGCCGACTTTTCAGTGCGGACAAATATGGGCTGAAAAAAATTTTTGCCCAAGCGACAATATCGACTCATTTTCTGAGGAGCCAGCATGTTAACCAACCGCATCGATGCCGTAATTTTTGATATGGACGGCATACTTATCGATTCAGAACCCGTGTGGCAACTCGCCGAATACGAAGTACTGGCCGGACTCGGCCTGCCAATCAAGCCCGAAGACATCCACGACACCGTGGGGCTGCGCATCGATATGGTGGTCGACTACTGGTATCGCCGTTTCCCCTGGGATAACTACGATAACGCCGCCGTGGCCAAACAGATTGTCGATGGCGTGGTGGCTCATATCCTCGCCGAAGGCGTACCCATGAAGGGCGTGATTGAGGCGCTGGAATTTTGCCGTGCCAAGGGCCTTAAAATAGGCCTTGCCACCTCGTCAAGCTGGGCCATTATCGATGCCGTGCTGGACACCCTGAATATCCGCGGCTATTTCGAGGCCATGGAATCTGCCGAGCATCTCGATTACGGCAAGCCCCACCCCGAGGTGTATCTGAAGTGTGCCGACGCCCTCGGCGTACCCGCACGTCACTGTCTGGCGGTGGAAGACTCATTCAACGGCCTGATTGCTGCCCGCGCAGCCACCATGCAGACCCTCGCCATTCCCCCCGCCCACGAGCGCGAGCAGGCCCGCTGGGCCGTGGCCCATGTAAAGGCAGAAGACTTAACCGCCCTGCCACCGCTGCTGGCAAGCCAGGGCTAACTGGCTGTAAGAATACAATAAAAAGCCGGGCCGCTGTGTTGAACAGGGCCCGGCTTTTTTATTGGGGAAAATCCGTTACCAGATCTTCACCCGTGCCTCTTCTGGCAGGTACATCTTATCGTTTTCGGTCACGCCGAAGGCCTGGTAGAAGCCGGGGATGTTACGTGGAGTGCCCATGGCGCGGAAGTGGCTTGGCGAGTGGTTGTCGGTCAGCAGACGACGGCCCAGCTCTTCATCGCGGTAGTTGCGGCGCCATACCTGGGACCAGCCCATAAAGAAGCGCTGATCGCCGCTCAGGCCATCGATTACCGGCGCAGGTTTGCCGTTGAGGCTCATCTGATAGGCGCGCAGGGCTACAGTCAGGCCGCCGAGGTCACCGATGTTTTCACCTAAGGTCAGGTCACCGTTAACAAACTTGCCTGGCAGGGCTTCGTACTTGCTGTACTGCTCAGACAGCTGCTTGCCACGCTTCTGGAATTCGTCACGGTCTTTGTCAGACCACCAGTTACGCAGGTTACCGTTACCGTCGTACTTGGAGCCCTGATCGTCAAAGCCGTGGCTGATTTCATGGCCAATCACGGCTCCAATCCCCCCGTAGTTCACCGCATCGTCGGCATCCATGTTGAAGAATGGCGGCTGAAGAATCGCGGCCGGGAACACAATTTCGTTACCCACAGGGCTGTAATAGGCGTTCACTGTTTGCGGGGTCATGTGCCACTCGGTGCGATCGATTGGCTGACCCAGCTTGCCCAGCATATCGGCGTACTCGAAGTTGGCGTAGCGCACGTAGTTGCCCACCAGATCGTCGGCCTTAATTTCAAGCCCGGTGTAATCCTTCCACTTGTCCGGATAACCAATCTTGTAGGTGAACTTGGACAGTTTGTCCTGGGCGGCAATCTTGGTTTCGGGCGTCATCCACTCCAGCTCATTGATGCTCACCTCGAAGGCTTTGATAAGGTTATGAATAAGCTGCTCCATGCGGGCCTTGGCTTCGGGCTTGAAGTGGGCCTTCACATAGGCTTCACCCACCAGCTCACCAATCACCTGATCGGCCGCATCCACGGCGCGCTTCCAACGTGGCGCCTGCTCCTGCACACCGGCCAGGGTCTTGGCGTGGAAATCAAAGTGCAGCTGCACAAAGTTGTCGCTTAAAAGCTCGGCGGCACCATCCACCAGATGGAAGGCCAGATAGTCCTGCCAGGCGGCAACCGGGAATTCATTGAAGCCCTTGCCCAGCGCTTCGAAGTAGGAAGGCTGACGCACGATAATGTCAGTCACCTTGTCGCCCATGCCGGCTTTGGCGGCGAAGGCTTCAAAGTCAAACCCACCGAACAGTTTATCGAGTTCTTTACGGCTCAGCTTGTTGTAAACCTTGTTGGCGTCACGTGACTCCACCCGGCTCCACTGGTTTTTGGCGATGAAAAGTTCAATCTCGGCCACACTGTTGGCGGCGCGCTTGGCATCGGCGTAACCGGCAGCGCTCAGCACCTCGGTAACGTACTTGGCCAGGGCTTCACGGTTGGCCACATACTTGGCGTCGTCTTTCAGGTAGTAATCGCGATCCGGCAGGGTCAGGCCGCTCTGGCTCATGTATACCGCGTACTGGGAAGAGTTTTTGGCGTCGTTGTTGACCCAGAAACCGAAAGGAATTTTGCTGCCGTCGGTGAGCAATTTGCCCATCAGACCCGCCAGTGCCTCATGGCTTTTTGCCTTGGCAATGGCATCCAGCGCAGGCTTAACCGGCGCAACACCCAGCTGCTCCAGCTTGTCGGTGTTCATGTAGCTTTGGTAGAAGTCACCGATTTTTTGCTCGGTGGAGCCAGCCTGTTTGTTTTCTTTGGCGGCTGCGGCTTCAACGATTTCGCGCAGGGCTTTCTGGCTGTCATCATAAAGCACAGAGAAGGCGCCGTAGTTGGATTTGTCGGCAGGAATTGGCGTGTTCTTCAGCCAGTTGCCGTTGACGCTGTAGTAGAAGTCGTCCTGATGACGCACATCTTGATCGAAGTTTTGCTGTTCGATGCCAGAAACGGCAACGGTATTGGCAACGGCGGCTTCGGGCGCCTTGGTGCTGTCGGCACAGCCAGCCAGACCCAGCCCCAGGGCTACGCCCAGCGCCAGAGTAGATAACTTGGTCATATCAATCCCCGGTTATTGTTATATGCCCATGCGGCGGGCAGAAAGGTCCCGCACAGCCTAACAGGAGATGTCAGGCTGCTCTAAGCGGGTTTTTGTAAAATTCTGTGAGTTGGGCAAGGTGCGAGGACTTGCTCGCACCTTACTTAGAAGTTCTTGCCGATGAACAGGTAGAAGGAGCGCTGGCCATCGTCACTGAGGCCGATACCCAAAGCGGCAGGGCCCAGATCTGTGTCTGTGCCTATATAGAGGCTGCCAGCATAGATAAGGTCGTTCAGTGACACATCATCCATTTCCCACCAGACGTTACCGGCCTCGACACTGGCGCCAAGGTAGAGCGGGTAATCTGTCATCCCCAGCGCATCGCGGCCAAGGTCATACTGATACACAAAGGCGCCAAACACCTTGTGGGCACCGGCCAGCGCATCTTTGCGGTAACCGGACAGATTGAGGAAACCGCCGAGCTCAGCAATGTGGATGGAATTGCCGTCGGAGTCGGACGACTCCAGCGATGCCTTACCCACGAAGGCGTGATTACCAAAGCCCAGTGCACCTTTCCAGTCGGCCTGGATTTGGGTGCTGGATTCGTTTTCCACGCCCTCAAGATCAAACTCTTCCTTGCGCATGGTCACCTTGAGGGTGACCCTGTTACCCGAGGTTGGGAAGCTGATGCTGTTTAGGCTGTCGTAGCCCACCTGGAAGTAGCTGCCGTAGGAGGTGAATCCCAGATCGTCGGCCAGCCAGGCTTCATTGGAGATTTTGCCTTTCTCGCCGGTGATACCAATTTCCATCTGCCCATGGCGGGCAAAGTTAAGCCCCAGACCCAAATCGATTTGGTGGGTATTTTTATCCAGCTCAAACACCTTGTTATTGGCGTCGAACAGATCCCAGGCTTCGATTTCATACTGATAACGGGCGCGGCCGTAAAACTGCTGGTCGCGATCCAGCGGCTGATAAAATTCGGTGCCAATCAGCTTTTCGTAACCCAGCTTAAGTTCGTTGCGCCACTCACCGCCATTCTCATTGAGGTTGGTCATGGTGTAGGCGGTATCCAGGGTCACGGCCGAGTCGGCGGTAAAGTCATCTTCCCAGTTAAAGCCCAGATCAAAATAGTTGGGCCCCCAGGACTTGGCTTTGGTGTTCACGGTCAGCACCCGGCCATCCGGGGTATCGGTAAACTCGGCATCCACCCGCTCGAAACGGTTCAGCGCATAAAGCTGATTGATCCCGGCTTCCAGCTCTTCACGGCTGACCACTTCTCCGGCATCGATACCCAGAGTCTCCGCCAGCAGGCTTTCGCTGACCCGCGACTGGTTGGCGTATACCACCTTCACCACCGGCCGCTGCATATCATCGAGCCAAACCTTGGAGCGCTGACGCTTGCTGTCCTGATACACGGCATAACGCTCGGCATCGACGCTGAGGCTGCGCAGCTTGGCAAGCTGAGTATCGGCCGCCTCTTCACCGAGCACCAAAGCGGTGCTCATCACGCTGAAATCCGTGGTACTCAAATCATCGATGGCTGGACGGATAAGTACGTCGGCATCGGTCAGTAATTTCTTTTGCGCTTCGGTGCTGGCTGCGGTCAGCATGGTCGACAGCTGATTGAGCACGGCTATGGTGCTGTTAAGCTGCTCTTTACCCACCAGCGGCGAGCCAATGTCCACGGCAATCACGATATCGGCGCCCATGGCCTTGACCACGTCTACCGGCATATTGTTGGCGATGCCGCCATCCACCAGCAGTCGCTCGTCAATCAGCATGGGCTGCAGCGCGCCGGGCACAGTGGCGGAGGCCTGCATGGCTTTAACCACACTGCCGCTGGCAAGCACCACCGGCTGACTGGTGGCCAAGTCGGTAGCCACGGCGCGGTAAGGGATGGCGAGTTCATCGAAACTGGCAAATTCGCGTACCACATCGGTGGATTCACGCAGCAGCACCGACATGGTCTGCCCCCGCAGCAAACCGCTGGGGGTTTTTACTTCCTGCTCGCTGTAACCCAGGTTCAGCGGGATGTTGTACTTGTCTCTGAGCTGCTTATCGCGGTAGCTCAGGGACTCACGGGGAATGGTGTCGGAATAGCCGCGGTTCCAGTCCACGTTCATCATGATGGCTTCGATTTCGGCGGCGCTGTACCCCAGGGCATACATACCTGCCACGTAAGCGCCAATACTGGTGCCTGCCACGTAGTCCACCGGAATGTGGTTCTCTTCCAATACCTTGAGCACCCCCACATGGGCAGCCCCTTTGGCACCGCCGCCACTGAGCACCAGGCCAATCTTGGGGCGATCGGCAGCCTGGGCGGCAGTCAGGGAAAAAAGCAGCAGCAGAGACAGTATCTTCTTCATTTAAGCCGGTCGCTAAGGTATCGGAAAAAAGTTGTGCGCCATTCTATCAGACATGGCGCAATAAAGTTAAAAACTTGAATACTTACTGAGCAGTAACAGACTCATCAGACCTGGCTTGAGAGGGCCTCGTCGGGATCAGACAAGCCGAGGAAGGCATCCAAATCATCCCTTGGCATGGGTTTGGCGAAATAGTATCCCTGGATTACATGGCAGCCACGGCGGAACACCTGTTCGAGCTGCTCTTCGGTTTCAATCCCTTCGGCCACAACCTTGAGCTTCAGGTTGCGGGCCAGTTCTATGATGCTGGACACTATGGCCTGATCCGCCGGGTTATCGGCGATATCTATCAGGAAGGAGCGGTCAATCTTCAGCACGTTCACATCGAAGTGACGCAGGTACGCCAGCGAAGAGTAACCGGTACCGAAGTCATCAATCGCCACCTGCACGCCCATACTTTTCAGCTGCCGCAGGTGGTCGCGGGCCACGTGCAGCTCCTTCATCAGCACCCCTTCGGTGATTTCCAGCGCCAGGTTTTCCACCGGCATACCGGTTTCGTCCAGAGTTTGCTGCAGATGCTCAATAAAGTCGTGCTGACGGAAATGCACCGCCGAAATGTTCACTGACAGCTTGAATGGCCGACCAAGCAGCTTGCTCCAGCGGGCGCCGTCGGAACAGGCCTGCTTCAGCACCCACTTGTCGATATCAATCACCAGGCCGCAGGCTTCTGCCACCTTGATAAAGATGTCAGTACGCACAAAACCATCTTTGGGGTGTTTCCAGCGCAGCAGGGCTTCCATCCCCACAGGTTGATTGTCTTCCAGCACATCGACCTGTGGCTGGTAGTTCAGCAAAAACTCACCGCGCTCCAACGCCTTACGAAGGTCAGCCTCCAGGCGTAAATGGTACAGCGCCTCGGCGTTACGCTCCTGAGAGTAATACTGGAAGTTGCCGCGGCCTTCTTCTTTGGCATGGTACATAGCCAAATCGGCATTTTTAATCAGCGCCTCCGGCTGACGCGCATCATCGGGCCAAATGGAAATACCGATACTGGTGGAGATATAAAACTCGCGGCCAAACAGCCTGAACGGCGTCTCGATTTGCTCCAGCATGGCGTTGGCCAGATGGTTGAGCGTGTCTACTTCGGCGCCATTGACGAGCACCACAAACTCATCGCCACCAAAGCGGCACAGGGTATATTCGGGGTCGATACAGGACTGCAGCCGCGCCGCAGCTTCCACCAGCAAGGCATCACCCATGCTGTGGCCGAACGAATCGTTGACGTGCTTGAAGCGGTCGAGGTCCAGGAACATCAGCGCCAGCTTCTCATCGTGCTGGGTCGCCTTGTGAATGGCCTGATTCAGTCTGGCGGCAAACAGCGAACGGTTGGGCAAGCCGGTCAGCACATCGTAGTTGGCCAAACGGCGCAGGTCGGCCTCGCTGCGCTTACGCTCTGTGATGTCCGAGAACACCACCACGTAGTGCTGCACCCTGCCCTGCAATCCAAGCATGGCCGAGACATTGAGCCACACAGGACACACCTGCCCCTTGGCGATACGCAGTTCACGCTCGCCGGTCCAGCTCATGCCGTTGGCGAGCAGCGCCGCTATCTCACTGCGGTTACCGCCGTGCTCCGACAACAGCGAAATAAACTTGCGCCCACTGAGCTCACCCGTGGTTGAGCCCAGTATCGATTGAGCCGCGCGGTTGGCCACCTTGATTTGCTCGTCAGCATCGAGAATAAGCACCCCTTCCGACGTGTTTTCAAAGGCCTGCGCCAGCAGATCCACCTCATTTTGCAGCTCTTTGTGCTGAGTAATATCACTGTAGATGCCGCTGATTTTCAGCACTTCACCCGTGTCCCGTGCCAGCTGACTTGGACGGCCGCGTACCCGCAGCCAACCCCAGCTGCCACTGCGGCGCCGGAAGCGATATTCGGCATCGAAGCGATCGATTTCACCGTCCACCACCGCATTCCAGTGGTTCAGCACCCGCTCTTTATCGTCGGGATGGATTGGGAAATCGGCGGGCGCCAACACCAGGACGTCCTTGTCGACCGACAGCACGCCATTTTTGTTGTCCAGATAGAAGTTGTTGTCTTTACGGGTCCACAGCCACAAATCGGAGTCACTGCCGCGCAGCGACTGCCTGAGCCGCTCTTCACTCTCCTGCAGCGCAGTGTTGATGGCGCGGAAACGGGAGACCTGGCGCTGACGCACGAAGATGATGGCCAGGGTCAGACCCATCAGCATAAAAATCAGCGACCACTTGAACCAGGGGGTTTCCCACCAGTAAAGGTCTACCTTCAGCTGGTGAATATATGGGGTTTCTGACCAAACCCCGTGGCGCTGGCTGAGAATTTCCAGACTGTGGGAACCGGCGGAGAGCCCGGATAAGTTCAGCTGCGGCTGACCGTCGAGCATCAGATAGTGGGGCTCTTTGAGCTCACCGCGGCGGGCAAGCCGATACTGGAAGCGAATGGGGGAATCGTCCAGATAATCGTTGGTGGTCAGCTGCAGGCTAATCATGCGTGCGCCGGGGGCGAGGTAGGTATCGCTGGACGGCACCAACGCCTTTTCGACGTGATTGTCGTAAAACACTGTGACCGATTCCAGGAACACCCGCTCATTGAAAATCCGATTGGACAGGGTGGCCACATCCAGAAGTCGCACCCCGTTGGGGCTGCCCAAAAACAGCCCTTTGTCGGGCCGGTAACTGATGGCCCCTTCATTGAATTCGGAATTCACCACCCCATCATTGGCCGAAAACACCTGCACCTCACCGGTGGCCTTGTGTTGCCGCACCAGGGATTTGGGGCAAACCAGCACCCGATAATCCGCGGTATCAACAATGCCGTAGGAGATGTAGCAGCTGAGCTTCCAGCGCTCCATCAATGACTCGAGACTGTCAGAGGCTTCCTGATACTCGAGCACGCCATACATGGGCGTTCCCAGCCAGAACTTGCCAGGGGCAATTTCTGCAATCTGGCTGACCTGCAAATCGCCCTTGAAGTTGGCAAACATCTCGGTTTTATCGATGTAGTAGTTATCGCCGTCGAGATAGCCGAACTTGCGCTCGCCCCCCAGCCACAACTTACCGTCGGCCGCCCTGAGCATAGTGTAAAGTGAGGGCAGATGCGGCTCACCGCTGCGGCTTTGAATGGAAAATTCCTGCGGGTCGAACAGCCCCGGCTCCCAATAGAAGAGTCCGGTCGCAGTCAAAAACCAGATGCGGCCGGGAATGCCGGGGTCCTGATACACATTCAGAATGTATTTGCGCTTCAACGACTCACTGCCGTGGGTCCATTCCGAAAAGCGCCGGGCAGCATTGGTTTGCTTATTCAGCACAAACAGGCCGTTGGTGGTGGCGATTAATAATTCGTCCTGACTTAACGACATCACCGCGTAGACGCTGTCATTGGGCTCAAACTCATCGGGCGTGATAAGCACCGAGCCCGGCTTGCCTTCTTCCACCCGAATGACGCCCGCATCGGTACCAAACCAATAGCTATTGCCCTCAGTGTAGATAGACCACACCATCTGATTGCCAAGCTGATACGGCGGCGCGTCGGTAAATTTCTGCTTCAGGAAGTCCGGCGTGTCCACCGCCAGCACCAGGCCGTCACCGGCGCCACCAAGCCAAATCAGCCCCTGATTGTCGATGGCAAGATCGGTAAGGTAGTCGATGTTGGCAGTGCGGCGCAGGTCACCATCGAAGGTGGTGAGCTTGCGCGACTCGGGCTCCCATTTCAGTACCCCACCGCGGCTGGCAAGCCACAGATTGCCTTTGGCATCCTCGTTGATGGCGGTGACATAAAACGGCACTTCGGTAACAGCGGTTATCTGTTCTCGCTGCGGGTCGATGCTGAACAGACCGTCGCTCGAGGTCAGCCATACCCGCCCGGCCCGGTCACGGTAGAAGCGCTTCGCCTGTCCAGAGGCTTCCACCCAGGGCAAGTCCACCAGCTTTTCCCCCTGACGGCTGCGAAGCTCCAGGTGGTATTCCTTACCAATCAACAATCTGCCATCGGAGAGGGACAAAATTTTATCCCAGGGTTGATCCGGGTCCTGTTGCAGCTGAATGACTTTTTCTATCTGCCAGCTGCTGAAGTTGAGCCGATACACTTCGCCTTCGCTGGTCAGGAACACCAGCGTGTGGTCATCAACAAAGTTGGAACTTACGATCCCGCCGCCCTCAAATTCAGGCATGAGTTCTGCGGTGCCGACCTGCTCGAAGCTGTCGGAGGGAATGTGATAGCGATAAATAACGTCGGAGAGGCTTATCAGCAGATGTTCTTGCCCGAGGGCTTTGACATCCACAAAGTAAGAATCGTTGAGGCGGGTTTCGCCCTGATAGGTGTCGATGCGTCGCACCAGGGTCTTGCTGACCCGGAACAGGCCATCTTCGGTGGCAACCCAGACAAAACCATAGCCATCGAAGGCTATGGAGTTCACCATGCCATTGGACAAGCCATCGCGGCTTTCAAAAACGCGCTGCACAAATTCGCCGCCGTGGCTTATTCCCAGCCAGGGCAGATAAAGGCACAAACACAACAGCAGATGATGAACGGCTTTTCTTATCATGATTTTTATTGCGTTAAGATCTGCGACCAGATTCCCAAGAGCCACCAGCAGCCTAAGACCTGAAGATAATTACATAAATTTTACACCATTCACAAATGCCGCCATAAAAAAAGACGCCATTTCGGCGTCTTTTTTGCGGCGGATCAGAAAATTACTTTTTCTTTTTCGCCTTTGGATTTGGCAGGTCAGTGATAGAACCTTCGTAAACCTCAGCCGCCAGACCCACAGACTCGTGCAGAGTTGGGTGAGCGTGGATGGTCAGCGCGATATCTTCGGCATCACAACCCATCTCGATGGCCAGGCCGATTTCGCCCAGCAGCTCGCCGCCGTTCACACCAACAATGGCACCACCGATAACACGGTGAGTCTCTTTGTCGAAAATCAGCTTGGTCATACCGTCGCTGGCGTCAGAAGCGATGGCGCGGCCGGAAGCAGCCCATGGGAAGGTCGCAGTTTCGTACGCGATGCCTTTCTCTTTGGCTTCTTTCTCGGTCAGACCTACCCAGGCCACTTCAGGGTCGGTGTAAGCGATAGATGGGATAACCTTAGGATCGAAGAAGTGCTTCAGACCAGAGATCACTTCGGCAGCCACGTGGCCTTCATGCACACCTTTGTGCGCCAGCATTGGCTGACCCACGATGTCGCCCACGGCGAAGATGTGTGGCACGTTGGTGCGCAGTTGCTTGTCTACATTGATAAAGCCGCGCTCATCAACGTTGATGCCAGCCTTGTCGGCGTCGATCAGCTTGCCGTTAGGGGTACGGCCGATGGCCACCAGCACGGCGTCGTAACGCACAGGCTCAGTTGGGGCCTTCTTGCCTTCCATAGAGACGTAGATACCGTCTTCTTTGGCTTCAACCGCGGTCACCTTGGTTTCCAGCATCAGGTTGAATTTCTTGCTGATCTTACGGGTGTAAACCTTCACCACGTCTTTGTCTGCAGCTGGGATAACCTGGTCGAACATTTCAACCACGTCGATGTCACTGCCCAGAGCATGGTACACAGTACCCATTTCCAGACCGATAATACCGCCGCCCATCACCAGCAGCTTCTTAGGTACTTCTTTCAGCTCCAGTGCATCGGTAGAGTCCCAAATACGTGGGTCTTCATGAGGAATGAATGGCAGCTGGATTGGACGTGAACCTGCAGCAATGATGGCGTTGTCGAAGTTGATTACAGTCGCGGCGCCGTCGGCACCGGTTACTTCGATGCTGTTAGGGCCGGTGAATTTACCCAGACCGTTTACAACCTGCACTTTACGCATCTTGGCCATGCCACCCAGACCACCGGTCAGTTGGCCGATCACTTTCTCTTTGTAGCCGCGCAGCTTGTCGATATCGATGCTTGGCTCGCCGAATACTACGCCGTGCTCGGCAGCAGTTTTGGCTTCTTCAATCACTTTGGCAATGTGCAGCAGGGCCTTTGATGGGATACAACCCACGTTCAGACACACGCCACCCAGGGTGCTGAAGCGCTCGATGATTACGGTTTCCAGACCAAGGTCGGCAGCACGGAAAGCAGCGGAATAACCCGCAGGGCCCGCGCCCAACACTACTACCTGAGTTTTGATTTGATTACTCATGTTTTCCTCTGAATTTTTCTTCATTCCGTCGTTTAAAAAGTTGCTCAAGCATTTGAGGGAGGCGACTTTTTAAACCAACTATCGGCCCGCTTGTAAGGTGGCCGCATTTTAACCCGCGTTCGACACGGATCACAATAAAAAGGCCGTCCTATTCAGGACAGCCTTTACGGTTACAGAACGAGTTTGCGTATGTCTGACAGTACACCGCTCAGATAAGTGGTGAACTTGGCACCTTCGGCGCCGTCGATCACCCGGTGATCGTACGACAGCGACAGTGGCAACATCAGACGTGGCACGAATTCTTTGCCGTTCCACTTGGGCTTCATCTCAGACTTGGACACACCCAAAATACCCACTTCAGGGGCATTCACGATTGGGGTGAACGAGGTACCACCGAGGCCACCCAGGCTGGAGATGGTAAAGCAGCCGCCCTGCATGTCAGAGGCAGTCAACTTGCCGGCGCGGGCCTTCTTGGAGATATCGGCCAGCTCGCGGGACAGCTCATAGATGCCTTTCTTGTTCACATCACGTACCACAGGTACCACCAGACCATTGGGGGTATCCACCGCAATGCCGATGTTGATGTATTTCTTCAGAATGAGGCTCTCGCCATCTTCCGACAGAGACGCGTTGAACGATGGGAAGGCTTCCAGCGACTTGGCCACCGCCTTCATGATGAACACCAGTGGGGTGATCTTCATGCCGGTATCGCGCTTGGCTTCTTCGGCGTTTTGCGCCTTACGGAAATCTTCAAGCTCGGTGATGTCGGCCTCATCAAACTGAGTCACATGGGGGATCATCACCCAGTTGCGGTGCAGGTTGGCACCACTGATCTTCTTGATGCGAGACAGCGGCTGAGTTTCAACTTCACCAAACTTGCTGAAGTCGACCTTAGGCCATGGCAGCAGGTTCAGACCAGCACCAGAGGCAGCACCCGCAGCAGCGGTGGCTGAGCCTGACTCGAGACGCTTGAGTGCTTCTTTGATGTAAGACTGCACGTCTTCGCGTACCACGCGGCCCTTGCGACCTGTACCCTTGACCTTGGCGAGGTTAACGCCAAACTCACGGGCCAGACGACGGATAACCGGTGACGCGTGGGCGTACTCGTGGTTTTCCACGAACTCGCCTGTCTTGCTTTGAGACTGAGACGGAGACTGAGCCTGGGCATTTGCGCCAGGCGCCGCAGCGGCCGGAGCAGCAGCTTGAGCCACAGGTGCAGCTGGCGCGGCAGCAGGAGCAGCAGCTGCCACAGGATTCCCTGCGACTTCAAACACCATAATCAGTGAACCGGTAGACACCTTGTCGCCCGCGGCCACCTTGATGGCTTTCACGGTACCGGCAAATGGCGCTGGCACTTCCATGGAGGCCTTGTCGCCTTCCACAGTCAGCAGTGACTGGTCGGCAGCAACTGTGTCGCCTACCTTCACCAGTACTTCGGTCACTTCCACTTCATCGCCACCGATGTCCGGCACGTGAATGTCTTTGTCACCGCCAGCCACAGCCACGGGCGCGGCGGCAACCGGCGCTGGCGCAGCAGCGGCCACAGGGGCAGCAGATGCAGCCTGAGTCTCGAACACCATGATAAGGGAGCCGGTGGCTACCTTGTCACCGGTGGCGACCTTGATTTCTTTCAGCACACCGGCGAACGGCGCTGGCACTTCCATAGAGGCCTTGTCGCCTTCTACGGTGATCAGTGGCTGCTCATCAGAGATGCTGTCGCCCACTTTCACCAGAATTTCAGTGACTTCAACTTCGTCACCGCCGATGTCGGGCACGAACACATCTTTCAGTGCCGAAGCAGCGGCAGGGGCTGCAGCAACCGGCGCTGGCGCCGCGGCCTGGGCCGCTGGAGCCGTTGCGGCAGCAGCTTGCTCACCTTCAAACATCATGATCAGTGAGCCGGTGGCGACCTTGTCGCCCACCGCAATTTTGATTTCCTTGACCACACCGGCCTTGGGAGCCGGTACTTCCATGGAAGACTTGTCGCCTTCCACGGTGATCAGCGACTGATCTTCAGTGATGGAATCACCCACCTTGACCAGGATCTCGGTCACTTCGACTTCATCAGTGCCGATATCGGGTACATGAATTTCGATTGCCATTGTCTCGTCTCTTACGCGTAAAGTGGGTTCATCTTCTCGGTGTCGATATCGAATTTCTTGATGGCCGCAACCACCACAGATTTCTCGATGTCACCGCGCTTGGCCAGCTCGTTCAGGGCTGCAACCACCACGTAACCGGCGTTCACTTCGAAGTGACGACGCAGGTTGGCGCGGCTGTCAGAGCGACCGAAACCGTCGGTACCCAGCACCTTGTAAGACACGCTTGGCATGAAGGCACGTACCTGTTCGGCGTAGTTCTTCATGTAGTCGGTCGCAGCGATGGCAGGCTCGTTGCCCATCACTGTAGTGATGTAAGGTACGCGGGCGTCAGCTTCTGGGTGCAGCATGTTGAAACGCTCGCAGTCCTGACCGTTGCGGGCCAGCTCGTTGAACGAGGTCACTGAGAACACATCAGAACCTACGCCGTATTCTTCAGCCAGGATGACTGCAGCTTTGCGTACTTCGTTCATGATGGTGCCTGAGCCCATCAGCTGTACCTTGGCTTTCTTGCCTTCATGGCTTTCGAGCTTGTAGATACCCTTGCGAATACCTTCCTCGGCACCTTCCGGCATGGCTGGCATGGCGTAGTTTTCGTTCATCAGGGTCAGGTAGTAGAACACGTTCTCCTGCTCGCCATACATGCGGCGGATACCGTCCTGAATGATCACGGCTGTTTCGTACGCGAAGGTCGGATCGTAAGAAATACAGTTAGGTACGGTACCTGCCAGGATGTGGCTGTGACCGTCTTCGTGCTGCAGACCTTCACCGTTCAGCGTGGTACGACCGGCAGTGGCACCCAAAAGGAAGCCGCGCGCCTGTTGGTCGCCCGCCATCCACGCCATATCGCCCACGCGCTGGAAGCCGAACATGGAGTAGTAGATGTAGAACGGGATCATCGGCAGGTTGTTGGTGCTGTACGAGGTGGCAGCGGCAACCCATGACGACATGGCGCCCAGCTCGTTGATACCTTCCTGCAGTACCTGGCCTGAAGTGTCTTCCTTGTAGTAAGACACGATATCGCGGTCTTCAGGGATGTAGTTCTGGCCGTATGGGTTGTAGATACCAATCTGACGGAACAGACCTTCCATACCGAAGGTACGGGCTTCATCGGCGATGATAGGCACGATGTTTTTGCCGATATTCTTGTCCTTGAGCAGGATGTTCAGGGTACGAACAAAGCCCATGGTGGTAGAAATATCACGCTTCTGCTCTTCCAGCAGCGGCTGGAATTCAGTCAGTTCAGGGGCAACAAACTCGCCGGTGAAGTTAGGCAGACGCTTTGGCGTGTAACCGAGCAGGGCTTCCCGACGGGCGTGCAGGTACTTGTGCTCAGTGCTGCCTTCTTCGAGCTTGATGTAAGGCAGGTTAACCAGAGATTCATCACTGATGAGGTCGCCAAGACCCAGACGGTCACGCAGCTTGGCCACGTGGGACATGTCCATCTTCTTCACCTGGTGCGCGATGTTCTTGCCTTCGGCAGCATCGCCCATGCCGTAACCTTTTACGGTCTTGGCCAGGATCACAGTTGGACGGCCCTTGGTATCCTGGGCAGCCTTGAATGCCGCGTACAGCTTGGATGGCTCATGGCCACCGCGCTTGAGGGCGAAGATTTCTTCGTCGGTCATGTCGGCAACCAGAGCAGCAGTCTCTGGGTACTTACCGAAGAAGTGCTCACGCACGTAGGCACCATCTTTGGCCTTGAAGGTCTGATAGTCACCGTCAACGGTTTCGTTCATCAGCTGCAGCAGCTTGCCGGTGGTGTCTTTGGCCAGCAGCTTGTCCCAGCCACTGCCCCACACTACCTTGATCACGTTCCAGCCGGCGCCTTTGAACAGGCCTTCGAGTTCCTGGATGATCTTGCCGTTACCCATTACCGGGCCGTCGAGACGCTGCAGGTTACAGTTGATGAGGAAGCACAGGTTGTCCAGCTTCTCACGGGCAGCGAAGGAGATGGCACCGCGGCTTTCCGGCTCGTCCATTTCACCGTCGCCGAGGAAGGCGTATACGCGTTGCTCGGTGGTGTCTTTCAGGCCACGGCCGTTCAGGTACTTGAGGAAACGCGCCTGATAGATAGCAGAGATAGGACCCAGACCCATGGATACAGTCGGGAATTGCCAGAATTCAGGCATCAGCTTGGGGTGCGGGTAGGAAGAAATACCCTTGCCATCCACTTCCTGACGGAAGTTGTCCAGCTGCTCTTCGGTCAGACGGCCTTCGAGGAAAGCGCGGCTGTAGATACCGGGGGCAATGTGGCCCTGATAGTACACCAGGTCGCCGCCATCTTTGTGGTTAGGGGCGCGGAAGAAGTGGTTGAAACACACTTCGTAGAAAGCAGCCGCCGACTGGAAAGAGGCCATGTGACCACCCAGCTCCAGATCCTTCTTGGAGGCGCGCAGTACGATCATGATGGCGTTCCAGCGGATGATGGAACGGATACGGCGCTCGATGGTGGTGTCGCCAGGGTAAGCTGGCTCCTGGGTAGGCGGAATGGTGTTCACATAGTTGGTGGTGATGCCGGTGGGCATGTCTACACCGTCAAGACGGGCTTGCTCCAACACTTGCTCCAGCAGGAACTGGGCACGCTCTACGCCTTCTTCACGAACGACGGACTCGAGGGCCGCAAGCCACTCCTGGGTTTCGGTTGGGTCTAAGTCTTGTAGCACTGAATTTTTTTGCATAGGTTCAGACATGAGACTGTCCTTATTTATACATATTTATAGGAAAGCGGCTGACTGGGTACTGGCGAAGTGCCATCCCAGTTATCAGGCGCCGCTCTTTAATCGGCGCAGACTGCGCTGCAACCGGCTGTCTTCTTCCCTCACGGCCAGCATGACCTCCTCGATGTAGCTCAAGTGCTCATTCGAGGCTTCGCGGGCCGCTTCGGGATCGCGGCGAACAATGGCGGCAAGCAGAGCCCGGCGGTGTTCGTTCGCCATGCGGGAGGCTTCTTCGCGGCGGCTCAGAAGCTCCAGGTTTTGTGCCACATTCTTGTGAAGCACCGGAGTTAAACTTAAAACCAGATGCAACATGGCCACGTTGTGGGAGGCTTCGGCCACGGCGCGATAAAAACGCACGATGGCAGCGGCCTGGCCTTCAATATCCTTGGCCTCTTCCACTTCGAGGATCATCCGCTGGATGTTTTGCATGTCGGCATCGGTACCGCGCAGGGCGGCAAAGTAAGCCATCATGCCTTCGGTGGCATGACGGAATTCGAGCAGGTCGTATTGGCTTTCGGTGTCGCTCTGCATGAGCTCCACTATGGGATCAGCCATGCTTTGCCACAGCTGTTCCTTTACATAGGTGCCACCACCCTGACGACGCATCAGCAGGCCTTTGGCCTCCAGTTTCTGGATGGCTTCGCGCAGGGAAGGACGGGAAACTTCGAATTGAATGGCCAGCTCCCTTTCGGGGGGCAGTTTTTGGCCGGGCTTGAGACTGCCTTCGAGGATCATGCGCTCGAGCTGCTGCATGATCACATCTGAGATCTTCGGCTGGTTGATTTTGCTATATGCCATGTGGGCCCTCAGCTCCATTGTAAATTGGTCTTACCAATTTATGCGAGTGAGCGCACTTTATCAAATCACAGTTTTAAAGTCCATACAGTGATCGATATCACCCACGACAAGAGAGGATAGCGGAAAAAAATTGTCATGGGGTCAGACCAATTTATGAAAGCCTGAAATAGCCTCTTCAAGAAGGCGTAAATCGCAGGCTTTGGCCATGTCCTTTGGCACGGGTCTGAAGATGATTGGCGACGCTGAGCAGCAACCTGGTCGGCGTCTACTCGGCGCCTCCGCTATATCAGCTGCCCAGAGCCTTGGGCTGCGTCAATCTGCCAGCATTTTATTGGTGGTTAACTGATAAAGCCAAATATTGTCAGCAGCGATGCCAGCGCCAGCAGCAACACAAAGTTACGTTTACTCAGCCCAAGCAGCACCAGAGTTGGCTGCAAACACACGGGTGCGGCGCTGGGGGCTGGAATGGTTTCGGCCTCGGTGGCGGTTTCGGTAATGATTTGCCGCGCCGAAGACGATGCATTGAACGCCAGCTTTTGCCAGCGACTGAAGGCCGAGTGGAAATGCCCCGTCAGCACATAGCCGAAGGCAAATAAGCGGCTTGGCAACCAATCGAGCACCGTCAGAATGGCATCAACATAAGGCAGTTTGAACTCAGCGGTGGTCTGCTGCTGCGCCTTTTGACGCACATCATAAAAACGCACTGTGCAATAAAGGACGGCCGCGACCGGACCAAGCACAATCAGATAAAGCGCCACAGCGCCATAAAAACGGTAGTTAATCCAGGCCACACTCTGTCCGACCTTGAGCCCAAGCTCATCGGCACTCACCGCCTCGAGGCAGGAGGAGCAATCCAGCTCTGCTGCATGGCGATAACAGGCCTGGATATCACCACGACAAGCGGCCTGAATATAGCGCTTGAAGGCACTGCGCTGTTCCTGATGGCTGAAGCAAACCATGGCGACCAGCACCCACACAGCCAGCGATACCAGCCCCCACACCATACCCTCGACCAGGGAAATGGCGAGATACACCAGAAGTGCAGGCAGCAGTAGCGCCGCCAGCACTTTGAATTCTGAAACCTTGCCTGAATAAAAGTCATCTCCACCAAACAGACGTTGGTGCAGCCAGGTTTGTAACGAGTCGAATTGCCAGGACTCCGGCAACAGCTTAAGGCGCTCGGCCAGAATGGCCATCAACAATGAAAACAGTGCCATGTTAAATCTCCTCTCCCTGGTTGATTGGAGTCAGACCGGTTAAGTAACGCTGCCAATCAAATCCCGGACCGGGGTCGGTCTTGCGCCCGGGGGCTATCTCGCTGTGGCCGGTGATCCGCTCAGGCGTAATGGCCGGGTATTTGGCCATCATAGCCTTTGTCAGGGTTTCAAGACAGGCATATTGCGCATCGGTGTAAAGCGAATTGTCGGTGCCTTCAAGCTCTATGCCTACCGCATAATCATTACAATTTGTACGCCCCTCAAACGAGGACACCCCGGCGTGCCAGGCCCGGTCATCACAGGAAACAAATTGCACCAGCTCGCCGTCGCGGCGGATAAGAAAATGCGCCGACACCTCCAGCCCCTTGAGCTGGGCAAAGCTGTGATGCGCATGGCAATCGAGGCAACCGGTGAACAAGGCTTCGATGTGCGGCAACCCGAAGTGCCCGGCCGGCAGGCTGATATTGTGGATCACCAGCAGGCTCACCTCGCCGAGGGGACGCTGATTAAAAAAGGCTGAGGGGCTTCGCCTGGCATCGGCATACCACCCATTTTCCCACGTTGCCGTTGTCATCGCAGCTTATCGAGCCTCCACCTGTATCTGGCTAATGCCTGATTATTGTAGCGATTTTACTTATGTTCTCCAGCCATAATCTGAATTGCCAGCAGATGCCGGTCAGGCAACCATGGAGGTTGGCTTTGAGGAGGTCTGCTTCACTTCTAGATAAGAACCGATACGTGGTATCCTTTGCCGCAAAGGTTTGTCGCCTGTTCTTAACGCCAATAGATACAACGCTCACTTAAATTCAAGGAAGTCGTCATGCTGGAAAATGACATCAGACTCGCAGTTAAAGCCGCACTGGATGAAGATCTGGGTCAGGGCGGCGCCAACGCCGATATTACTGCCGAGCTTATCCCCGAAGACAAGATTGCCGAAGCCACTCTGATCACCCGAGAAGAAGGGGTTTTCTGCGGCAAGGCCTGGGCCGAGCAAGTCTTCAACCAGCTGGGCGGTACAGTTGCCATTCACTGGCATGTGGATGATGGCGATCTGGTGGTGCCCAATCAGGTACTATGTGAGCTGTCTGGTCCCGCCCGTGCCATCCTCACCGGCGAGCGCACTGCGATGAACTTTATCCAGACGCTTTCCGGCGTAGCCAGCCTGACCAAAATCTATGTGGATAAGCTGGCAGGCACGAATTGCCGGTTGCTGGATACCCGCAAGACGATTCCGGGGCTCAGAACCGCGCAGAAATACGCAGTTACCTGCGGCGGCGGTAAAAATCATCGCATCGGTCTCTATGATGCTTTTCTGATTAAAGAAAACCACATCATGGCGTGCGGTGGCATCAAAGCTGCCATCGACAAAGCCCGGACTCTGCATCCAACCAAGCCGGTGGAAGTTGAGGTAGAGAGCCTGGATGAACTGACCCAGGCTTTGGACGCCGGCAGCGACATCATTATGCTGGATAACTTCGACATCACCATGATGCTCGAAGCAGTCAGCATCAATGATGGCTACAAAGCTCGTGGCGGCGGGGCCAAACTGGAAGTGTCCGGTAACGTGACCTTGGATACCCTGGGCGAGTTTGCCAAAACCGGCGTGGATTTTATCTCGGTGGGCGCCCTCACTAAACATGTGCGTGCCATGGACTTATCACTTCGCTTAAAGAACTGATTTGATTGACATTGGTTGCCTGTGATTCATACAGGCAACCAACAGCAATTTTTATTTTTGCTCGATATTCTGAACGCTTAGCTTGATAGACCCCGAATGCAGATTATTCTGCCACTGCGGCTGACCGCAGTGAATTACTTCAAATTCCCATCAGTCTCAGGTTTCATTCTTCAACAAAAACCCCTGCCCTTTTTGACACAGGTTCAACCCGCAAATTACGACAGTTTTTTGACCTTGAACAGAAAACCGTCACCCTTTCGAACGCAGTCAAAAAATTGTTAGAACAAACCGTACACCAAACAAACTACTTTAGATAAATTAAGTGAATAGCGACGACTTTCGTGCAATTTCCTGTTTCATTTTCGCAAACTTTGTACTAACTTTTACCCAAGGCTCAATGGCCTTTCCGGCCAGTGCAAAAAAGCAGCAAATTTAGGGTGTTTTAAATCATTGGATCTTGTGCCTTCAGCAGGGGTTCATACTAAAGCACTATAAATGCAGGTGAACTTCCGAGTCTTGGGAGTGCCGCTTTACCGCACTACCGGAATAAAGTACGTTATGCGGCAACTTGGCTAGCTAACGAAGTGTAGGAGGCAAGCAAACTGGGTTCAGCGAGCAAACCACTACAATTTGTTTACAAGTGAGACAGGCAACGCCTAAGGTACTGGATACCGAGATAGCCAGAAGGGCCAAAATCGGTTTCTACCCTGCAGTCTGTTTGCTGAGTATTAACAGTTAGCAGCGCGCAGCATCGGCTACTTCCTAGCCGCCGGTGCAGCAAGCGGTCAAAGGTTAATTCATAGCAAAACGCTCATTCTTAACAGAATGAACTTCGGGGCAATAACAAACCAAGATGTGAACGGATCCAGTAATGGGCAAGGCCACATCCAGGGTGAAAACACGGGGCTGGACCAAGCTTTGAGGATAACAAGTGCAGCAGCACATGCTATCCAACTGAGTGGACGCTAAGCCCAAATTGGTTAACAGGCCTTCTCCATCTTATGCAAACTCAATGTTTGCGGCCGCATAAGCTGGAAAGTGCAAGTGTCGTCGAGGAAGACGTAAGCTTTAGCACGCGTAGCGCGCTTTTTACAGGTAGTAAATGATGCATTACACTTTAACTGCTCAAGCTTGCATGACAGGGCACCACAGGAGTGACGCCAACACCTTGCTGTGGGAAGTCTCACCAAACCAGCTCTTAGCAGAACGGGACGGGTGATAAAGATCGACCACAACGAAGGCAACTTTTTTGCGCTGTTGCTGAGGTTTAACACACACTACCTCACACAGCATTGCAATTAACGGAGAGAGAAATGAAAGGTATCACTTTAAACAAGAACGCCAAGGGTTTCACCCTGATTGAACTGATGATCGTAGTAGCCATCATCGGTATCCTGGCCGCCATCGCGCTGCCTGCTTACAAAACTTACACTCAGCGTGCAAAGTTCAGTGAAGTTGTTTTGGCCTCGACTCCGGCTAAAACTGCCATGGATGTCTGTTACCAAACCGGCGCAAACTGTGACACTTTAGATGAAGCGTCAACTGGCTGGGCCAACGCACCGTCTGTACAAACGGTATTAATCGACGCCGCGTTGTATGATGATGACAATGATCCCGCCACTCCTGACGTTGCTAATCCACAAGGTCCTTTCACCATCACTGTGACCTCTGAAGCAGTGTTCGACGGTAATAGCTACACCTATGTTCTTGAAGGTACTCCGAAACAGGATGCTGCCGGCAAGTACTTAGGTTCCATTGTGTGGGCAGTGAATGCTGCAGACAGCACCTGTAAAGCTGCCGGTCTGTGCTAAAAGCATTAAGTCTCATAGGGGCGCTTTAGCAGAGCCCCTATATTCAAGGTCAATTAATGCCAACTACTGGTCTCCACTTAGGATTATCGACGCTATTTATCCGTAAGAAGCTACTCACAGAGGAGCAACTGTCGGAGGCCGTCGCACTTTCGCGTAAAAACAGGCATTCGCTGGTCACCACCTTGGTGGCCAGCAAATTACTGTCGGCGAGGGAAATTGCTGAACTGTGCTACGAGGAGTATGGAACTCCACTACTGGATTTAGTCGAATTTGATATTAAGAGCATCCCTGAGGAATTCCTTAATCGCAAATTAATCGAAAAACACCGTTGCTTACCACTGTTTAAGCGTGGTAATAGGCTGTATATAGGCACATCTGACCCAACCAATATTGCCGCCCTCGAAGACTTTCAGTTTTCCGCAGGCCTGCATGCTGAAGCAATATTGGTGGAAGATGACAAACTAGTTGCAGCCCTTGAGAAAATCCTCGAAGAGGACATTAGTGCGCTGGACTTAAGTGGGATTGACGAGGACTCACTAGCTGGCATTGAGGTTGCTGATACTGATAAACGCCCCGAGAATGACAACGAAGGTGCAGATGATGCCCCTATCGTAATTTACATTAATAAAATCCTAACAGATGCCATTAGGCGTGGTGCATCAGATTTGCACTTTGAGCCCTATGAAAAGCGCTATCGCATTCGCTTTCGTATTGATGGGATCCTTCATGAAGTTTCTGAGCCACCGATAAACCTTTCGGGTCGTATATCCGCCCGACTAAAGGTAATGTCAAAACTGGATATTGCTGAGAGACGGCTGCCTCAGGACGGCCGTATCAAGATGAAACTCAGTCGTACCAAGAGCATCGATTTCCGTGTAAGCACCCTACCTACGCTCTGGGGCGAAAAAATTGTAATGCGTATTCTGGACTCATCCTCTGCCCAACTCGGCATTGAGAAGCTGGGGTATGAGCCAGACCAAAAGCAACTCTATCTGGACAATCTAGCCAAACCTCAGGGTATGATTTTGGTAACCGGCCCCACCGGCTCGGGTAAAACCGTATCCCTCTACACGGGTCTTAATATCCTCAATACCGAAGAGCGCAATATTTCCACCGCCGAAGACCCGGTGGAAATTAACTTGGAAGGTGTTAACCAAGTTCATATTAATAATAAAGCGGGTCTCACATTCGCTTCAGCCCTTCGTTCCTTCCTGCGTCAAGATCCTGATGTGGTGATGGTCGGGGAAATCCGTGATCTAGAAACTGCTGAAATCGCCATCAAAGCAGCACAAACCGGCCACTTGGTGCTTTCAACTCTGCACACGAATTCAGCGGCAGAAACATTAACACGTCTTCTGAACATGGGTGTTCCAGGCTACAACATAGCAAGCTCCGTGAATCTCATCATTGCCCAGCGTCTTGCCCGTAGACTATGTCCGGAGTGTAAGCAACCAGAAGAGATCCCACAGCATGAGCTTGAACGACTAGGATTCTCGCCGGAGCAGATTTCAGAAGGTTTTACTGTATTCAAGCCCTGCGGCTGCGACCTCTGCTCTGGTGGTTACAAAGGCCGCGTAGGTATTTATGAAGTGATGCCCATGTCTGACGAGATTGCCCGGGTTATTATGGAGGGTGGCAACTCACTGGAGATTGCCAGAATGGCCAAAACGCAGGGCATTAGGGACCTCAGGCAATCGGGCCTTTTAAAAGTCGTCCAAGGCGTTACCAGCATCACAGAAGTGAACCGGGTAACCAGTTTCTAATCTAGAATCTACAATTAACTAAGGAAGGCGTTACATGGCAACCGTGGCCGCGACCAAGTCAAAAAAAGCCGCCTCAAAACAGCAGCCCAAAGTGTATAACTTTGAATGGAAAGGCTTAAACCGTGACGGTAAAAAGTCCAGTGGCGAGCTGAGAGGGACATCGGTTGCCGAAATTAAAACTATTCTGAAGAATCAGGGCATTAATCCAAAATTAGTTCGAAAAAAATCTGAGGGTCTCTTCGGAAAAGGCAATAAAAAAATCAATGCGATGGATATCGCTATGATCACCCGTCAAATAGCAACCATGTTAATGGCAGGCGTCCCTTTAGTGACGACCATCGATATTTTAGGAAAAGGGCATGAAAAGCCTAAAATGAGAGAACTTTTAGGTACTATCTTAAATGATATCCAAGCTGGTATTCCTCTCTCCGATGCTCTAAGACCTCACCGTATCTATTTTGATGATCTCTATGTTGACTTGGTAGCAGCAGGTGAGCATTCTGGTTCTCTGGATGTGGTATTCGACCGCATTGCCACATATAGAGAAAAAGCAGAGGCACTAAAATCAAAAATTAAGAAAGCTATGTTCTACCCCGCCGCAGTTGTGGTAGTAGCCATTGCGGTAACAACCCTACTGCTACTTTTCGTAGTACCGCAATTTGAAGATATTTTTAAGAGTTTTGGTGCAGAACTTCCAGCATTCACCCAAATGATCATTAATATCTCGAGGTTCCTGCAATCATCTTGGTATTTCTTCCTCACCGCGATTGTTGCGTCAGTCTGGCTCTACATAAGGGCACACAGAAACTCTCAAGTTGTAAGGGATCGGCAAGACGAGTTTGTGTTAAAGATACCTGTAATCGGAGATATTTTACATAAAGCTGCCATGGCTCGTTTTGCCCGCACTTTGGCCACCACCTTTGCTGCTGGCGTGCCCCTCATTGATGGCTTGGAATCTGCGGCTGGTGCTTCTGGTAACGCAGTTTACCGTAAAGCGCTCTTAAAAATTCGCACCGAGGTAATGGCCGGTATGCAAATGAACGTCGCTATGCGCACGGTAAACCTTTTCCCAGACATGCTGATTCAGATGGTAATGATTGGTGAAGAGTCAGGCTCTCTCGATAATATGCTCAATAAAATTGCCAACATTTATGAAATGCAAGTAGATGATGCCGTCGATGGTTTGTCCAGTCTAATCGAACCCATTATGATGGTTGTAATTGGCACCTTGGTTGGTGGATTGATCGTAGGCATGTACCTGCCAATCTTCCAGATGGGTAACGTGGTAGGATAATCCACTCGTTTATATAATGATAAGCAATGACCGAATTAATCTCCTTAATGAGCCAGTACCTCTGGCTCTTTATTTTGCTCGCATTCATTTTTGCAGCCACCATCGGCAGTTTTTTGAATGTCGTCATTCATCGCCTTCCCGTCATGATGAAAAGAGAGTGGCAGCAGGAATGTAATGCCTATCTGGAAGAGTACCAGCCTGAGCTTTTTAAAAAACTTGGAAAAGCAAATCTGGAAAAGCCCATTGATGGTTATCCCGCACGTTACAACCTGATTGTCCCAGGCTCCTCGTGCCCAAAATGTGGCAACGGCATCAAGCCTTGGCACAATCTGCCGGTTCTGGGGTGGCTCATGCTTGGTGGCAAATGTGCCTCATGTAAAACTCCTATATCCAGTCGCTACCCCATTGTTGAAGCATTTACAGGTGTCGCTGTTGCCGCTCTCGCGTGGCATTTTGGCCCTACATGGGAATTTGCGGCATCAGCCTTGTTAACCTTCGGTCTGATTGCTATGTCAGGTATCGATCTGGATGAGATGCTGCTGCCCGACAGCCTTACGCTGCCTCTGCTGTGGCTTGGATTGCTGCTGAATTACCAAGACCTTTTCACCAGTCTAGAGGATGCACTGATTGGTGCCGTTGCGGGCTACCTGTCGCTTTGGTCGGTTTATTGGCTATTTAAGATTACCACCGGCAAGGAAGGCATGGGTTATGGTGACTTCAAGTTGATGGCACTCTTTGGGGCCTGGCTTGGCTGGCAAATGCTGCCGCTTATCATCCTGCTCTCGAGCCTCGTCGGCGCCCTTGTAGGCATCGCGATGATGGTTTGGAAAAGCCATAAACGGGAGAATCCAATTCCATTCGGCCCCTATATAGCTGCCGCAGGCTGGATAGCACTTGTGTGGGGGAATGACATCGTTACCTGGTACCTGGGAAGCCTGTGATGGCCAGCTATCTGCTTGGGCTCACCGGTGGTATTGGCAGCGGCAAAACAACCGTCGCCAACCTATTCCATGCCCGTGGCATTGACCTGGTAGATGCGGATATTATTGCCCGGCAAGTGGTTGAGCCAGGCTCGAGCGGACTTCATGCAATAGCAAAGCACTTTGGAGCCGAGATTCTCCAGCCCGATGGCACGCTTAATCGCGCCAAGTTACGCCAGTACATTTTTGCCAACGAGAACGAGCGGCTTTGGCTCAATAGTTTGCTGCACCCGATGATCCGCGAAACCATGCTGTCTTCGGCAAAAAAGGCCGACTCGCCCTATGTAATTTTGGTCGTACCCTTGCTATTTGAAAATGGGTTAGATAGGTTAGTCGATCGTACCTTGGTGGTTGATATTTCACCCGAACTACAAATCAGTCGTACCGCCAAACGAGATAACGTGAGCGAAGATCAAGTCGCCAGTATCGTCGCCAGTCAAGTAAGCCGCGAACAAAGGCTTGCCATGGCTGATGACATTATCGATAACCGGGGAGTGATTGCCGAGCTGGAAAAGCAGGTTGATCTCCTGCACCAGAAATATCTGGCATTGGCAGCATCGAAGACAAAAAATGACTGAACTGATTTATGAGCAACCCTTGAATGAAAAAATCCGCAGCTATCTGCGGCTTGAATACCTTGCTCAGCAAGTTCAACACAATTTGGATAATGACCATCAGCAGCGCTGTTTCTACCCCTTATTTTCGCTGCTTGAGCTCAATGAACGCTGCGACTACCGCGGTGATCTTCTTAAAGAAATTGATAAACAACTCTTCATCCTGGCCAAGTGGCAGGTACTCCCTCACGTTGACTCCGTTCAGGTACAAGAATATATCGATGGCCTCTCCAAGGCGCGAGAGCTGTTGCAAAACCCATCCCGGATCGGCAGTGCCCTCAAGCAGGACAGATTTCTCAGTGCTCTCAGGCAACGTTTTGGCATGCCAGGTGCTTGTTGTAACTTCGACCTGCCTCAACTGCATTATTGGCTTGCCAAACCCTGGGAAGAGCGCAGAGGCGAATATCAACAGTGGGTAGAACACTTTACGCCGCTGCTTACACCGGTAAGCCTGTTGCTCTCGCTGATCCGCAGCACCGCTGAATACCAGAATGCAACCGCTGCCGGCGGCTTCTATCAGGGCACCAATGCCCAGCCACTGTCGCTCATTCGGGTGAAGATTGACCCGGCACAAGGCTGCTATCCTACTATAAGCGGCCATAAAACCCGCTATGCCATTCACTTCGTTCAATTCGCCGATCAACGTCATTCAGATAAGACCATCGCCTTTAAACTGGCGACCTGCGCCTGAAGGCTTTACCATAAGGCTTCCCCATTTTGGGATTGTTATTCCATCCAAAAAGGTTTTTCTCATGACATTGACGGTTAAGTGCCCCCAGTGCCAAAAGCCTGTTACCTGGGACGCCTCCTCCGCCTTCAAGCCATTTTGCAGTGAACGCTGCAAACTGATTGACTTGGGAGATTGGGCCTCAGAGAAGCATGCCATTCCAGTAAAAGATGACATCAGCGAAGAGCTGCTGGATCAGCTCGGTTATGAAGAAGCAGACTTCTTCAAAGCACCCGATTGACCCCAAGCCCATTCCCAAACTTACTATCAAAGAGTCATCGTATGACCAAACGTGTTCACGTTGCCGTAGGCATCATTAAACAAGGCTCGCACATCTTGCTGGCGAAGCGTCATGGCCATCTGCATCAGGGTGGAAAATGGGAGTTTCCCGGTGGCAAGGTCGAGGCCGGTGAAACCACCTCAGAAGCCCTCAAACGCGAGCTAAAAGAAGAAGTTGGCCTGACGGTACACACCAGCCAACCTTATATGGAAATCAGCCACGATTATCCTGACAAGCAGGTACTGCTGGATATTCATCTCGTAGAAGACTTCAGTGGTGAAGCTAGCGGTATCGAAGGGCAACAAATCGAATGGGTGTCAATGCAGGACATAGGCACATATCAGTTCCCGGATGCCAACCAGCCGATTCTTGATAAAATACTGCAAGACTTTAGCTGAACTTTCTCTGCAGGCATTACTGAGGTGTTACGTTAGCTGTGGCGTAACACCTCTCTTAAAAACAGCATCTGGCTTTCGAAGCCCAGATAAAGAAAAACCCCGACGTTGCCGTCGGGGTTCTCATATTTGATGCCTGGAAATGTCCTACTCTCACATGGGGAGGCCCCACACTACCATCGGCGCTACTGCGTTTCACTACTGAGTTCGGAATGGGATCAGGTGGGACCACAGCGCTATGGTTTCCAGGCAAATTTTGTTGCTGCCATTTAGTACCTGGCGGCGAATAATGGTGCTGATACCCAGAATCGAACTGGGGACCTCATCCTTACCAAGGATGCGCTCTACCGACTGAGCCATATCAGCAAACTCTTTGATTTCACTTTAAAAGTGCAAATCAGAATTTGGCGTCTGGCAATGACCTACTCTCACATGGGGAGACCCCACACTACCATCGGCGCTGCTCCGTTTCACTACTGAGTTCGGAATGGGATCAGGTGGGACCAGAGCGCTATTGTCACCAGACAAATTTGTTAATTCGGAAAGCTGCTTTGCAGTAAATATGGTGGTCGCTACTGGGATCGAACCAGTGACCCCCTCCTTGTAAGGGAGGTGCTCTCCCGGCTGAGCTAAGCGACCGGTATTCTGTGCTATTGAGTTATCACTTCAATCAAGTCTGGTCTCTTCAAGACTATCTACACCATCTGAAACCCATCTGGGTTGTATGGTTAAGCCGCACGAGTCATTAGTACAGGTTAGCTCAACGCCTCACAACGCTTACACACCCTGCCTATCAACGTCCTGGTCTCGGACGGCTCTTCAGTGGACTCAAGGTCCAAGGGAAGACTCATCTTGGGGCTCGCTTCCCGCTTAGATGCTTTCAGCGGTTATCGATTCCGAACGTAGCTACCGGGCAATGCCATTGGCATGACAACCCGAACACCAGCGGTTCGTTCACTCCGGTCCTCTCGTACTAGGAGCAACCCCCCTCAATCTTCCAACGCCCACGGCAGATAGGGACCGAACTGTCTCACGACGTTCTGAACCCAGCTCGCGTACCACTTTAAATGGCGAACAGCCATACCCTTGGGACCGACTTCAGCCCCAGGATGTGATGAGCCGACATCGAGGTGCCAAACACCGCCGTCGATATGAACTCTTGGGCGGTATCAGCCTGTTATCCCCGGAGTACCTTTTATCCGTTGAGCGATGGCCCTTCCATACAGAACCACCGGATCACTATGACCTACTTTCGTACCTGCTCGACGTGTCTGTCTCGCAGTTAAGCTGGCTTGTGCCATTACACTAACCACACGATGTCCGACCGTGTTTAGCCAACCTTCGTGCTCCTCCGTTACTCTTTGGGAGGAGACCGCCCCAGTCAAACTACCCACCAGGCACTGTCCCTAGTCCAGATTCATGGACCGAGGTTAGAACACCAACACTACAAGGGTGGTATTTCAAGATTGACTCCACGAGAACTGGCGTTCCCGCTTCAAAGTCTCCCACCTATCCTACACATGTAGGGTCAATGTTCAGTGCCAAGCTATAGTAAAGGTTCACGGGGTCTTTCCGTCTAGCCGCGGGTATACGGCATCTTCACCGCAATTTCAACTTCACTGAGTCTCGGCTGGAGACAGCGTGGCCATCATTACGCCATTCGTGCAGGTCGGAACTTACCCGACAAGGAATTTCGCTACCTTAGGACCGTTATAGTTACGGCCGCCGTTTACCGGGGCTTCGATCATGAGCTTCTCTTGCGATAACCCAATCAATTAACCTTCCGGCACCGGGCAGGCGTCACACCGTATACTTCCTCTTGCGAGTTTGCACAGTGCTGTGTTTTTGATAAACAGTTGCAGCCACCTGGTATCTGCGACTGCCAGCAGCTTAAGGAGCAAGTCCCATCACCGCCAGCAGCGTACCTTCTCCCGAAGTTACGGTACCATTTTGCCTAGTTCCTTCAGCCGAGTTCTCTCAAGCGCCTTGGTATTCTCTACCCGACCACCTGTGTCGGTTTGGGGTACGATTCCTGCTAACCTGAAGCTTAGAAGATTTTCCTGGAAGCATGGCATCAACCACTTCAGTGCCGTAGCACCTCGTCATCAGCTCTCGGTATATGTGTGCCCGGATTTGCCTAAGCACACTACCTACCACCTTAAACACGGACAACCAACGCCGTGCTGGCCTAGCCTTCTCCGTCTCTCCATCGCAGTTAGCAGAAGTACGGGAATATTAACCCGTTTCCCATCGACTACGCCTTTCGGCCTCGCCTTAGGGGTCGACTCACCCTGCCCCGATTAACGTTGGACAGGAACCCTTGGTCTTTCGGCGAGGGGGTTTTTCACCCCCTTTATCGTTACTCATGTCAGCATTCGCACTTCTGATACCTCCAGTGTGGGTTACCCCTTCACCTTCAACGGCTTACAGAACGCTCCTCTACCGCGTACACGTTATCGTGTACACCCGTAGCTTCGGTGAATTGCTTAGCCCCGTTACATCTTCCGCGCAGGCCGACTCGACTAGTGAGCTATTACGCTTTCTTTAAATGATGGCTGCTTCTAAGCCAACATCCTAGCTGTCTAAGCCTTCCCACATCGTTTCCCACTTAGCAATTACTTTGGGACCTTAGCTGACGGTCTGGGTTGTTTCCCTTTTGACGACGGACGTTAGCACCCGCCGTCTGTCTCCCGGATAGCACTCTTTGGTATTCGGAGTTTGCAAAGGGTTGGTAAGTCGGGATGACCCCCTAGCCTTAACAGTGCTCTACCCCCAAAGGTGTTCGTCCGAGGCGCTACCTAAATAGCTTTCGAGGAGAACCAGATATCTCCCGGTTTGATTGGCCTTTCACCCCCAGCCACAAGTCATCCGCTAATTTTTCAACATTAGTCGGTTCGGTCCTCCAGTTGATGTTACTCAACCTTCAACCTGCCCATGGCTAGATCACCGGGTTTCGGGTCTACGCCTTGCAACTAAACGCGCAGTTAACACTCGGTTTCCCTACGGCTCCGCTATTCGCTTAACCTCGCTACAAAACGTAAGTCGCTGACCCATTATACAAAAGGTACGCAGTCACGGTCTCAAGAACCGCTCCCACTGCTTGTACGTATACGGTTTCAGGTTCTATTTCACTCCCCTCACAGGGGTTCTTTTCGCCTTTCCCTCACGGTACTGGTTCACTATCGGTCAGTCAGGAGTATTTAGCCTTGGAGGATGGTCCCCCCATGTTCAGACAACATATCACGTGTGCCGCCTTACTCGATTTCATCATCGGTTAGTTGTCGTGTACGGGACTGTCACCCTGTACCGTTGCGCTTTCCAACGCATTCCACTAACACCCCGAAGACTTAAGGGCTAATCCCCGTTCGCTCGCCGCTACTGAGGGAATCTCGGTTGATTTCTTTTCCTGAGGGTACTTAGATGTTTCAGTTCCCCTCGTTCGCCTCACTAAGCTATGTATTCACTTAGTGATGACACCTTATGGTGCCGGGTTTCCCCATTCGGACATCGCTGGCTATAACGGTTGTTACTACCTCACCAACGCTTTTCGCAAGTTACTACGTCCTTCATCGCCTCTGACTGCCAAGGCATCCACCGTATACGCTTAGTCGCTTAACCATACAACCCGGATGAGTTTCCTCACCGCGCTGTATTGCAACCAGCTGGTTTTCGATAGTTCATTTTACTGAACTCGCCTTGAAGAATTTCCAAAACACTTGATTGAAGTGTTTGAGAACTCAATTTTTGTATTCATCAATCCAACTCCTAAGAGTCGTTTTGATGTCTACTATCAGCTTTCCAAATTGTTAAAGAGCGGGCTTAAAAAAGCCAAAGATAAATTCATCACTTATCTTTGGCGTCTCTATCCTTGGGACTTATGTCCTGAGACTCACATATTGAATAGTGGTGGAGCTATGCGGGATCGAACCGCAGACCTCCTGCGTGCAAAGCAGGCGCTCTCCCAGCTGAGCTATAGCCCCGTTTCTGCAATATGCAGTCTGAAACAAATACGCATTGATAAATCTCATTCAGGCGAGGCGGAAGCGGAGGACGTTTACTGGTGTAAACGACGACGTTTCCAACGAAGCATCAATGAGATTGGTGGGTCTGAGTAGACTCGAACTACCGACCTCTCGCTTATCAGGCGAACGCTCTAACCACCTGAGCTACAGACCCATCGCATTTGTCTCTTTATCTTCTATCAAGCAATCTGTGTGAACACTCAGCAGGATAATGTGTCGCTTAGGTAAGGAGGTGATCCAGCCCCAGGTTCCCCTAGGGCTACCTTGTTACGACTTCACCCCAGTCATGAACCACACCGTGGTAAACGCCCTCCCGAAGGTTAAGCTATCTACTTCTGGTGCAGCCCACTCCCATGGTGTGACGGGCGGTGTGTACAAGGCCCGGGAACGTATTCACCGTGGCATTCTGATCCACGATTACTAGCGATTCCGACTTCATGGAGTCGAGTTGCAGACTCCAATCCGGACTACGACCGGCTTTATGAGATTAGCTCCACCTCGCGGCTTCGCAACCCTCTGTACCGACCATTGTAGCACGTGTGTAGCCCTACTCGTAAGGGCCATGATGACTTGACGTCGTCCCCACCTTCCTCCGGTTTATCACCGGCAGTCTCCCTAAAGTTCCCGGCATTACCCGCTGGCAAGTAAGGATAAGGGTTGCGCTCGTTGCGGGACTTAACCCAACATTTCACAACACGAGCTGACGACAGCCATGCAGCACCTGTCTCAGAGTTCCCGAAGGCACCAATCCATCTCTGGAAAGTTCTCTGGATGTCAAGAGTAGGTAAGGTTCTTCGCGTTGCATCGAATTAAACCACATGCTCCACCGCTTGTGCGGGCCCCCGTCAATTCATTTGAGTTTTAACCTTGCGGCCGTACTCCCCAGGCGGTCTACTTAATGCGTTAGCTTGAGAGCCCAGTGTTCAAGACACCAAACTCCGAGTAGACATCGTTTACGGCGTGGACTACCAGGGTATCTAATCCTGTTTGCTCCCCACGCTTTCGTGCCTGAGCGTCAGTCTTTGTCCAGGGGGCCGCCTTCGCCACCGGTATTCCTCCAGATCTCTACGCATTTCACCGCTACACCTGGAATTCTACCCCCCTCTACAAGACTCTAGTCTGCCAGTTCGAAATGCAGTTCCCAGGTTGAGCCCGGGGCTTTCACATCTCGCTTAACAGACCGCCTGCGCACGCTTTACGCCCAGTAATTCCGATTAACGCTTGCACCCTCCGTATTACCGCGGCTGCTGGCACGGAGTTAGCCGGTGCTTCTTCTGTGGGTAACGTCACAGCTGATAGGTATTAACCATCAACCTTTCCTCCCCACTGAAAGTGCTTTACAACCCGAAGGCCTTCTTCACACACGCGGCATGGCTGGATCAGGGTTTCCCCCATTGTCCAATATTCCCCACTGCTGCCTCCCGTAGGAGTCTGGACCGTGTCTCAGTTCCAGTGTGGCTGTCCATCCTCTCAGAACAGCTAGGGATCGTCGCCTAGGTGAGCCATTACCTCACCTACTAGCTAATCCCGCCTGGGTTCATCCAATCGCGGAAGGCCCGAAGGTCCCCTCCTTTCCCCCGTAGGGCGTATGCGGTATTAGCAGTCGTTTCCAACTGTTATCCCCCTCGATTGGGCAGATCCCCAGGTATTACTCACCCGTCCGCCGCTCGCCGGCGAAGATAGCAAGCTATCTTCCCGCTGCCGCTCGACTTGCATGTGTTAGGCCTGCCGCCAGCGTTCAATCTGAGCCATGATCAAACTCTTCAATTAAAGTTTTGGTCTCAATGAATTTCTGCTGTCATGCTCTGCATGAAAACTCCTTCATTGATAAAATCGTTTTGTCGACTTCATCAACCTGCGAGTATCCACACAGATTGCTTGATAAATTTTTAAAGAACGTGACCGACTTTCATCTGGTCAGGGCTGCGTATTCTACAGAAGCCCTTTTCGGCGTCAAGCCCTTTTTTGATGAACATTTTCAACTGTTGTTTTAATGTTCGGGCTCTTGCCTGGACCGGGTTAACAGGCTGCTTTCGCTGCCGTTGTGCCCTGTCAGTGGAGGCGCATTATAGGGGGCCAGAACTTTTGTGCAAGGGCTTTTTCCATCTTTTTTCGATCTTTTTGCGATCTGTTACGCTGCACACAAGTCTTACAGTTCTTACCCCCAGAGTTATCCACAATCGCGCGTTTTATCGACTGTTTTGATCTTCGCTTGGCTATATCAAAGATAAAAGGGGGAACTTGTAATCTTACTGTCTATCGCTAAACAACAGAAAAACAAAAGGCAGCCATGGGGCTGCCTTTTGTATTAGTGCGCTTATCAGGTCAACTTGCCGTGGCACTGTTTGTACTTTTTACCTGAACCGCAGGGGCAAGGATCGTTTCGACCAACTTTCTCGCCGTCGCGTACCTGAGGCACATGTGATGCCATTTCTGCCAGCTCGCTGTTGTCGCTGGCCATAGACTCAGCGGCAGCGTGTTGATATTCGCGCTGGATACGCGCTTCTTCTTCACGGCGACGGGCTTCCATTTCCTCTACATCGGACTGGGCCTGTACCTGCACTTTAGACAGAATCGCAATCACATCATGCTTGAGTGATTCCAGCATCTGCTGGAACAGCTCGAAGGATTCGCGCTTATATTCCTGCTTGGGGTTCTTTTGCGCGTAGCCACGCAGGTGAATACCCTGACGCAGGTGATCCATGGCTGCCAGGTGTTCTTTCCACAGACCATCGAGGGTTTGCAGCATCACAGCCTTTTCGAACTGGCGCAGCACAGGGGTGCCGACCATTTGCTCTTTGGCCTGATAAGCCTGACGCCAGGTATCGACGATACGCTCACGCAGAGTTTCTTCGTGCAGGTCGTCTTCTTTGTCCAACCATTCCTGAATTGGAAGCTGCAGACCAAACTCATTGGCCAGACGCTCTTCCAGACCCGGAACGTCCCACAGCTCTTCTACTGACTGAGGTGGAATGTACTGATCAACCAGGCCATCAATAACATCGGCCTGAATGTTCTGAATGGTTTCTTCGATGCTTTCGGCATCCATCAGTTCGTTACGCTGGGCATAAACCACCTGACGCTGGTCGTTGGCTACGTCATCGAACTCGAGCAGTTGCTTACGGATATCGAAGTTACGCGCTTCTACTTTACGCTGGGCGTTTTCGATAGCACGGGTCACCCATGGGTGCTCGATGGCTTCGCCTTCTTCCATACCCAGCTTCTTCATCATGTTGGCTACACGCTCAGAAGCGAAAATACGCATCAGGTTATCTTCCATCGAAAGATAGAAGCGGGAAGAACCCGGATCGCCCTGACGACCGGAACGACCACGCAGCTGGTTGTCGATACGGCGTGATTCGTGACGCTCGGTACCCAAAATGTGCAGACCACCGGCCTCAACCACGGCATCGTGACGCTGCTGCCAGTCGGCGCGTACTGCGGCAATCTGTTCGGCGGTTGGGTTATCCAGCGCCTCGATTTCAGACTTCCAGTTACCACCGAGCACAATGTCGGTACCACGACCGGCCATGTTGGTGGCAACGGTCACTGTGCTTGGACGACCAGCCTGGGCCACGATATCGGCCTCTTTTTCGTGGAACTTGGCGTTCAGAACCTGATGGGGGATCTTGTCTTGATTGAGCAGACGTGACAGCAGTTCAGACTGTTCGATGGACACGGTACCCACCAACACTGGCTGGCCACGTTCACGGCAATCTTTGATATCGGCGATGATGGCCTGGTACTTCTCACGGGCAGTGAGGTAAACCAGATCCGGCATGTCTTTACGCACCATGGGGCGATTGGTTGGCACCACTACGGTGTCCAGACCATAAATATGTTGGAATTCGAACGCTTCGGTATCGGCAGTACCTGTCATACCCGCCAGCTTCTCGTACAGACGGAAGTAGTTCTGGAAAGTAATGGACGCCAGGGTCTGGTTTTCGTTTTGGATACGTACGCCTTCTTTGGCTTCAACCGCCTGGTGCAGACCTTCTGACCAGCGACGACCTGGCATGGTACGGCCGGTGTGCTCATCCACAATCACCACTTCATCGTTTTGCACCACATAGTCCACGTCCTTTTCGAACAGGGTGTGGGCACGCAGGGCGGCGTTAACGTGGTGCAGCAAAGAAATGTTGGCGGCTGAATACAGCGAATCACCTTCCGCCAGCAGGCCGGCTTCGGTAAGCAGTTGCTCAACCTTTTCCTGACCACGCTCGGTCATGTGTACCTGACGGGCTTTCTCGTCGATGGAGTAGTCGCCTTCACCCACGAACTCTTCACTGTCTTCTTTGTCCTGACGCACCAGATTGGGGATCAGTTTGTTGACGCGGATGTAGAGCTCAGAGCTGTCTTCGGCGGCGCCGGAGATGATCAGTGGCGTACGGGCTTCATCGATCAGGATGGAGTCCACTTCGTCGATAAGGGCGTAGTGCAGTGGGCGCTGAACGCGATCGTCTGGCGAAAACGCCATGTTGTCGCGCAGATAGTCGAAACCGAATTCGTTGTTGGTGCCGTAGGTAATGTCGGCATCGTAGGCGGCTTTTTTGTCGGCGTGGCTCAGACCGGCGACGTTGATGCCCACAGACAGACCGAGAAACTCAAACAGCGGACGGTTGTTTTCGGCATCGCGGCGAGCCAGGTAGTCGTTCACGGTAATCACGTGTACGCCTTTTCCGGTCAGTGCGTTCAGGTAAGCCGGCAGGGTCGCGGTCAGGGTTTTACCTTCACCGGTACGCATCTCGGCGATGCGGTTGCTGTCGAGTACCATACCACCCATCAGCTGCACGTCGAAGTGGCGCATCTCGAACACACGCTTGGATGCTTCACGCACGGTGGCGAAAGCTTCGGCCATGATGTCGTTGAGGCTTTCGCCTTTTTCCAAACGGGCCTGGAACTCGGCAGTCTTGGCCTTCAGTTCCTCATCGGAGAGCTTTTCGTAGTCGGCTTCCAATGCGTTAATTTTTTGGACAACTTTACCCAGCTGTTTCAGGGTGCGGTCGTTACGGCTACCGAAAATTTTTGTCAGTACATTAAACATCTGAATACTTATCTCAATCTAGGCCAAGTCCCTGGTCGAGTCTCACAGCCAAAGTTGTTAACCTGCCTTGCGGTAGACGTACTTTCTCGGATCCACTTGCTGACCCGACCGCAACACTTCGTAGTGCACATGGGGACCAGTCGAACGACCGGTACTGCCCATAGTGGCAATTTTCTCACCCTTGGCGACCACATCACCTACAGCTACTGACAAAGTTTTATTGTGTCCATACCGGGTACGCAGACCATTACCATGATCTACCTCCACCAATTGGCCATAACCGAACATGTCTCCAGCCCATGTCACCACACCACCGGCGGTAGCGACAACATCGGCCCCCTCTGAACCAGCGAAGTCTATGCCTTTATGCATGGTTCTTCGGCCGGTAAAGGGATCATTGCGTAAACCGTAGGGCGACGAGAGATAGCCTTTGCTGACAGGGCGCCCTGATACATAACGTTCTTCATCTATATGGAGATTGGCTGCCACAGTTTCAAGTAGTGCCAGCTGAGCGTCATTGTTATCAATTCTGAGTGCCAGCTTATTCATGTCTTCGATAAGCTGACCAATTTCGATGGCAGAGCCGAGATCGGATGAACCACCCACACCGGCTTCGGCGGAGAAGTCAAACTGATCATCGAGCTTGTAATTCTGAGCAACATGCTGACCCAAGGCTTCGAGGCGAGTGATTTTCGCCTGCATGCGCGCCACATAGGCGGTCAGGGTTGCGAGTTGGGATTCGGTAGCGTCCTTGAGTTCCAGCACTTCGCGTTTTTGGTTTTCGCGGGCCTGACGTTCACTGTCTACACTGGCCTGCTGGCTTTCGAACCGGGCATTATTGTACTGGTACAAGCCGGCTCCGGTGGCGAGCAACAACACCGGCAGCAACAACCAGCGTTTGCCGGGTTGCCAACGGGTAACGCCGCTGCGACCTTGAATAAAAACTGTTACACTCATAGCTTCAGTCAGCCATCTTCTTATTGAATGAAAAAGTTACCTCAGGACCTTGCTGCACTCATGCACACCACAGGCACACTGCCGGATATCGCCGAAAAGGCAGAGTTGCTGAACAATCTGGATCACATCGTAAAACAGATGGTTTCAGGTCCGGTTGCGGAGCAACTAAAGGTAGCAAATCTCCGCCACGGTACTCTCGTTATAGAAACGGCTACGGCCGCCTGGGCCGCCCGAATCAACTTTCAAAAGCCTATGCTTCTCAAACAACTGCAGGCTGAAACGCTCCCAATGCTTACCGCTATTGACGTTAAAGTCAACCCGGCGCTGGCACAGTATCGACCAAAAGCGCCGATTAACACCAATCAGTTGAGCGAAACGGCCGCAGCCCATATTGAAGCCCTGGCCGAGCACACCGAAGGTAGTCTGGGCCAGAAACTGAAACGGCTGGCTGCATTGGCCAGCCGTCACAGGCAGTCATAAATCCATTTGTTGCTCAGGCAAGAACCACACTGCCTGGCATGGCGAAGCTGACAGGTGCGTCGGCTTCTTTGTCAAAGCTCACCAGTTCCCAGGCATCCTGAGCGGCAAGCACCGCCCTGACCAATTGGTTGTTCAGGGCGTGGCCGGTCTTATAGGCACAAAACTCACCTATGATGGCATGACCGGCGACATAGAGATCGCCAAATGCATCCAGGATCTTGTGCTTAACGAACTCGTCCTCATAACGCAGGCCATCGGGGTTGAGGACGCGGTATTCATCAAGCACAACGGCATTTTCCATGCTGCCACCGAGCGCCAGGTTGTTGGCACGCAGGTATTCGATATCGCGCATAAACCCAAAGGTGCGGGCACGGCTGATATCTTTCACAAAGGCAGTCGAGGAAAAGTCCATCACCATATGCTGCTGGCTGCGCGCGATCTCAGGGTGGTTGAAGTCAATGGCAAAGTTGACTCGAAACCCCTGGAACGGACGGATTTCCGCCCACTTGTCGCCGTCTTCCACGCGTACGGTGCGCTTGATACGCAGATATTTTTTGGCCGCTGACTGCTCCTGAATACCGGCGCTCTGCAGCAGGAATACGAAGGGGCTGGCACTGCCATCCATAATCGGGATTTCAGGCGCGTCCACTTCTATTACGGCATTATCAATGCCGAGACCTGCCAGGGCGGCAAACAGGTGCTCGATCGTCGAAATGCGAACACCTTCATCATTTACCAGGGCCGTACACATGGTGGTTTCCCGAACCATATTTGCCTTGGCTGGAATGGCCACGGCTGGGTTCAGGTCAGTACGCATCAGTACGATCCCTGTATTGATAGGCGCGGGTTTAATGGTGAGTGTGACCTTGTTACCGGAGTGCAATCCAACACCGGTGGTCTTAACCATTTCTTTAACTGTTCTTTGAAAAATCATTCAGTTACCCGTTTTTGCATTCAACAATTCACTGTCACTCAGGCAGTCGTAAACGACAGCCGGAGAGTCGGCTGGTCAGACATGCTACCACAAGTCTGGCATTTCACAAAAAGTACGCTACTTCGCCAGCGCTCTGTCTGTACCGCTTTTTTTACTCAGTCTGCCTGTTTGCGCAGGAAGGCTGGAATATCCAGGTAATCAAGCTCGTTCTTGGGCGCAGGGGCAACCTGAGGTGCTGCCGAGGGTACGGCGTTACCTTTGGCTGCTGGCTGAGCCTGGAATACTGGCTCTTCGGCCACGAAGGCTTCAACCTTTGGCTCTACAACCACTGGCTCTGGACGAGGCTGAACTTTAGGTACCAACTGGATATCAGGCTTCTTCTCGGCACCGATACCGGTAGCAACTACAGTAACGCGCAGCTCATCGCTCATCTCTGGGTCGATAACGGCCCCCACCACCACAGTGGCGTTGTCAGAGGCATAAGCCTTAACGTGGTTACCTACGGTTTCGAACTCTTCGATAGTCATGTCCATACCGGCGGTGATGTTCACCAGTACGCCACGGGCACCTGCCAGGTCGATGTCTTCCAGCAGCGGGCTGGCAACGGCGGCTTCGGCGGCCTCTTCGGCACGGTCTTCACCACGGGCAACACCGGTACCCATCATGGCATTACCCATTTCGGACATAACGGTTTTCACGTCGGCGAAGTCGACGTTAATCAGACCGGGACGGGTAATCAGCTCAGCAATACCCTGCACAGCGCCCAGCAATACGTTGTTGGCCGCAGCAAAGGCGTCCAGCAACGACGTACCGCGGCCCAGTACCTTGAGCAGCTTTTCGTTGGGAATCGTGATCAAGGAATCGACGTGCTTGGCCAGCTCGTTGATACCCTGCTCGGCATAGGCCATACGCTTCTTGCCTTCGAATGGGAACGGCTTGGTCACCACGGCTACGGTCAGAATGCCTTCTTCGCGTGCCACTTCGGCAACCACTGGCGCAGCGCCAGTACCTGTACCACCGCCCATACCGGCAGCGATAAAGATCATGTCCGAGCCCTTGATGGCAGCGCGGATGCTTTCTTTATCTTCTTCGGCGGCCGCACGGCCCACCTCAGGATTGGCACCGGCACCCAGACCCTTGGTCACATCGCGACCCAACTGGATGGTTTGGCCTGCGGCAGATTTGCGCAGCGCCTGTGCGTCAGTATTGGTTGCAACGAACTCAACACCTTCAATATTGTGCTTCACCATATGCTCGACGGCGTTGCCACCACCGCCACCAACGCCGATGACTTTAATCACCGCCTCGTCGGAATGAGTATCCATGATCTCAAACATGGTCTAAATCTCCATTTGCCTGCGTTAGTTAAAATTCACCTTTAAACCAGCTCTGGACCCGATTCCAGACACTGGTCACCCCCTGACGCTGCGGCCGCTCGTATTGCCTCTCGAGCACCCGGCGCGCGCCATAATGGAGCAGCCCCACCCCGGTGGAGTAAATGGGCTGATCCACATATTCAAACAAACCTTTCACCGGCAGTGGCGATGCCACCCGCACCGGCATACCGAACACAGCTTCGGCCACATCGACGGCACCCTCGATGGAGGATGTGCCACCGGTGAGCACTATGCCCGCGGCAATCTGGTCTTCCAGTCTGGCCCCGCGAAGCTCCTTGAGTACCAGTTCAAACAGCTCCTGGTATCTTGGCTCCACCACCTCTGCCAAGGTGTGGCGGGACATGGTTCTGGAAGGACGCCCGCCCACTGACGGCACTTCAATGCTGTCTTCGCGGCTGACCATGGCACTGCGCGCACTGGCGTACTGCACCTTGATTTGCTCCGCGTGGGACAAAGGCGTTCTGAAAATCTTGGCGATATCGTTGGTCACCTGGTTGCCGGCCACCGGCACCACGGCGCAGTGACGCAGGGCGCCATTGGTGTACACAGTGATATCCGTGGTACCGCCACCAACGTCCACCAGGCACACGCCCAGATCTTTTTCATCGTTGGTCAGCACCGCATCGGCGGAAGCGATACCGGAAAACACCAAATCGTCGACCTTAAGGCCGCAGCGCTCCACGCTCTTGGTGATGTTCTTGGCCATATCGTTGGCACAGGTAACGATATGCACCTTGGCTTCCATGCGCATGCCCGACATGCCGATGGGGCTCTTGATGCCCTCCTGCACGTCGATGGCGTATTCCTGCGGCAACACATGCAAAATGCGACGCTCGGTTGGGATCTTCACCGAACGCGCGGTGTGGATGACGTTGTCCACGTCTTCCTGGGTCACTTCTTCATCGTTGATAGACACCATGCCGCGCTCGTTCTGGCAGGCGATGTGCTTGCCGGAAATCGACAAATACACAGATGACACCTGGCAGTCAGCCATCAGCTCGGCCTGGTCCAGCGCCCGCTGCACACTGCGCACGATAGAGTCGAGGTCGTTCACCCCACCCTTGTCCATCCCCCGTGAAGGGTGATTGCCAAGACCCACAATGCTGATCTCTCCGTCAGGCATGACTTCGCCAATGATCGCAGCGACCTTGGCGGTACCTATGTCCAATCCGACTATCAGATTTCTATCCTGGTTCTTGGTCATCAGTTAGCGACTCTCTTGTGTTGTCTCATCCCAGCCTACGGCCAATCCTGTGTCGTAGCGCAAATCCACCCTGGCTACAGCCTTGGTTTGCTTTGCCAACGTCGGGTACACATTGATAAAACGTTGCACCCGCGCCATCTTGTCTTCTCTGCCCAATTCGAGCGTGATGCCGCTGTCGAGCACGGCAATCCAGGCGTGTCTTGGACTCAGGCTCAGGCTCTCAAGCCCAAAGCCGTTAATCTTCAACAGTTCGGCCACTTGCCGATAGGCGGTCAGTACCTCGGCCGATCTGGCTTCGGGTCCCGACAGCTTGGGCAGCTGTTCCAGCCCCGGCTGGGTGGGCGCACTGAACACTTCACCGTGCTCGTTCACCCAGTCCATGCCATTCCAGCGGGCTACCGCCTGCTGCTCTTGCAAATACACCTTGATGCGCGCTGGCCAAACCCGCCGCACCGTGGCCTTGTACACCCAGGGCAAGGCCTCGATGGCCTGCTGGATTTCCGCCACGTCCGCACTGAAAAAGCTGCGTTGCATCAGTTTTTCCATGGCAGAGCGGATTTCATCCTCGGTGGTGTAAACCCGCTCACCTTTTATCACCAGCGCCTCAATCGGCAAGGCTTCGGCATCGTTCAAAAGCCCATGGAGCCGATAACCGCTGTAGCCCAGCATCCCCAGCACCAGCAGGAAAAACCCAAAGCCGGTGATGAAATACCAGTTCAGCGCCTTAAGCCTGGGCAGTATTGGCTGCCGCGGCGCCTTGACCTCTTTGGTCCGCTCTTCCCGGGAAGGTCGTTTCCGGGGCTGCGCTTTTTCTCTTGCCAAACCCGGCTCCTCAGCGACCCGCCGCAGGGGAACCGGCCATTATATAGACCCGGGATCTCAGGTCAAAGGCCAAAAGGAACAACCACTTAACTGGCGAATATTTCAGCAGCATCTAGTTGTTGTCCGCCTTGTCGAACCCCAGTTGGCTCGCCGCCAGCTCACGGGACAGGGCACCGATATTGCCCGCCCCCTGACACAGCAGCAGATCGCCATCTTCCAGCACGTCCGGCATCACCGCCGCGAGTTGGTCGGGGCTGGCAACAAAAATCGGTTCCAGCTGACCGCGCTGACGAATCGAGCGGCACAGGGCCCGGCCATCGGCGCCGGGGATTGGCGCTTCACCGGCGGCATACACTTCAAGCAGCACCAGCTTATCGACCTGAGACAGCACCTCGACGAAGTCTTCGTACAGGTCCCGGGTACGGGTATAACGGTGCGGCTGATAGGCCATCACCAGACGCTTGTCCGGCCAACCCGCGCGGGCAGCCTTGATGGTAGCGGCCACTTCGCTGGGATGGTGACCATAGTCGTCCACCAACATCACTTCGCCCTTGGGGGTATCGAACTTACCCAGGTGCTGGAAGCGGCGGCCAATGCCCTGGAATTCGCCCAGCGCCTTGACGATAGCCTCGTCTTCAATTTCATCCTCGGTCGCCACCGCAATCGCAGCCAGAGAGTTGAGCACATTGTGCTGCCCAGGCAGATTCACCTTCAGCGACAAATCGTCTTTGCCCTTGCGGCGCACGGTAAAGCGGCAGCTGTGGCCTTCCTGAACAAAATCCAGCGCCTGCACATCGGCATCGTCGCTGAAGCCGTAGGTCACTACCTGGCGGCCAATGCGCGGGATCAGCTCGCGCACCACAGGGTCGTCCACACAGACCACGGCCACGCCGTAAAACGGCAGATTGTGCATAAAGTCCACGAAGGTGGATTTGAGCTTCTCGAAGTCGCCGCCGTAAGTATCCATGTGGTCGGCTTCGATATTGGTCACCACAGTCACCATTGGCTGCAGATGCAGGAAGCTGGCATCACTCTCGTCAGCCTCGGCAATCAGATAACGGCTCGAACCCAAACGGGCGTTGGTACCTGCGCTGTTGAGCAGACCACCAATCACAAAGGTTGGGTCACGGTCGGCCTGACCATAAATGCTGGCAATCAAACTGGTGGTAGTGGTTTTACCGTGGGTACCGGCCACCGCCACCCCATGGCGATAACGCATCAGCTCGGCGAGCATTTCGGCGCGGCGCACCACAGGAATACGATTGGCCTTGGCAGCCAGCAATTCCGGGTTTTCTTTGTTGATGGCGGTGGATACCACCACCACGTCCACGCCTGCTACATTGTCGGCACCATGGCCGATAAAAATACGGGCACCCAGACCACCAAGACGCTCGGTCACGGCATTGTTCGCGATATCTGAGCCGCTGACCTGATAGCCTTCGTTCACCAGCACTTCGGCAATCCCACCCATACCGGCGCCGCCAATGCCCACAAAGTGGATTCGGCGCACCCGGCGCATCTCGGGGATCATGGTACGAAGCTGTCTGTACTTCTCTGTCTGTGTCATAACCAACCTTTACTTAGCCAGCTCGCGGCAAACGTCAGCCACCCGCTCGGTGGCATCCAATACGGCAGCCGCTCTGGCTCTTTCACCCATACGGGTCAATTCTTCACGGTCGCCGGCAAGCAATCTGAGCTTGTCGGCCAATAGCTCGGTGGAAGCGATAGGCTGAGGCACCAAGAAGGCCGCACCGGCATCCACCAGCACTCTGGCGTTCATGGTCTGATGGTCATCCACCGCATGGGGATAAGGCACCAGAATGCTCGGCAATCCCACCGCCGCCAGTTCGGAAACTGTCAGGGCGCCGGCCCGGCACAGCACCACATCGGCCCAGCGGTAAGCCGCTTCCATATCATCAATAAATTCAGCGATATTCACGCCACCGTCCTGCCCCAGCTCCTGGTATGCCGCCTGTACGGCCGCCAGGTTGTTCTTGCCGGTCTGATGCCAGACGGTCACGGCCTGCTCCTGCGCCAAACGTGCCGTCACGGCAGGCATCAGGTCATTGAATACCTTGGCGCCAAGGCTGCCGCCAACCACCAGCACCTTGAGCGCATCGCTCTGCACCTGGCGGGGTTTGGCGCCCAGGGCCACCAGCTCATCCCGAATCGGATTCCCCACGGTTTGCCCCTGAGTGCCAAAAGCACCGTCAAAGGCGCACAACACCCGACTGGCAATGCGGGACAAAAGCTTATTAGTCATCCCCGGAATGGCATTTTGCTCATGCAGCACCAGCGGGATGCCGCACAGCTTGGCAGCCACGCCGCCCGGACCACTGGCGAAACCGCCCATGCCCAGCACCACATCCGGCTTAAAGCTTTGGATAACCTTTCTGGCCTGCATCACTGAGCGCAGGATTTTCACCGGCGCCGCCAGCTTGCGCAGCAAACCATTTCCACGCACGCCCTGAATATCGATAAAGTCGATATCGAAACCATGCTGCGGAACCAGACGAGCCTCCATACGATCGGCGGTGCCCAACCAGCGAACCTGCCAGCCTTCACTCGCCAAACGACGTGCCACCGCCAGCGCAGGAAATACGTGACCACCGGTACCACCGGCCATCACCAAAAGACGTTTTCCTGACTGCGGGCCCATTAGAGTCTCCCCTGTACCGCCTGAATTTGACTCAGGCGTTTTTCATAATCGATACGAAGCAAAATACACACGGCCGAGGTCATCACCCACAGGCTCGAACCACCGTAACTGACAAACGGCAGTGTCAGCCCCTTGGTGGGCAGCATGCCGATGCTCGCGCCCACGTTCACCACGGTCTGGAAGCAAATCCAGATGCCGATGGCATAAGCAAGATACCCCTCAAAGGCGCGCTCCAGTCCCAGGCATTCATTGCCAAGGCGAATCGCTTTGAGCGCCACAAACAGCAGCCCGGAGAGCACCAGTACAATGCCAACAAAGCCCAGCTCTTCGCCAATCACCGCAAAAATAAAGTCGGTGTGAGCCTCGGGCAGGTACTCCAGCTTCTGAATACTGTTACCCAGTCCCTGACCAAACCAGTCACCGCGACCATAGGCAATCAGCGACTGCACCAACTGATAACCGCTGCCAAACGGATCTTCCCATGGGTCTAGAAACGACGTCACCCGTCGCATCCGGTAAGGCTCCAGCAGTACCAGCGCCACAAACGCCAGCACCCCGGCAAAAATCAGCGCGAAGAAGTCAAGCATCCGCGCGCCAGCCAAAAACAGCAGCCCCACTGTGCCCACAAACAGCACCACCACAGTGCCCAGATCCGGCTGTGCCAGGATCAGCAGGGCATACAGGGCAAACACCGCAATCGGCTTATAAAATCCCTTGGCGTTTTCACGCACTTCCTGCAGCCGCCTGACCAGATAACCCGACAGGTAAATGGCGAACACCAGCTTGGCCATCTCGGCCACCTGAATCCGGATAGGGCCAACACTAAGCCAGCGTTTGGCGCCGTTTACCGTGGTACCCACCGCCAGCACGGCCACCAACAACAGGAACACCCCGAGCAACAGAAACGGGCTGAACTTTTGCCAGGTCTTCATCTCAACCCTGAGCACCACGGAGGCAATCACCACGCAGCCCAGCAGATAAAACACATGGCGGTACATAAAGTGGAACGGATTATCTTTCAGGCTCTGGGCTTCCGGCATCGAGGCCGACATCACCATCACAAAGCCAAACGCCATCAGCGACAGCACAGCAGTCAGCAGCGATCTGTCATACAGCTGCGAGCCGGGGGCCTTCTGGCTCCCGAACCAGCCGGACCAAAAATGACCGCTGCGCTCAAACAGATTGAGCTGTCTGCTGTCACTCGCCATAGACCCGCTCCACATTGGCCCTGAAGTCATCACCCCGGGCCATAAAGTTGGCATACATATCCAGGCTGGCGCAGGCTGGCGACAACAGCACTATGTCACCGGGATTGGCAAGCGCCTTGGCCTTATCCACCGCCTCGGCCATGTTGGCCACACGAATCGCGCCTTCTTTAAGCTCGGCAATCTTGTCGCCGTCGCGCCCCAGAGTAATAAGGTGCGTCACCGAGGCAAACGCGATCCGCAAGGGCTCAAAATCGGCGCCCTTGCCATCGCCACCGGCGATAAGAATGATGTCGCCCAGGTGATCCCTGAGGCCATTCAGCGCCGCCGCTGTGGCGCCTACGTTGGTGGCTTTGGAGTCGTTGACCCAGGCGATGTTGTCGTGGTTCGCCACCAGCTCGCAGCGATGACTGAGACCTGTGAACTCACGGGCCACTTTGACCATGGCCTCGCGGGAAATACCGGCCGCTTCGCACAGCGCCATGGCCGCCAGCAGGTTGGCATGGTTGTGGGCACCAATCAGGGCCACATCCAGCAAGTTCATGATTTCACTGGTGCCGTGATAGACCTTGCCATCCATCAGCCCCCATTCATCCCCTTCGGGAATGCCAAGGCCGAAACTGGTGGTGTGACAGGGATCGTTCGGCTCGGTGGCCAGATCGTCACGGTTGAACACACTCAATTTTGACTGCGGATAGATCCGCAACTTGGCCTGACGATAGGCTTCCAGATCGGCGTATCTGTCCATATGGTCTTCGCTGATGTTCAGACAGGTGGCGGCAATGCACTTGAGGCTGTGGGTCGTTTCCAGCTGAAAGCTCGACAGCTCAAGCACATAAAGCTCGGCAGACTGAGACAGCAAATCCAGCGCAGGCACACCTATGTTGCCGCCCACGGCCACTTTTTTACCGTCGGCCGCAGCCATGTCGCCCACCAGGGTGGTCACTGTGGATTTACCATTGGAGCCGGTAATCGCCAGCACGCAGGGCGCACGCTCGGCCAGTTCCCGGGCAAACAGCTCCACATCACCAATCACTTCGATGCCCATGTCCATGGCAGCGCGCACCTCGGGGGTATCCACCGCAATGCCCGGGCTGATGATAATCTGCTGCGCCTGTACCAGATGACGGCAATCAAAGCCGCCACTCACCAGGGGCACATCCGGAAATTCGGCAGCCAGAGTCTCCATACCGGGCGGCTGGCGACGACTGTCCATCACCAGCGGCGCAATGCCTTTGCCAGTCAAAAAGCGCACCACAGACAGCCCTGTGGCACCCAGGCCCAGCACTATGTGTGTATGTGGCTTATCCAGCGGCAGACCCATAAATTACCTCAGCTTCAACGTGGCCAGACCAAGCAGCACCAGGAACAGGGAGATAATCCAGAAACGGACAATCACCCGCGGCTCCGGCCAGCCCTTGAGCTCATAATGGTGGTGAATTGGTGCCATGCGGAAAATTCGCTGACCGCGCAGCTTGTACGAACCCACCTGCAGGATCACCGACAGGGTTTCCATCACGAACACGCCGCCCATGATCACCAACAGGATTTCCTGACGAACCAACACAGCGATGGTGCCAAGTGCAGCGCCCAGCGACAGTGAACCCACATCGCCCATAAATACCTGAGCTGGGTAAGTGTTGAACCACAAAAAGCCCAGACCCGCGCCCACAATGGCGGTACAGACGATTACCAGCTCGCCGGAGCCCGGCAGGTAAGGCACGTGCAGATAGTTGGCAAACTGCACGTGACCGGACAGATAGGCAATCAGCGCAAAGGCCGCCGCCACCATCACGGTAGGCATAATCGCCAGACCATCCAGACCATCGGTGAGGTTCACCGCGTTACTGGCCCCCACAATGGTGAAATAAGTCAGCACAATGAACATCAGTCCAAGCTGCGGCAGAATGTCTTTGAAGAAAGGCACCACCAGTTGGGTTTCGCCCGGATGCTTGGCCGAATAGAACAGGTAAAAGGCAACCAGAATGGCCGCCAGCGACTGGAAAATGTATTTCCAGCGGGCAATCAGGCCCTTGGGATCTTTGCGAACCACTTTGCGGTAATCGTCGATAAAGCCAATCAGACCGAATGAGCCCAGCACAAACAGCATGACCCACACGTAGCGGCTGCCCAAATCGCCCCACAGCAGCACACTGATAAAGATACCGGCGAGGATCAGCAAACCCCCCATGGTTGGGGTGCCGCGCTTACTGAAATGAGACTCTGGGCCGTCGTTGCGAACCACCTGGCCGATTTGCAGCAACTGCAGGCGCTCAATCAGTTTTGGCCCCCACCAGAGGCTGAACATAAGCGCAGTCAGCAGCGCCAGAATGGCCCTGAAGGTCACATAGGAAAATACGTTGAACCCAGAGTAAAACTGGGTCAGATACTCGGCCAGATAAACCAGCATTTATACTAACTCCCCGCGCCCGTGGGCGGCCGTTAAGGCCTCAACAACCCGCTCCATGGCGGCGCTGCGAGACCCCTTCACCAACAGGGTCACTTTTCCATCTACCCCGTTGATATGTTTAATCAAATTGCTCACCAGAGCATCCAGCTCCACGAAGTGTTCGCTGCCGAATGCCTCACTGGCATGGCGGCTTAAGCTGCCAAGGCAAAACAGACTGTCGAGACCGGCTTCCTTCGCCCGCTCACCCAGTTGCCCATGCAAAAGGGCAGCATTGTCGCCCAATTCACCCAAATCGCCCAGTACCAGGATCCGGTTTGCACAAATTTCCTTCAGCCAGTCGATGGCGACGCCAACCGAGTTGGGGTTGGCATTGTAGGTGTCGTCCACCACAGTGATACGACCAAGCGCCACTGGCAGCATGCGGCCCTTCACAGGAGCGAGCTTGCCAAGGCCTTGGGCAATCTCATCGAGTGCCAGCCCAAGGGCAATACAAATGGCCGCGGTGGCCAGCGCGTTATGTACCTGATGGCGTCCGGCCAGTGGCAAGGTCACCCTGGCATGGCTGCCGCCATGACAGAGCACAAAGCTGTGACGACCAAAGGCATCACAGGCTACTTCACGGGCGGTCACGTCGGCATCACTGCCAAGACCAAAGCGCAGCACCTGTTTGCCCTGCAATTTGGCGAGCATCACATCGGCGTAGCTGTCGTCGGCATTCACTATGCCCACACCGTCCTCGGCCAGATGGCGGTAAATCTCTGACTTGGCCTGGGCCACACCGGCCTCTGAGCCAAAACCTTCCAGATGCGCGCTGCCGACGTTGTTGACCAGCGACACCCTTGGGCGCACCAATGAAGAGGTGTAATCGATTTCACCCTTGTGGTTGGCGCCCAGCTCAAATACGCCAAACTCGTGGCCCGCTTCGAGGCGCAGCAAGGTCAGCGGCACGCCGATTTCGTTGTTGAAATTACCTGCGGTGAAGAGTACCGAGTGACGCTGTGCCAGCACTGTGGCTACCATTTCTTTCACGCTGGTCTTGCCGTTGGAGCCGGTGAGCGCCACACATACCGGATTGACGCGGTCACGCACCAGCGCGCCGATACGCCCCATGGCTTTCTGCGGGTCAGCAACCAGCAATTGCGGCACGGCGAACGGCAATTCACGCTCAACCAGCAAGGCGCTGGCGCCCAGCTCAACCGCTTTGTCAGCAAAGGCATGGCCATCAAAACGCTCGCCCTTGAGCGCCACAAACAGGCTGCCCGGGGTCATTTGGCGGCTGTCACTGCTTAAGTGATGTATGACTACATCCTCACCCAGCAGGGTACCGTCGGTTGCATTGGCCAGTTCTGACAACTTCAGCGGGATCACGATTTCTCCTCACAAAGCGCCTTTGCCAGGGCGCGTTCATCGTATTGGTGTTTCACGCCGGCAATTTCCTGATAGGTTTCATGGCCTTTACCGGCCAGCAGGATAAGGTCGCCGGGTTTGGCCAGCGCCACAGCGCGGCGGATAGCCTGAATGCGGTCTACTTCGAACAGCGCATCTTCGGGCGTTTTCAGTCCGGCCTTCATATCATCGAGAATGGCCTGCGGATCTTCACTGCGGGCATTGTCGGAAGTCAGCACCAGCTGATCGGCAAAACGCTCGGCAGCTGCCGCCATCAAAGGACGCTTGCCTTTATCGCGATCGCCGCCGCAGCCAAATACAATCCACAGCTGGCCTTCGCAGTGATGACGCGCCGCCTTGAGCGCCTGCTCGATGGCATCCGGGGTGTGGGCGTAATCGACCACCAGCGACAGACCATCTGCGCAGGGGAAACACTCCATCCGACCGGGTACCGGCGTCAGTTTTGCAGCCGCCTGCACCAGAGAGTCGGCGCTGTAACCAAGCTGGTTCATCACGCACAGGGCAGCGAGCAGGTTGGACAGGTTAAAGGCACCAAGCAGACGGCACTCGAGGGCAAATTCACCTTCGGGGCACACCAGGGTGGCGCTGAATCCGGCATGATGGAAGCGGGCCTGCTCAAACCGCCAGGCGGCCTTGGGATGCCCTTCGCAGCTGAAACCTACCGCGTGCCCCATTCCGGCAAACCAGCCTTCGCCTACGGCGTCGTCCAGGTTGATCACACTGGCCTTAAGGCTGCCGAAGGCGAACAGACGACGTTTGGCAGCGCCGTAGTTTTCCATGTCACCGTGGTAATCCAGGTGGTCGCGGCTTAAGTTGGTAAATACCGCCACTTCAAAGGGAACGGCTTCAACCCGTCCCTGCACCAACCCGTGGCTGGAGACTTCCATGGCACATACCCCGGCGCCACGCGTTTCGAAATGGTGTAAATCCGCCATCACCCGAATGGGGTCGGCGGTGGTGTTACCCACATCTTCAAGCTCGCCCCACAGGCCATTGCCGAGGGTACCCATTACCGCTGCGCGGCTGCCGAGCTGCTCAGAAAGCTGGGCAATCAGTTGGCTGACCGAGGTCTTGCCATTGGTCCCTGTGATACCGACTGTGTGCAGCTTGCCGGGTGTCAGCTCATAGTATTGACGGGCCAGCGCCGACACCTGACGGCTGAGCTGGAAGAAATGGATCACCAGCCCCTGCTCACGCTCCACCAAACCATGGGCCGCAGGGTCATCTGTGTGAGTCAGTACTGCCGCGGCGCCTTTTGCAAGGGCGGCACCGATAAAATTGCGGCCATCGACGGCATGGCCGGGAATGGCCACAAACAGGCCGCCTTCGCTGACCTGACGACTGTCGAGCACAGGCGCATTAACACTTTCAGTACCGGCATAGTGGAACCAGGGCGCCAATAAATCTTTCAACAGCATCATTCGGCCTCCCGTCCGTTGGCAGCCAATTGCATCTGTTCGCGGGAGCTGATGGGCTCCACATTCAGCATTTGCAGCGCGCCAGCCATTACCTTGGCAAACACAGGCGCCGACACGTCGCCGCCGTAATATCTGTCGCCCTTGGGCTCGTTGATCACCACGGCAATGGCAAGCCGAGGGTTGTTCACCGGCGCCACGCCGGCAAACGTTGCCAGGTAATCATCACCATAGCCACCGGCCACGGCTTTACGGCTGGTACCGGTTTTACCGGCAACAGGATAGCCATCGATATGGGCCTTAAGCGCAGTACCGCCCTGCTCGGTTACGCCCACCAGCATGTGCAGCACTTCGTCGGCAACCCGCTCGGAAATCACCTGCTGACCTTCCGGCTTTTGTTTGAGTTTGAGAATGGTCGCGGGATACAGGATGCCACCATTGCCCAAAGTGGCGTACATCCGCGCCAGTTGCAGCGTGGTGGTGGTAAGGCCATAGCCGAAGGCCAGGGTCGCACGTTCAAAATCAGACCAGCGATGCTTTTCACGGATAAGCCCGGCGCTTTCACCCGGCAAACCTATGCCGGAGTAATTGCCCAAACCTATGGAGTAGTAAGTCCCCAAAAGCTGCTCAACCGGCATGCCGAGTGACAGTTTGGCCACGCCCATATTGCTTGATTTAACGAGAATTTTCGTTAGTGACATATCGCCATAGTTGCGCGAGTCACGCACCTGGCGACCACCAATCCGCATCCAGCCCGGCGACGTGGAAATCACTTCGCTTTGCTTGACAGTACCGGACTCGAGCGCCGCTGCCACCACAAAGGGCTTCACAGTGGAGCCGGGCTCGAAGGTGTCGGTCACGGCGCGATTACGCATCTTGAAGCTTTGCCAGTCGTTGCGGCTATTGGGGTTGTATGACGGGGTGTTGGCCATCGCCAGCACTTCGCCGGTATGGATATCAATCACCACCACAGAACCCGAAGTGGCCTGATGCATCTCGGTGGCGCGCTTAAGCTCGCGATAAGCCAGCTGCTGAATACGCTGATCGATACTGAGCACCAGATCGTTCGGGCTTTCACCTTCCTGAACAATATCAAGGCGCTCCACCACGTGACCATCACGGGATTTACGCACTTTCTGCTTAGAGGGCGTGCCTGTGAGCCAATTATTGTAGGTGCTTTCAATACCTTCGATGCCCACATCGTCGATATTGGTCACGCCAATCAGCTGAGCCGTGATTTCACCTGCAGGGTAATAGCGGCGCGATTCAGGCTTGAGATAAACGCCGGGCAGCTTGAGCTGACGGATATAATCCGCCACCGCCGGAGTAATTTGACGCTTGAGGTAGGTAAAACGCTTGGCAGGATTGTCCTGTACCCGGGCAATCAGCTCGTCGGGCTTTTCGTGCAGCACATCGGCCAGCGCCTGCCAGCGGCGCATATCGGCGAAGCCGTCTTTGTCATGCACTTCTTTGGGATCGGCATACACGGCCTGCACAGGCACACTCACGGCCAACATTTCACCGTTTCTGTCGGTGATAAGGCCGCGCTGCACTTCGCTGCTGCTGGTACGCAGGGTGCGCATATCGCTTTCGTGACGCAGACGGTCGGGTTCAATCAATTGAATATAGGCGGCACGGCCCACCAGACTGGTAAACAGCAAACACACAAAACCCACCACCACGTACAAACGCCATGGAATGGGTTGTGCTTTCTGATTGCGTTTTGCCTGCCTGCTCATGGCACTCTCACAACCACTTCTTCATTGGGAAGGGGTCTGACCATATTCAATTCCTTTGTCGCTATCCTTGTTATCCTGCTGTGCTCTGCCAGGGATTGTTCTTCGAGCAGCAAGTTGCGCCACTCGATGTTCAATCTGTCCCGCTCTTGCATCAGCCGCGCCTCTTCCGAGGTGAGTTTGCGACTGACATGACTTGTATATACAACTAAAACACCATGGGCCATCACCAGCAGCGCCAGCAGGACTATCCACTTGTGGTGCCACAAATCCATCAACACAACACGTGGCAAATCCAGTTGCTTACTCATCCGCAGATCCTCAGTAAGGCAGACGTTCTGCCACCCTGAGCACCGAGCTGCGGGCTCTGGCGTTACGCTCAATCTCTTCATCGGACGGCTTCATCGCCTTACCCACAGGCAGCAGCATCCGCGACTTGTTCAGCTGAGCCTCGGTTACCGGCAAGCCATGGGGCAACTCTTCCCCCTGACTGTGACGACGGATAAAACGCTTCACTATTCGGTCTTCCAGCGAGTGGAAGCTAATCACCGACAGACGACCTTCCGGAGCCAGCACCTTGAGCGCGCCTTCCAGCGCCTGATCGATTTGCTCAAGCTCGCTGTTGATGTAAATGCGAATGGCCTGGAACACCCGGGTGGCCGGATGCTTGTTGCGCTCTTTGCTCTTGGCCACTCTGGCAATCAGATCCGCCAGTTCCTTGGTGCGGGTAAAGGGCGTTTTCTCCCTGTCGGCGGCAATGCAGCGCGCGATATGACGGGCGTTGCGCTCCTCGCCGTAGGTTTTAAATACCCAGGCCATGTCTTCGATTTCAGCGCGGGCCAACCACTGGGCAGCAGTTTCGCCCTGAGAGTTGTCCATGCGCATATCCAGCGGACCATCACGCAGGAAACTGAAGCCACGCTCGGCATCGTCCAGTTGCGGCGACGACACTCCCAAATCCAGCAACACCCCGTTAATCTTGCCCTCCAGTCCCAGGTCTTCGACGTAAGAAGCCAGCTGACCAAAGCCGCCATGGACAATCTGAAAGCGACTGTCGTCGGCAAATTGTTCGGCCGCCTTGATTGCCTGTGGATCGCGATCGATGGCAATCAAGCGCCCATTGGGGCCCAGGCGGGACAACACTTCACGGGAATGGCCGCCACGGCCAAAGGTGCCGTCGATGTATATGCCGTCCGCATGGATGTTGAGGCCGTCCACGGTCTCAGCGAGCAATACGGATAAATGGGCAAATTCCTGGCTCATGGCTCTCTTCTTATCTTTTTGTATTCACTGTTACAGTGAAAAATCAGCGAGACGCTCATTGGCGGCCAGATCACCGGCGCGGATAATATCCTGCGCATCCTGGATCTGGGCTTGCCACTGGGCTTCGTCCCACAGCTCAAATTTGTTCAATTGCCCCACCAGCATGGCTTTCTTCTCCAGCTGGGCGTACTGACGCAACGGCGGCGGCAACAGCAACCGACCATTGCTGTCCATTTCTATCTCGTGGGCATAGCCGAGCAACATCCGCTTAAGCGCGCGCTCGGTGGGCTGGGTATCGGACAGCTTCAGCAACTTGGCTTCAATCAGGCTCCACTCGCTGGCGGGATAAATCAGCAGGCAGTTCGCCTGAATATCCACGGTGATGACCAGCTTACCCTCGTGAGCAGACAGCAGAGGGTCGCGGTATCGCGTCGGAATCGCGATCCGTCCTTTGGCATCAAGATTGATTGCACTGGCCCCTCTGAACACTGGTGGCTGTCCCCCTGTTGAAGTTGTTCGATCCACAAAGATCCACAATTTCCCACAATTGCTAAGTGTAGGGACAGTGCGCAACCTATGTCAAGGGTGCAAAATTGCGATAAATCCAGACGGCAAGCGGCCTCGCGCGATGTTCAAACTTTGTTGTTCGCGTGGAGAAAAGTGGCAAAAATTTGCTAAACGGTGGAAAAAACACACATTAAATGCCAGTGAATTTTTGATAATGTGCCCGGGATTGTGGGGCGCTGTCCCATTTTGCAGACAAAAGGTGGATTTTCGACCTTGAATTGGCGCACGCAAATCTGTGAAGATGCGTGACACCTTCGACTGATTTCCCTCTGTTCATGGCATCGATCACACAAGTTAGGCGCTGGCACCGACTGTTGGCGCCCCTGATAGGTTTGCAGATCCTGCTCTGGAGCCTGAGTGGCGCCTATATGGTGCTGACCGATATTGAAGACATCCATGGCGATCACCTCGTTGATGAACCAGTACTGCCCATAGACCATGGCGGGGTGCAACTCACCTTTGCCAAGGTACAAACACGCTATCCCGATGCCATGCATATCCGCTTGAAACAAACTGAGCATGGGCCTGTGTACTTATTCACAGACGCAAGCGGCGTCAAAGCCCTGGATGCGACCAGCGGCGAGCCCATTGCGCCACCGGACGAGGCGGCGATAAAAGCCAGAGCCAAGCTTGTATATACAAGTGATGAGCCCATTTCAAACGTCACCCTTTATCAGGATGAAGCACCGGCTGAAATGAGCCCCCGGCACCTGCCGATGTACCGGGTTGATTTTGATGCCCCGCTGGCTCCCAGCCTGTATTTCTCAGCCATCACCGGGGAGCTTGTCGGCAAGCGATTCGATGGTTGGCGACTGTTCGATGTGCTGTGGATGCTGCACATCATGGATTACGCCGAGCGCGACAATATCCACAACAACCTGCTGCGCATCGCCTCAGTATTGGCACTGCTGCTTGCACTCACCGGCGCCTTGCTTGCCTGGCGCAGTCTTACTCCGGCAGTGAACTCCGAATACGCGCCAAAGTCGGAGGCTAAGCGATGAACTGGCTGAAGCTTCATCTATACCTTGCTGCGCTGTGCGGCTTGCAGATGCTGCTGTGGCTGGGGTCTGGCCTGACGCTGAGCCTAATTGACGAAGACTATCTCGATGCCAACCGTTATCGCGTCAGTGACATGGCCAAGACGACAAGGGCGCCGCGCCCCTTCGATCCCGAAGGACTTTCCCTGCCTGCTCAGGTCAGCGAGATCCGCCTCGAGAGCCTGTTGGCACGGCCGGTGTATAGATTGAAGCTCGGCGAGCAAAGCATGAGCCTGTGGGCAGATACCCTGGCGCCGCTTAAACTGGACGATGCTCTGCTCAGGCAAATTGCCGCGGCAAGTATCAAGGCGCCGCTGACCAACCGACTACAATATCTGCCCGGTGATGCGATTGGCTTTCCCGGCTCGGCCAAAGTTGCCCTTTTCCAGGCTCAAACCGACAGAAATACCCGGGTTCTCCTTGATGCAGACAGCGGTAAACTGCTGGCACACAAGGATAAAGGCTCTGATTTAAAAGAACTGCTGCTGATGCTGCATTTTATGGACTATGCACCGGGCAATGGCATCGGCTTTAACCATATCGGCATCCGCCTGTTTGCCTTACTGACCTTACTGATGGCGCTGTCGGGCACAGTGGTGGTATGGCAGCGCTGGCGGGCAGGCTTCTATCCCTTGGGTAAGGGAGCGGCCAGAGAAACACAGCCTTCCCTCTGCGTGCTGGATACCCAGGGCAATGAGCTTGGCCGCTTTAGCTCCGGCGCCTCACTGCTCGAAACCATCAATGCCAAAAGCCCCTTACTGCCAACCCAGTGCGGCGGCGGTGGCAGCTGCGGTATGTGCGCCCTGGTGTTTATCGATACGCCCCCCGCACCAACAGAGGCAGACATTGAGCGTCTCGGGAAAAGAGTCGAACAGGGACAACGACTTGCGTGCCAGCACGGCGCCTACCACGGCCGGGTCAGCCTTGCCAATAAAGCTCAGGAGCGCTATTGGCAAAAGCAGCGTGGCCTCTGTGAACCGGACGCCAGTAAAAATGTCTAAATATTAGGCAGAACATGCCGATAACCAGTGCAGGAAGCACAGGAGGCGAGAATGAGCGGATTGGACAGCATCTATGCCATGTTGGCAGCACCGGTAAAGGCAACCCTTGAGCGTCGCCGCCGGGTAAAACAGCTGGATAATGACACGGCTATCGACAAAGACAGCCATGAGGCGCCCCAATCCCAATTGCCACCGCAAACCTCAACCTCCGCCAGCAGTGGCACCGAAGAAAAGGAAAATCGGCCACGGGAAAGCGTGAATAAGCCTGCGGTAGAACGCCGGGCCCGCCGCAGCGGCAGTCATATCGACATTGAAGTATAACGTACTGATTTATTTAAATTGAATTAAGTCGAAAGTACTGTATACAATAGAGTCTCCAATGGATGGAGAACTCTAATGAATCAGGATATATCCTCTAAAAATCAAAATTATACCTTTAAGTTCCACGGCAACGGCGCTGAGTTTTTCGGGATCTGGATAGTCAATATCCTGCTGTCCTGCATCACCCTCGGTATCTATTCGGCCTGGGCCAAAGTCAGAACCAATCAATACTTTTACGGCAATACCGAACTCGATGGCGACAGATTCGAGTACCTGGCCACCCCAATGCAAATCCTTATCGGGCGCATCATTGCGGTGGTGCTGTTTCTCATCTGGATTGGCACCAGTGCGCTGTTTCCGCTGATCAACGCCGGCCTCGGCGTGATATTGATGCTGTGCTTCCCGGTACTCGCGGCCCGTAATATTCGTTTTGATGCCCGCATGACCCGTTTCCGTAATGTCCGCTTCGACTTTCAGGGCTCCTATGGTGGTGCCTACCTGGCGTTCCTGGCGAAGCCGATCGGTGCCTACATCATTGCTTTTATTGGCCTTGTATTCGTTGTTTCCGCTGTGCGCTTCGGAAACATATTCGCCATCAGTGCAGCCGTACTCGCGATGAGCGGGTTATTTATCCTGGCTTACGGCTGGGTCACGGCAGGGATTGCCCGCTATGTTGCCAACGGCTACCGCTATGGCGACACCAAGTTTGAGGCCAAGGTAGACACAGGCGAATATCGGAAAATCGCGCTCGGCGCGGCACTGATTGTGCTGGGAGCCGTGGCGCTGCTGGCCCTTTGCGCCTTACCATTTGGATTGGCAGATGCCCTGAAAGGGCTGAACGATTCTCCAAGCGCGACAGAACCCAATTACGCCAAGCTGGCAGCTCTGAGCGGCTTCGTTATGGTGGCTTATCTGTCGAGTTTCATTGTCGGCATGTTTGTGTATGCCTATGTCAAAGCCAGCACCCGCAATTACCTGCTGGGCCAAATCCGCATCGACGACAAACTGAGCCTGAAATCCACTTTGCCAGTGAAGGGCTTTGTCGGCCTTATCTTCACCAATATGCTGATCACCATTTTTACCCTGGGCCTGGGTCGTCCCTGGGTGGATGTCAGAACCGCCCGCTATCTGGCTGAGCACACCCATGCCGAAGGCGACATGAGCTTTACCAATGCTCACGATCACAACGCAGGCAGCGACAGCGCTCTGGCCGATGAAATGGTAGACGTATTCGACCTCAATATCGGGGTAATTTAACCTTGGCGTTAGATCTTGAGGGGCATTTACTTGCCCCGAAACAGGCACAGAAGCATCCCGCCAGGGTCAGCCTCGACAGTCGCGGATTTGTGTCCCTGAGTTCTGAGCAGCATCAGTGCAAAGTTCACATCGAATTTGTTGAGGTGGCCGACGCAATTGGCACCATGGCGCGTAACCTCACCTTTGAGGGCGGCTGGGTGTTTGTGGCGGCCAAACCTGAAGAACTCAACCGTTGGCTGAAGCAGCATAAGCGCCACTCAAGGCTGTCAGTTATCGAACGCAGACCTCTGCTGGCAATCTGCTTCAGCCTGGCGCTGCTGGTGATCATGTGGGGCGGTTATCGCTATGGCTTACCTCTGGCTTCCAAGACCTTGGCGGCCATGGTGCCGGTGTCGGTACAGGAGCATTTGGGCGAGTACAGCCGGGACAGCCTCGACAGCATTGGGCTGGGTGAATCTCAGTTGGATGAAGCCACTAAGGCTCAGGTGCAAAAAAGGTTCGATAGCCTGCTGGCCACACTTGAGCAGCAAGGGGTTCAATTCAGCCCCAAGCCCAAACTTTATTTTATGGGCAGCGCCGCCGAAGAAGAGATGATTGACGACGTCCCCTCCAGTTCACAGACTTCGGACACTGCAGAGGCCAGCAACCCCCATCCAGGCATGGTCAATGCCTTTGCCCTCGCCGATGGCAGTGTGGTGCTGACCGATGCCATGGTTAAGCTGGCGGACGCCGAAGGGGAATTGGAAGCCGTGCTGCTGCATGAGCTTGGCCACCATCATCACAGACACCTGATGACGTCGGTGGTGCAAAGTACCCTGCTGTCGGTGGCCGTGGCCATGATAATAGGTGACAGCAGCGGTCTGGCGAATGTGATGGCCAGTACTGCCGTGCTGGGGCTGACGCTGGGATATTCCCGCGACAATGAGCGTGAGGCCGACGCCTTCGCCATTTCGCAGATGACATCCAGCCATGGCAGTGCCGAGCCGCTCGCAAGCCTGTATCAAAAACTGAAGCAGCAGCCCGGTATGTTCGATGTGCCCGACTGGTTAAGCACGCATCCCGACTTAAACGAGCGGATAGAAAACATCAGGGCGCATTGATTGCGCCCTTTTTCTTGCCTGTACGGCCAACCGTGCCGTTTGAGCGGCACTCAGCTCAGGCTGCGACTCACCGCGTCCTGCCAGCCCTGATAAAGCCCGGCTCTGTCCCTGTCGTCCATCAACGGTACAAAACGCCGGTCGATACCGCTCTTGTGGCGAATTTCATCGACACAGGACCAAAAGCCCACCGCCAGACCACCAAGGAAGGCAGCACCCATGGCGGTAGTCTCGGTAAGCGCCGGGCGCAACACCTCAACGCCTGAGATATCCGCCTGAAACTGCATCAGAAAATCGTTGGCCACAGCGCCGCCATCCACCTTGAGCTGTTTAAGGGCTACGCCGCTGTCTTTACTCATGGCATCGAGCAGGTCGCGGCTCTGGTAAGCGATGGACTCCAGCGCTGCGCGGATGATGTGATTGCGGTTGGCCCCGCGGGTCAGCCCCACCAGGGTGCCACGGGCATCGGGGTCCCAATAGGGCGCGCCCAAGCCCACAAAGGCGGGCACCAGATACACGCCGTTGGTGTCGTCCACCTTGGAGGCAAAATATTCGGTATCGCTGGCATCGCGGATAAGCCCCAGCTCATCCCGCAGCCATTGTATAGTCGCGCCGCCCATAAACACGGCGCCTTCCAGCGCATAGTTGATGCCGCCATCGGCCCCCACTGCGATGGTGGTGAGCAGGCCATGCTCCGATTTCACCGCCTGCTTGCCGGTGTTCATCAGCAAAAAGCAGCCGGTGCCGTAGGTGTTTTTGGCCATGCCGGGCTCGACACACAGCTGACCAAACAGCGCCGCCTGCTGATCTCCCGCCATACCGGCAACCGGAATTTCCGTACCTTCTCCGGCGATACGGGTAGTGCCATACACCGCCTGTGATGGCTGCACCTGTGGCAGCAAGCTGCGGGGGATAGTGAGCGCCTTGAGCAGCTCATCGTCCCATTCACCGCTGTGGATGTTGTACATCAGGGTACGGGAGGCATTGGTGGGGTCGGTGACGTGCACCTTGCCTTCGGTGAGTTTCCACACCAGCCAGCTGTCCACAGTTCCAAACAGCAGCTCGCCCGCCTCGGCGCGCTCACGCACACCGGGCACATTGTCCAGAATCCATTTGATTTTGGTGCCGGAGAAATAAGGGTCGAGCAGCAGCCCGGTTCTATCCCTAAACAGCCCCTCCAGCCCTTCAGACTTCAGCGCCTCACAAATGGCGGCACTGCGGCGACACTGCCACACAATGGCGTTACACACAGGCTTGCCTGTGTGCTTATCCCAGATGATGGTGGTCTCGCGCTGATTGGTAATGCCGATGGCGGCCACCTGCTCGGCATGAATACCGGCACGGGCCAGCACTTCAATCAGGGTGGAGCTCTGGGAGGCCCAGATTTCCATGGGGTCGTGTTCTACCCAGCCGCCCTTGGGGTAAATCTGGGTGAATTCACGCTGAGAGACCGCCACCAGATTGGCATCGCGGTCGAATACGATGGCGCGGGAGCTGGTTGTGCCCTGATCCAGCGCCACCACATATTGCTTGTCCACTTGCATATCCTTATTGCCGCAACCCATCAATGGGTTGCGCTCGCCTCTGGTGCCAGAGCCTCAGTGCTTTGCTCCATCTGGTTGTCCCTTGGCTCACACACGTGGGCGGGGTAATACCAAATGGAGGAAATTTTTTCGCCAATCAACTCGTACACACCGAGAGAGCACTGGCTGTTTATTTCGCCATCCACGGTCCAGCTGACTTGCTCCAGAATGCTGACATAGCTGCCAGATGCCGTCATCGACAGGATCTCGGCATGGGCACCGGGCAGAGATTCAAAATAGTCCTGCAGAGCAGCACCAAACTCGGCCTGGGTTTCGGCCTTGGTGTCCACCTTCTGGCCCTTGATATGGTTCCAGTACACTGCCTGATGGGTATTGGACAGCATCTGCGGAATATTCTGTTGATTAAATGCGGCTAAAAAGTCGCGCACCACAGCTTCGGGTGACGCATTGGCCATTGCAGGGAAGGCAAGCAAGGCTGTCAGTAACATCGCGGGTTTCATCCGGCACCTCTTGTTATCTTTATCCAATGAGAGAAAAGGCGGGACTGTCGCAAACTGGCGCAGTATCCCGTCAAAAAAGATCCACCTTAAGCTGCACACTATACAACCTGCGCAAGCTGTACGCCATGAGTCTGGGCGGGGTGAAACCGGGAAATTTTCTGCCTGGGATTGCGCCGTTAAGCCTCTTGCAATCAAGCGCTTAGTTGCAAGCAAACTAAAGTATGATGGCCAGATAGCAAAAGCCCCGCATCTGCGGGGCTTTTTGATGAATTACATCTTGTAGCTTAACTGCACACCGGCCAGCCACACGCTGCCGCCGGCTTCACCGTTAAAGCTGACCTGAGCCAGACCGGCCAGATCCTGATGCTCATCGATAGGCGCGTAACCATGAGCGCGAATATAGGTGATTGCCATATCCACGGTCAGGTTCTCACTGGCGCGGTAACCGGCACCCAAGCTGAACCACAAACGATCTGAGTCAGGGATGGTGGTGGTACGGAACTCATCATCCACGGCAGTGCGGTCAACAGCAAAGCCGCTGCGAACGGTCCAGTCTTTGTTTACATTCCAGGTAGAGCCGATGGCAAAGCGCCAGTTGTCCTTGAAGTTCTCTTCCTTCACCAGATCGGACTCCAGGCCACCCACTGGCTTGGTTTCGCCGGGGAAGTAAGCCACCAGACGGTCGAACACGCTCCACTGGGTCCAGTTAACGCTGGCGTGCAGCGCCACATCGTCACTCAGCTGATGGAAAGAAGACAGCTCGGCAAACGCAGGCAGCTCCAGCGGCAGATAACCTTCGATATCCAGGTTCTGGCCACCGGTGTACAGCAGGCCAGAAGCCTTGCCGGACAGTTCCAGCTCTACGCTGCTGTGGTAGGCCAGGCCGAATCTGTGGTTTTCAGAAGGCTGCCAGCTTCCGCCGATTTGCCAGCCGTAGCCCACATCATCGCCTTCCATGGTCTTGAGCACAGTGCCTGGCTCGGGCAGACGGGCAGCAATTTGAGGTGGCAGGTTAGGATTGGCCTTGATGGCACCTACCCAATAAGGGGTTGACGCGCCAATGCTGCCTTCACCGTACACCACGCGCACACCGGCACCCAGAGTCACGGCATCGTTCAGGCGATAAGCGATGTTGGGGTTGAACTCAACTGTGGTAACCGCAGTTTCGCTGCCAAACAACGAAGCGGCGTGGGTAGCAGGCAGTTCGGTGGCCAGACCGTAGTTGGAATTCACCGCCAGACCCCAGGTCCAGTTGTCATTGATTTGGCTTGAGTAATAGAAGTTGGGGATAAGGGCGCTGTCGGCAACGTCATAGGCGTCGGCGTTCAGGGTCACGCCCTGTGGACCCAGCACAGGAGAAGCAATGTGCACATCGCCGGTCACGTCCACTTCGGTGGCTACATAGATAGCGCCGCCAGACACCTGACGACCGCTCAGGTAAGCCAGCATGGCTGGGTTACGGGCCTGGGCAGCGGCGTTGTCGGCCATAGCCGCTTCACCGGCAAAGGCACGGCCAAGACCGGTGGCAGAATATTCGGCCAGCTGGAAACCGGCAGCGTTAACCTGAGTCGCAATCCCCATAAGAGCCGCTGATACGGCAAAAGTCAGTACACTCTTTTTCATTATCATTCTCTGCTGATGTTATTGATTTTGCGTTCGGTAAATAGAGCATTCACTCGAAACAAGTGCATGGCAGTGTATTCATACAGAAGATCTTTGCAACCAAAAGCCGCAAAACAGCGAATTCAACTGCAACAATCAAGCAGGCGGAGTGAGAAAATGACCAGGATCACAGCTTTAAACAGAAAAACAGCACACAAAAGCGCGAGAATGTTCGCAACACAGGATCAAAACCAAAGCCAACAAAACACCTAACACCGTGTTTTAAATAGACTTAGCCACAAGCGCACACAGAAACAGGCGTAAGCTAAAAACAACGTCAGTTTTCAGCATAAATCACTGGCTATTTTAATTCGGCAAACTCAAACGGAATTAAGCACAGACTTAAATTCATAAAAATCAATCAACTAGCATTGAATCACAACAATAAAAAACGGCCATTTGTAACCCGCGAAGGTTGCAAATGGCCGTATATCGAAATGGCTGTTACAGCTGTACGCCGAAATCTGTCAACTGGCGGTTCAGCGACGCCAGGCTGGAATACGTGACTCGTAGTCGCTGATGGCCGCTTCGTGGGCCAGGGTCAGACCTATGGCATCCAGGCCCTTGAGCAGGTTCTGGCGGGCAGACTCAGCCAGGGTAAAGCTAAACTCGGCACCCGATGGCGATACCACCTTGAGGTTTTCCAGATCTACAGTCACCTCGGCGCCTTCATTGGCTTCCACTTCGTCCATCAGTTGACGCACAGCCGCTTCCGGCAAGCGCACCGGCAGCAGGCCGTTGTTGATGGCGTTGCCATAAAAGATGTCGGCAAAGGTGGGCGCAATGATGGCGCGCAGGCCAAAGTCCGCCAGCGCCCAGGGGGCGTGTTCGCGGCTGGAGCCGCAGCCAAAGTTTTCCTGGGCCAGCAAAATAGTGGCGCCTTTGTACCTTGGCTTATTGAGGTTGAACTCGGGGTTTGGGGTATCGCCGGCGTCATCCAGATAACGCCAGTCGTGGAACAGATGAATACCAAAGCCGTCCTTGGTTACCTTGGACAGGAACTGCTTGGGGATGATCTGATCCGTGTCGATGTTGGCCGAATCTATGGCCACCGCCAGCCCCTTGTGGGTAGTAAAAGCCTGCATTGATTAATCCTCCAGGGGTCTGTGAACGCGAATATCGACAAAGTGACCGGAAACCGCAGCCGCAGCGGCCATGGCAGGGCTCACCAGATGGGTGCGACTTCCGCGTCCCTGGCGTCCTTCAAAGTTACGGTTACTGGTCGAAGCGCAGCGATCGCCCGCTTCCAGCCTGTCATCGTTCATCGCAAGACACATGGAGCAACCCGGCAAGCGCCACTCGAAGCCCGCCTCGAGAAAGATTTTATCCAGCCCCTCGGCCTCGGCCTGCAGTTTTACCTGGCCTGACCCCGGTACTACGATGGCGGTCACGCCAGTGGCGACCTTGCGGCCCTTGGCCTGGGCCGCCGCAGCGCGCAAGTCTTCAATACGGGAGTTGGTGCAGGAACCAATAAACACCTTGTTGATAGCGATATCGGTCATGGGCGTGCCCGGGGTCAAGTCCACATAGGCCAGCGCCTTTTCCATGCTGGTGCGCACCACGGGATTGGCTTCATCGGCGGGGTTTGGCACCACGCCGTCGATGGCCACCACCTGGCCTGGGTTAGTGCCCCAGGTCAGCTGCGGCGCAATGGCGGCAGCTTCCAGTACCACTTCGGCATCGAACACCGCATCGGCATCTGTGTGCAACTCACGCCAGTCGGCCAGCGCCTGCTGCCAGGCATCGCCCTTGGGGGCAAACTCGCGGCCTTCCAGATAAGAGAAGGTGGTTTCATCGGGGGCGACCATACCGGCCTTGGCACCCATTTCGATGGCCATGTTACACAGGGTCATGCGCCCTTCCATGGAGAGGTCACGAATGGCCTCACCGCAAAATTCCACCACATAGCCGGTGCCGCCATCCATGCCGATTTTGCCGATAATGGCCAGCACTATGTCCTTGGCGGTGATGCCGTCGGCCACCTTGCCGCGCACCTCGATTTTCATGGTCTTGGCTTTGAGCTGACGCAGGGTCTGGGTGGCGAGCACATGCTCCACTTCCGAGGTACCGATACCGAAGGCCAGCGCACCAAAAGCGCCGTGGGTCGCTGTGTGGGAGTCGCCGCACACAATCACAGTGCCTGGCAGGGTAATGCCAAGCTCAGGCCCCATCACGTGCACAATACCCTGATTTGGATGGTGAATATCGTACAAGCGCACATTAAAGTCGCGGCAGTTGTCCGCCAGGGTTTCAACCTGAGTACGGGCCATGGGGCTTAATGCCGTCAGGCTCGCGCTCTTGGTGGAGGTGTTGTGATCCATGGTGGCGAAGGTTTTTTCCACCGCCCGCAGTGGGCGGCCGGCCATCTTCAGACCACTGAAAGCCTGAGGCGAGGTCACCTCATGCACCAGATGGCGGTCTACATAGATGATGGGCGCTTCAGCGGCGGGCTCGACCACCAGGTGGGCGTCCCACACTTTTTCATACAGAGTCTTTCCCATCACACACCTTCCCGGATTGCCTTGGCGATAAAGTCGCCCATTTCTTTGGTTGATTTTGCGTTGTGACGCTGGTCAGCAGACAGCAGCTCGCCGGTTAAGAAGCCCGCTTCCAAAGCGGCACCCACGGCGCGCTCAATACAGGCGGCGGCCTCTTCCTGTTTAAGGCTGTGACGCAGCATCAGCGCAGCAGAGAGAATTTGCGCTACCGGGTTGGCGATGCCTTTGCCGGCAATATCCGGCGCACTGCCACCGGCAGGCTCATACAGACCGAAGCCTGAACCGTTCATGGACGCAGAGGACAACAGCCCCATGGAGCCGGTGAGCATGGCGATTTCATCAGACAGAATATCGCCGAACAGGTTGGAGCAAAGCATCACGTCAAAATCGAACGGACGACGTAGCAGCTGCATGGTGGCGTTATCGATATAGATGTGCTCCAGGGTCACATCGGGGAAGTCTTTGGCTACCTCTTCCACCACCTCGCGCCACAGCACAGAGCAGGCCAGTACGTTGGCCTTGTCCACAGAAGTCACCTTGCCGCGACGACCGCGGGCCGCCTCGAAGGCGATTTTGGCAATACGGCGGATTTCACGGCGGCTGTAACGCATGGTGTCGAAGGCTTCTTCGTCTTCACCCTCGCCCTGACGGCCTTTTGGCTTACCAAAATAGATGCCGCCTGTGAGCTCACGCACGCACAGCACATCGAAGCCCTGAGAAGAGATATCGGCGCGCAGCGGCGACATGTGCTCAAGGCCGGTGTGCAGCTTGGCCGGGCGCAGGTTACAGAAAAGCTCGAAGTGACCGCGCAGAGGCAGCAGTGCGCCGCGCTCTGGCTGCTCGTTGGGGGGCAGATGTTCCCACTTGGGGCCGCCCACTGAGCCAAACAGGATGGCATCGGCCGCTTCACAGCCCTTGAGGGTGGCATCCGGCAGCGGACAGCCATGATTGTCGATGGCAATGCCACCCACATCGTATTCGCTGTATTCGATATTGAGGGCAAAACGCGCCTCGACTTCGGCCAGCACCTTACGCGCTTCTGCCATTACCTCTGGGCCAATGCCGTCACCGGCCAATACGGCTATCTGATAACTCATGCTTTGCTCTACTCCTGCGACTCTTTGAATTTGTTACGTTTCGCCACGCGTTAATCTGGCTGCTGGGTGCTTATACGCCGCCCAGCTCGCGGGTCTTTTGAATTTGTTGTTTGCAATAGGCAACCTTGTCAGCACGCCAGGTCAGGTTCATCACATGCACCAATGCCTGCGCCGAGGCCTCAACCACGTCGGTGGCCAATCCCACGCCGTGGAAGTTACGGTCGTCATAACGGGCGGTGATGTCCACCTGACCCAGGGCATTCTGGCCTTCGCCCTTGGCACCAAGCTTATAGGTGCTGATATTGATGGTACGCTTGCTGGCGCGGGCAATGGCGTTATAGGCCGCATCCACAGGGCCGTTACCGGTGGCAGCCTCAGTGACTACCTCATCGCCAATGCGGATACGTACTGTGGCAGTGGCCTTGCCTTCGGTGGAGTCGGACTGCACAACAAGCTGCTCCATCACATAATGGTCGTCGTCTTCGGCCTGGGCTTCCATAAAGGCCAGCGCTTCCAGGTCATAATCGAATACCTGGCCTTTGCGGTCGGCGAGTTTCAGGAACTCGTCGTACAACACGTCCATATCGTAATCGTCTGCGCCATAACCCATTTCTTCCATGCGATGCTTAATGACATGGCGGCCGGAGCGTGAGGTCATGTTCAGGTTGTTACGGTTCAGGCCTATGCTCTCGGGGGTCATGATTTCATAGGTGTTTTGCGCCTTTAACATGCCGTCCTGGTGGATACCGGATGAATGGGTAAAGGCATTGGAACCAACGATGGCCTTATTGGGCTGGATGGGCATGTTGCACAGCTGGCTGACCAAGCTGGAGGTGCGGTGGATTTCACGTGCGTTGATATTGGTCGACAGCCCCAGCAAATCTTTGCGGGTGGCCAAAATCATGGCGATTTCTTCCAGAGAACAGTTACCGGCGCGCTCGCCGATACCGTTGACGGTACATTCAATCTGGCGTGCGCCCATTTGCACCGCGGCGATGGAGTTGGCCACCGACAAACCCAAATCATCGTGGCAGTGCACCGAAATCACGGCCTGGTCGATGTTGGGCACCCGGTTAAACAGGGTCTGGATGATGCCGCCAAACTCGCTCGGTACTGTGTAACCCACGGTATCCGGGATATTGATGGTGCGGGCACCGGCGTTAATTGCGGCCTCCACCATGCGGCACAGGTTATCAATCGGGGTGCGGCCCGCGTCTTCACAGGAGAATTCCACATCATCGGTAAACCGGCGGGCATATTTCACTGCGCCCACGGCCATCTCCAGCACCTGATCAAAAGAGCGCTTGAGCTTGCTCTCCACATGGATGCTGGAGGTGGAAATAAAGGTATGGATACGGAACTGCTCGGCCACCGACAGCGCCTGAGCGGCGGCATCGATATCTTTTTCAAGCGCCCGTGACAATGCACACACCCGACTGTTTTTAATATTGCGGGCAATAGTTTGCACCGACTCAAAATCACCGGGAGAAGACACTGGGAAGCCCACTTCCATCACATCCACACCCAAACGTTCGAGGGCCAGGGCGATCTGCAGTTTCTCTTTAACCGAAAGACTCGCGGCCAGCGCCTGTTCGCCGTCCCTCAAGGTGGTATCAAAGATGATGACTCTGTCTGACATTCCGCTTCTCCATGGAACCCTCAGGTTCTGTTTGCGTGTATTGGGCGTTTGAAACAAAAAACCCCGCGTTGTTAGCGCGGGGTTTGTGTAGACTTTGCTTGGCTAGCGAGCGTGCGACACTAATTCCTCCGCGCAGAGATTGCGAGAGTAAGAAGGAGGAGACCGAGTAGCGCAACAATTCTATTCATAAAAACCAAATAATTATGCTGTAGAAAACCCAAGCGAGTGGCTAATATGTAACTTGAGCATCGGGTACTGTCAACCCCATTTTTTTCACGATACAGAGTTCCGACCAGAGTCAGTGCGGCGTTTTCAGGCTGTAGCAGGGTAAAATCGATGCTTTTTCAGGCCAAATCGCAGAGCGTGCGGCAAAGCCACCGGATTGCAGTCAAAAACGCAAAATGCAAATTGCATGGGTTTGATTTATGCAAAAGCATTCGAAAAATTGATATACTCCCTGCCGATTTCATGGATATGCGCTGATTCTTCGGAGACCAAATGGACTTTCATCGTTGGTGTTGTTGCCTGCTGCTGTGGCTGGTGCCACTGTTTGCCTGCGCGCAAGATCCCATGGATGAAATCAATACGCTGGTCTACCAATATCCCGCCGAAGCCAAACAAAAAATTGCCGAGCTGGAAGAAGCACATCGGCGCGGCTCGCCCTCCCCCTTTGAAGAATTAAGACTCAAGCTGCTTAAATGTGAGCTTTTTTTGCAGCTGGGTGAAAACGAAGCAGCCATTAACCTCGCACAAATGGGCGAAGCCACCGCCAAGCGACTGAACGCCGAGCATGTGCGGCCCTACTTTATGTCCTGCCTCGCCGATGCCTACAGCGCTTACGATAACCTGCAGGTTGCCCTGCCTCTGCTGGACACCGCCATTACTCTGGCAAAGCGTTATCAACAGCCGCAAGCTATGGTGATGGCACTGCGCTTGCGAGGGCAGCTTGATACCGAAACCGATAACGTCGCATCAGCCATTGAAGATTTACGTTTAGCGCTCGATGCCTACGACAACATCAGTGCTCAGGAAGATGATTGGGCCTGGCCACCCAAAGCCTTTGTTTATGCCGCTATGGGAAATCTGCTGTTCGTCACCCACGATTATCAGCAAGCCATGTATTACACAGAGCTGGGGCTCAAGTCCCCGGAGTGTCTCGGCAAAATCCGCCAGGTATTGTTACTGAATGCGTCCCGTATCGCCCTGAGAAAAGGTGACATTACGACCTCAGATACGTATCTGCAGGAGGCCAGACAATTGCTGCCGGAGCTCAGTACACCACTCGAGCTTGCGGTAGGTTATGCCACTATTGCAGCCATCGAACTGGAGAGGGGCAATTCCGACAAAGCGAAAGATTTGTTGGATGTGGCATTAAACACCTTCGAGCAGCAACAAAAGCAGCTTTACAGTATGCGAACCAAACGCTTACTCGCCCTGATAGCGTTCGACAAAGGTGATGAAAAAAACGCGCTTAAGCTAATGAATGACGCTATCAGCACCGCGGAGCGAATGCAGGTGTACTCAGATCTAGCGTCTTACTATTTAACACTGTCCGAGCACAGCGCCAATCAATCAGATTTTAAGCATGCCTATGAGTTTCTAGAGAAAAGCTACAAAGCTGCGGAAAAAGCCCACAAGGCGGCCAGCGATACCCGCATGCTGCAATTCAAGGCGCGGCTGAGCCAAAGGGCAAGCGATGCCACCCTGGAAAAGCTGCTCAGTGATAACCTGGAAGAGCGCAGCAGTATCAGTTGGATGTATATGATTTTACTGGCGATGATCCTGCTGCTATTGGCACTGGTGTTGTGGCAGCTGCTGCGCCATGTTTCGCTGCGTAAGCAATCCAGCGAGGCGCCCTTGCCTCAGTCGCCGGATCAGCATCTGGAATATGCCATGCAGCATGCCAAGCGCGGCAACCACTCGCTGTCGATTCTCCTGCTCAATATTCGCGATATACGCCCGGTTGACCTGCCGGCACTCAAAGGCGCCATCGAAAAACGCCTTCGGGAAACTGACATGATCCTGCGTTTCAGCCCGGACGAGCTGTTACTGCTGCTGCCTTACACCAGCAATCAGGGGGCGGAACTGGTAATGAAACAACTGCAACCGGTGCTGGACGATTGTCAGGAAGGTAAAATATTGATTGGCCACGCCAGCATGCACCAGTTTGATACCAGCGAAACCCTGCTGAAACGTGCCAGCGTACGAGGTATGAGCCGGGCGCAGCTGGGTAGCTACAGCAAAATGAGCTGAAGTTCAGCCCTGACAATCAGACCCTTGGCTCAGTCGTTACTGATATAAGCGGCAATCTCATCCAAAAAGGCATCGCCGAACTTTGCCAGCTTGCGCTCACCCACGCCGTTCACCGCCAGCAACTCGGCTTCCGACTTGGGCAACATCCAGGCCATTTCGGCCAGGGTCGCATCGTTGAATACCAGATACGGCGGCAGATCATGCTCTTCGGCTATGGTACGGCGCAAATTCTTGAGCCGGGCAAACAGACGACGGTCATAGTTCACCGGCGCCCTGGCATTATTTCTGCGGCGAGGTGATTCGCTCACACTGATATTCAGTCGCGGCTCAGCCAGCATCAGTGCCACTTCTCCTTTCAGCACAGGTCTTGCGGCAGGATTAAGGCGAATAGAAGAGCCTCGGGTGATATCCTGACTGGCCAGCCCCAGGTGAATAAGCTGACGAATAACACTCAGCCAATATTCGTGGCTCTTGTCCTTGCCAATTCCCCAGGTCGAGAGTTTGTCGTGGCCACGTTCAACCACATTTGCCGCCCTAGAGCCCCGCAGCACTTCGATTAAGTGATTGATACCAAAGCGCTGTTCCAGCCTGTATATACAAGATAGAACCTTCTGGGCGTCTTCAGTGCCATTGTATCTTTTAGGCGGGTCCAAGCAGATATCACAGTTACCACAGGGCTCACTCGCCGCTTCGCCAAAATAGTGCAGCAGCACCTGTCGACGACAGGTCTGCGCCTCGGCAAAGGCCGCCATGGACGCAAGCTTATGGTACTCAACTTGTTGCTGCGCCCCCGGCTCCAACTGCTCAATATGGTGTTTCACCCGCCCAATATCGGCAGGGTCAAACAGCAGCAGCGCCTCAGCATCCAGACAATCCCGGCCACCGCGTCCGGTTTCCTGATAGTATGACTCTATGCTTTTGGGAATGTCGTAGTGCACCACAAAACGCACGTTGGATTTGTTAATCCCCATACCAAAGGCAACTGTGGCTACAACCACATCGATTTGGTCTTTGAGGAACCTGTCCTGCACGCTGGCGCGCTCATCCTGAGTCATACCGGCATGGTATGCCTCGGCGTAGAAGCCCTGCTGACGAAGCCGCGCCGCCACCTCATCGACCCGCCTGCGGCTGCTGCAATAGACAATGCCACTGGCGCCCTTGCGCGACTGGATAAACTGCCGCAGCTGATTGGCAGCATTCAGCTTCTCCACCACCGTGTAACGGATATTGGGCCGGTCGAAACTGGCTAGGTGACGAAATGGATTGATGTACAGCCGTTCACAAATGCTGACACGGGTCGCTTCATCGGCAGTGGCCGTCAGTGCCATCACGGGCACATGTGGGAAACGCTGTTTGAGCTGTCCAAGCGCCGAGTATTCGGGCCGGAAGTCATGACCCCATTCACTGATGCAATGGGCTTCGTCAACGGCAAACAGGCTGATGTGCAGATCATCAAGACGGTTGAGAAAATCCCCCTGCAGCAACCGCTCAGGCGACACATACAGCAGTTTCAGCTCACCAAACCTGAGCTGCCGGAGCACTTCAATAGCCACTTCGCGTGGCTGGGATGAGTTGAGATATGCCGCCGAGACCCCGGACTGACTCAGGCTGTCGACCTGATCTTTCATCAACGAAATCAAGGGAGAAACTACCAGCGTCACCCCTGGGAGTACCAGAGCCGGCACCTGATAGCACAGGCTTTTGCCGCCACCGGTGGGCATGATCACCAGTGCATCTTCGCCCTGACAGACCCGCTCCATCACGTCCCGTTGACCGGGGCGGAAATCCCGATAACCAAACACCTGTTGCAGGCAGTGGCTCAGGGGATCCGGGGTTTGACTGAGAGAAGCTGGTTCCATGAAAAGGCCGTCCGAAAATCAAGGCGCCCATTCTAACCAAGGCGGGGCTTGATGTCTTGTCGGATAAACCGATTGACCGGCACTATGGGCAATCAACCAAAGCTGGCTTTACAACTTGCCAAACTGTGTCGCCGGTGTTTATTTGTATCGCTTGAGCCAACAATCAAGGGCGCTTACAATGCGCGCCCCGATTGCCGGAGACCCGCAAATGACTCAGGACCAGGAATACCGCAAAGGCATCATGCTCGCCATTGGTGCTTACACCATGTGGGGCTTCGCGCCACTTTACTTCAAATTGCTTGAGCAGGTTTCCGCAACCGATATTCTGCTGCACCGGGTGATTTGGTCGTTTGTGTTCACCATCTTACTGATGGCTTTTGTCGGCGGCTTTTCCAAGCTTAAGCAATTGCTGAAAAACCCAAAACAGCTGTTGGTACTACTGGTGACATCCTTACTGATTGCCGGCAACTGGCTGCTGTTTATCTGGGCCGTGAACAACGACCATATGCTGGATGCCAGCCTGGGTTATTACATCAACCCGCTGCTTAACGTCCTGCTTGGTATGGTGTTTTTGGGTGAAAGGCTGCGTAAATTGCAGTGGCTGGCGGTATCGCTGGCGGGCATTGGTGTCGCTGTGCAGCTGGTGTCCTTTGGCTCAATTCCTGTGGTGTCGCTGGCACTTGCAGGCTCATTTGGTATCTATGGTTTGCTGCGCAAAAAAGCCAATGTTGATGCCAAAACCGGCCTGCTGGTCGAAACCGCTATTCTGATGCCGGTGGCCTTGGGCTACCTGCTCTACACCTTGCCAACGGCCGAACACAGCATGTTGGTGAATAACTGGCAGCTCAATCTGCTGCTCATTGCGGCAGGGCTGGTAACCACAGCGCCTTTGCTGTGCTTTGCAGGCGCCGCTGTACGTATCCCTCTATCAATGCTGGGGTTTTTCCAATATATCGGCCCAAGCATTATGTTTGTGCTCGCAGTCAGCCTGTATCAGGAACCTTTTGATATGGAAAAAGGCATCACCTTTGGCTTTATCTGGACCGCACTGGCCATTTTCACTGTGGACATGTTGCGGCGGCGGGGCTGACCTGTCCCCTTCCCTCACAGCAAATTGGCAAGGCCTATTGCAGCGCTGCTCGGGATTAAACTCTGAGCGGCGCTGGCAGCTTGTCTGGCTTATCTGGCCTGCTTGGCCTTCAGCGACTCGAGTATGGCATCACCTTGCGGGGTGCTCAGCAGCAGGCTGTAGCCATCTTCCACCGGAATAATCAGTAGCGGATCATCACCCGTAACCGAGGCCAGCACTTTGGCCTCACCTCCCTTTAGGCGAAACCAGCCCAGGTTGTAACCGGGCATACCTACACCATTGGTTCGAAAACCCAGCTGCGGCGCATCGCCATCGTCTTTGCTGACAACCCGGGCTTCGGCCAATTGCAATGAACTCAGTGGGATATCCCGGCTATAGGCTGGTAAATCGAGCACTAACTTATCTTGCTCGAGCCGCACCTCAGGCGACAATGCCCCCACAAATATCCAACCCAGTAAGCCAACAACCGCGAGGATAAGCCCCGTGGTCACCGAACGCGCGGTGTGAGTGGTGGGTTTACGTCTGGCAATCGCACCGATAAGAAGTACTCCGGCCAACAGGCCTATGGCGCCCCAAAGCGCGCTGCCCGCCAAAGGTGAGAGTAAAAATGTGTCCGCTGCCATTTGATGTTCCTTAAAAGATAAGCGCACTCAAGATTGCTCAATCGACATAATATGTCAACCATGATGACCCATTCACAGCGATATAAAGGCGTATTTGTCATATGTGCATAAACAAACAACCAGCCCGAAGGCTGGTTGTTTAGTGGCGATACAGAAATATCGAGCTGCTTACTGTAAATCCAAGGCGAGGATTTTCGAGCGGCGCTGATAGTTGTACAGCTGCTTTTTCTTGGTCGGCAGCGCGTCCACTTCCACCATGTCAAAGCCGTGCTCCAAAAACCAGTGGATGCTCCGGGTCGTCAGCGCAAACAAGCGGTGATAGCCCCGCACCCGCGCCTGGCTGATGATGTTCTTAAGCAGCAAGCTGCCACGGTCTGCGTCGCGGTAATCGGGATGCACCACCAGACAGGCAAATTCACCGGCATTATCTTCTTCAAAGGGATATAGAGCCGCGCAGCCAATCACCAGGCCATCACGCTCAATCACCATAAATTGCTCAATCTCGATTTCCAGCTGCTCGCGGGAGCGACGCACCAGAATGCCCTGCTCTTCCATGGGACGAATAAGATTGAGGATACCGCCGATATCGGCAATGGAGGCGCGGCGCAGACGCTCGGCGCTCTCAGTCACGATTTGAGTACCGATACCATCACGGGAGAACAGCTCCTGCAGCAAAGCACCATCATCCAGGTAACTCACCAGGTGGCAACGGGGCACGCCGTTGCGACAGGCATCGATACTGGCTTTAAGAAACGCCAGCGTGCCGACACAGGCCTGGCCGCCTTCCTGCAGCTTGGTGACAATCTTCTGGGCATCCCCCGGCATCAGCTCGGCAATCACCTCTCCTTCACGGTCGAGAATACCGTTCTGAGAGCTGAAGCCAATCATCTTGTCGGCCTTGAGTTTCACTGCCACCTGGGTCGCCACTTCTTCTGCGGTCAGGTTAAAGCTCTCACCGGTAACAGAAGCGGCAATGGGTCCCATCAGCACTATGCCGTGGCTGTCGAGTTGGTGCCTGAGCCCCTGTACATCGATACGACGCACCCGGCCTGAGAGACAATAGTCCACGCCATCATCCACCCCGAGAGGCTGAGCAATCACAAAGTTGCCGCTGACCACATTGAGCTGAGCGCCCTGCATAGGAGTGTTGGACAGACTCATCGACAGACGCGCTGTGATATCAAACTGCAGCGCACCGGCTACCTGTTTAATCACCTTGAGGCTGTCTTCATCTGTGATGCGTACGCCGTTGTGATAGGCCGGCGCGATGCCGTGCAGCTCGAGGGCGGCATCGATTTGCGGGCGGGCACCGTACACCAGCACAATGCGGATCCCCAAACTGTGCAGCAGCGCCACATCGTTGATGATGGCTCGAAACTGGGGTTGCACCATGGCCTCGCCGCCCAGCATGACCACGAAGGTCTTGCCACGGTGAGCGTTGACATAAGGGGCGGAATGACGGAAACCGTCAACCAATTCGGTGGTACGCACGGGCTGTATTGTCCTCACAAGCACCTGCGCAGTGACAGACTGCGCCAAGTTGAATTCTTGCGCAATTTTAGTGAATTTAAATTCACTTTGAAAGCATTTATTTTTATCACATCAATGTTTCAATCATATGAAACCTATGCGCAGCATCAATAGCTTCTGCAAACGTTCACAAAAACACACAAATGAATAAAAAAGCAAACGAGGGATAAAGGGGAATGTGAAGGGAAGCAAATCGCAGCCAATAAAAAACCCCGGACCAGGCCGGGGTTTTTTTAGAAGCTAATCAAGTTAATTACTTGATTTTGGCTTCTTTGTAGATAACGTGCTGACGGATCACAGGATCAAACTTCTTGATCTCCATCTTTTCTGGCATGTTACGCTTGTTCTTGTCAGTGGTGTAGAAATGACCAGTTTTAGCGGTTGACACCAGCTTGATCTTTTCGCGATTGCCTTTAGCTTTAGCCATTTTCTATTACACCTTCTCGCCACGGGCACGAAGTTCAGCAACAACTACTTCGATACCTTTCTTATCGATGATACGCATACCTTTAGTGGAAACACGCAGCTGTACAAAGCGCTTTTCAGTTTCCAACCAGAAACGGTGGTTCTGCAGGTTAGGTAAAAAACGACGACGGGTCGCGTTTTTTGCGTGCGAACGGTTGTTACCAACCATTGGTCGCTTGCCAGTTACTTGGCATACTCTTGACATGTCAATCTTCTCCAAACAGTTTTTAACGCTCGAGCATTAATGTACCTCGTATGGCCGTCGCCCGAGGCACAAAGAGGGCGCATTTTATACACGAAAGCCCATGGGAGATCAAGTAAAGATCAACCAATCCACCCTCGCTCGGCAAAGGAGACTATCTCCCGGTCCCCCACAACCAGATGATCCAACAGGGGAACATCGATAGTTGCCAGGGCATTTTTCAATCTATCTGTGATCCGTTTATCGGCCTGACTGGGCTCAGCCACGCCGGACGGATGGTTGTGGCAGACGATTACCGCTGCCGCACTTTTCTCCAGTACCAGTGCCACCAACTCCCTGGGATATACCGAGGCGGCGTCGATGGTGCCACGAAACAGCTCAACAAATTGGATTACCCTATGTTGACTGTCCAGCAGCAACACCGCGAACACCTCATAGGCTCTGTCAGCCAGTTGCTGTCTGAGGTAGTTCCGGGTCAAATCCGGACTGGTAAGCACCTGACCCCGCTGCAAAGATTCACCGGCAAGACGCCTGGCAAGCTCAGCGGAGGCTTGAAGCTGGGCGTATTTTACCGGACCCAAGCCCTGTAGTCGACACACCTGCTGCTTAGATGCGCTGAATAATGCTCTAAGACCGCCAAATTCCCCAATCAACCGACGGGCTAAATCCACGGCATCCAGCCCCACAGCGCCGTTTCTGAGCAGTACTGCCAGCAGTTCTGCGTCACTCAACACCGCCGCTCCCCGCAGCAATAATTTTTCTCGCGGGCCCTCGCCCTTTGGCCAATCCCTGATAGCCATCAATTTGCCTCCTGCCGTCCATGGCGCGATAACCGCTTCGCGTGAATAATTTGGCCTGGGTCGCTCACCCTGACGGCGGCGACTATGGTATGGTTAGCGCCAGTTAATTTTAGTCGGGATCTGTCCGTGAGCCTGAATAATCGAAAAATTCTGCTGGGGATTGGCGGCGGTATTGCTGCCTATAAAAGTGCTGATTTGGTGCGCCGTCTCAAAGAGCGTGGCGCCGATGTGCGGGTGGTGATGAGCCAAAGCGCCGGAGAATTTATCACTCCGCTCACCCTGCAAGCCCTCTCCGGCCACCCGGTTGCCATGGATTTGCTGGACCCCGCCGCTGAAGCGGCCATGGGCCATATCGAACTGGCACGCTGGGCAGATCTGGTGATAGTGGCTCCCGCTACCGCCAACCTGATTGCCCGTATGGCAGCCGGCATGGCCGACGAGCTGATCACCACTACCTGTCTGGCCACCTCCAGCCCCATCGCCCTGTGTCCAGCGATGAATCAGCAAATGTATGCCAATCCGGCGACTCAGGATAATCTCGCGACCCTTGCCCGGCGTGGCATCAAGCTTTGGGGCCCGGGTAGTGGCAGTCAGGCCTGCGGTGAAGTTGGTCCAGGCCGGATGCTGGAGCCGCTGGAAATCTGCGCCTTTGCCGAACGTCTGCTCGAAGACGCCGCCGCCCTGGAGCTGTGTAAACAGAGCCTAAAAGGCCAAAAGCTGATACTGACGGCAGGCCCCACCCGCGAAGCCATCGATCCGGTACGCTATATCTCCAACCACAGCTCCGGCAAAATGGGCTTTGCCCTGGCCGAAGCGGCCGCCGCCATGGGCGCCGAGGTGACCCTGGTTTCGGGTCCGGTTCGCCTTGCAACCCCGGCGGGAGTGACACGCATCGATGTCGACTCGGCTCAGCAAATGCTTGATGCGGTGATGGCACAAATCGATGAGCAAGATATCTTTATTGGCTGCGCCGCAGTAGCCGATTACCGGGTTGCAGACGTCGCCACGGGTAAAATCAAAAAGAGCAGCGAGACCATGCAACTTGCACTGGTACGCAATCCTGATATCTTAGCCACGGTCGCGTCTCACCAGACAAGACCCTTTACGGTGGGATTTGCCGCCGAAACCCATGATGTGGAAACCTACGCCAGAGATAAGCTCAAACGCAAAAATCTGGACATGATTGCGGCCAACGATGTGTCAGTGCCGGGTCAGGGTTTCAACTCAGATACCAACGCCCTGCAGGTATTCTGGCCAAACGGACACCAGGAGTTACCCGCTACCGACAAGTTGTCACTGGCGTATCAACTGCTTTCATTGATAGCGACAAAAATAACCAAAAAATGAAAACACCCATCGAACTGAAGATCCTTGACTCCCGCATCGGCTCCGAATTCCCGCTGCCGGCCTATGCCACTCCAGGCAGCGCCGGTATGGACCTGCGCGCCATGCTGGATACCGCCATTACCATAGCGCCGGGCGAAACCGTGCTGGTGCCCACCGGCATTGCCGTACACGTGGCCGACCCCAGCCTGGCTGCCGTGATCCTGCCCCGCTCAGGGCTTGGTCATAAGCACGGCATAGTGCTTGGTAACCTGGTTGGCCTTATCGACTCTGATTATCAGGGCCCGCTGATGGTGTCCTGCTGGAACCGCAGCGACAAAGATTACACCCTGGAAATTGGCGATCGCCTGGCCCAGCTGGTGTTTGTGCCTGTGGTTCAGGCCGAGTTTAAATTGGTGGACGAATTCGACACCTCATCACGTGGTGAAGGCGGTTTTGGCCATTCTGGCACCCGTTAATTCCCTCGTTTTGTCAAAGTGTTGTGTGAAGGACTGTCAATGGCCACCAAAGAAAAACTGAGCCGCCGCGAACATATTCTCCAGTGTCTGGCACAGATGCTGGAAACCAACCCCGGACAACGTATTACCACTGCCAAGCTGGCCGCCGAAGTCGGTGTATCCGAAGCGGCGCTGTATCGCCACTTCCCCAGCAAGGCGCGGATGTTTGAGGGCTTGATAGAGTTTATCGAAGACTCACTGCTGTCTCGTATCAACCTCATCATGGATGACGAGAAAGACACCATGCGCCGCTGCCAACTGGTATTGCAGCTGCTGCTGTTGTTTGCCGAACGGAATCCGGGCATCTCGCGGGTACTGAATGGCGATGCCCTGCTGGGCGAAAATGAACGTCTGCGCAGCCGCGTCAGCGCCCTGTTCGGCAAAATCGAAACCCAGCTCAAGCAAATCCTGCGTGAGAAAACCCTGCGGGAAGGCAAGGGATTCGAACTGGATGAAGCCATGCTGGCCAACCTGCTGCTGGCAGTGGCCGAAGGCAGAATAGCCCAGTACATTCGCAGCGAGTTCAAGCAAAAACCCACCGAACACTTCGATGAACAGTGGGGCTTTATTCAGAAACAACTACTACAAAGCTAGTTGATTTTAAAGAGAATTAAGGACGGTAAATCACCGTCCTTTTTTATTGTTTGCGGCATACTTTTGTATTAACCTCCAAGACTGATTTCAATAACAAGCCACAACAAGGATGTGACATGAAGCTACACCGTCTTTTTGGTGCGCTGGCCCTGTGTCTTTGTGCCTCTGCCAATGCTGCCACCCCCGAACAGGTATTTGCCCGCGGCAGCCAGTTCAGTCAGGTCAGACTCTCCCCCGGCGGCGATTACCTCAGTGCCATTACCAAGCACGAGGGTAAAAACAAGCTGCTGATCCTCGACACCGAAACCCTGAAACTCAAACACGCAGTGTTTTTCCCCGCCAACGCCCAGGTCGGCGATTACGACTGGGTCAGTAACGAGCGCATTGTGCTGGCCAAGGAATACCTCAAAGGCTGGAGCGACCACCCACTGTACTACGGTGAACTGTTCGCAGTGAATGCCGATGGCAGCCGCGCAACCTACCTGTTTGGTTATAACGGCGGTGAGCAGCAAACCGGCTCCAACCTGAAAAAGAACACCCCCATCCGCGCCACAGCCTCTGTGCTCGACCCACTGCCGGATGACGACAAATACCTGCTGGTCAAGGCCTTGCCCTGGAGTGGGGTCGACTGGCAGGAAGGCAACGCCGATGTGTACAAGGTTGATGTGTACCGCGGTACCCGCAAAAAAGTCACCCGCGCCCCCATCGGCTACGCCAGCTTCCTTACCGACCATGAAGGTGAAGTACGCTTTGCCGCCGGGCGCGACAGCAACAACGACCTCAAGGTGTTCTTTCGCGATGACGGCGACTGGCAGACCAGCGACAAGCTGGATCTGGGGCTGGATGACTTCATTCCGCTGTCTTTTGTGGGCGACAACAGCAGCATTTACGCCGCCGGTACCGAAAGCGGCCAAACCATGGGTGTCTACCGTATTAATCTCAAAGACGGCAGCAAAACCAGGATTATTCAGGACCCACGGGTAGACCCGGCCAATTACTGGATAAACGGCCAAACCAAGCAGCTGTACGCAGTGGAGTTTGCCGATGGTTACCCTACCTATGCCTTCGTGGATGCTAATGACGAGCGCAGCCAGCTGCTGAAGACACTGCTGGCCTCTTTACCCGGCCATCAGGTACAGATAGTCAGTGAAGATCGCAAAGGCGAGCTTCTGGTTGTGGCCGCCAGCAACGACAGAAACCCCGGCGACTATTACCTCTACAATCGCAAAACCAACAAGTTGCGTTATCTGGTTTCGGTGAACGATGCCCTGGACCCCGATAAAATGGCCGAGGTAAAGCCCTTCGACGTTACCGCCCGTGACGGCACCAAAATCCAGGCCTTCCTCACCCTGCCCTTTGGCGTCGATGCCAAAAACCTGCCCCTGGTGGTCAATCCCCACGGCGGCCCCCATGGCCCACGGGATTACTGGGGGTTCGATCCGCAAAACCAGCTGCTGGCGAGCCAGGGCATAGCGGTGTTGCAGGTGAACTTCCGTGGCAGTGGCGGCTATGGCAACGCCTTTGAAGAAGCGGGCTACGGCAAGTGGGGCAGCGAAATCCAATACGACATCATAGATGCCACCAAAAAGGTGATTGCCGATGGCACTGTGGATAAAGACCGCATCTGTATCGTGGGCGGCAGCTTCGGCGGCTACAGCGCGCTGCAAAGCTCGGCGCTGGCCCCGGATCTGTTCAAGTGCGCCATTGGCTTTGCCGGTGTGTACGACCTGGAGCTGATGTTCGAAGAAGGTGATGTGCAAAAGCGCGATGCCGGTATGGCTTACCTGAAGAAGGTGCTGACCCAGGATAAGTCGCTGCTGCAGTCCATGTCGCCCACCCACAACGTGGATAAGCTCAAGGCCGCCATCCTGCTGGTGCACGGCGGCGAAGATGAGCGCGCCCCTATCGAGCAGTACGAAGCCATGGCCAATGCTTTGAAAAAGCACAACTATCCGTACCAGTCGCTGGTCATGGATGATGAAGGCCACGGTTTTTATAACGAGGCTCACCGTGCCAAATACTATGGCGAAATGCTTGGCTTCCTGAAGACCCATCTGAAGCTGTGACATAGGGCGGCAACGCCGTGATTATCAGCCGGGCCTGGCCCGGCTTTTTTATGGGCCGACTACAATTTCGGTATGAATTTACGCCAAATAGCGGTATCCTGCGCCACTCGCGCAATACCCAAGTAAATTGCCCTGATATTGCGCAGCGGCCAAGGCGCCGATGATGTGGTTGGAGGTAAAAAATGGCACTCAGCGAAGCAGCACTCAAGGTACAGGCCGCGCTTATGGAGCGTGGACTGGAAACCCCTATGGTTCCCTGTGAACTCTCCCGTGAGGAACGCAAAGACAAAATCGAAGAGCATATGCGGGCAATTCTCGGCCTGATGTCACTCGATTTGACCGACGACAGCCTTGCCGATACCCCCCGTCGCATCGCCAAAATGTACGTGGATGAAATTTTCTCTGGCCTCGACTACGAGAACTTCCCCAAAATCACCGTCATCGACAACAAGATGGGCGTGGATGAAATGGTACGGGTACAGGACATCAGCCTGACCAGCACCTGCGAACACCATCTGGTGACCATAGACGGCACAGCCACAGTGGCCTATCTGCCGCGTAAAAAAATCATCGGTCTGTCGAAAATTAACCGTATCGTGCGCTTCTTTGCCCAGCGCCCTCAGGTGCAGGAACGTCTGACTCAACAGGTACTGGTGGCACTGCAGGCACTGCTGGAAACCAAAGACGTGGCAGTGAAAATCGATGCGGTGCACTACTGCGTTAAATCCCGCGGCGTGATGGATGCCACCAGCTCCACCACCACCACGGCACTGGGCGGCATTTTCAAATCCAACCCGGCCACCCGGGCGGAATTTTTGCATCAGCCCCGCTGAACCTTAGCGTATTCCCAATAAAAAACGCCGCTGATTGCGGCGTTTTTTTATGCTTAAGCCAAGGGCCTAAGTGGCATTGGATTAAATGCCATACTGCTCGCGGTAAGCACGCACCGAGCTCAGCACCTCTTCCATTCCGGGCTTCTCGGCCAGGAAGGCAATCAAATCGGCCAGCTTGATGATAGCCACGATACCGCAGCCAAAGTCGCGCTCCACTTCCTGAATGGCAGACAGCTCGCCCTTGCCCTTTTCCTGACGGTCCAGCGCAATCAACACCCCGGCCAGCTCAGCGCCATTGGCCTGAATGATTTCCATCGATTCACGAATGGCAGTACCGGCGGTGATCACATCGTCCACCAGCATGACCTTGCCCTTGAGCTCACTGCCCACCAGGTTGCCGCCTTCACCGTGATCTTTTTTCTCTTTACGGTTAAAGCAGTAAGGCATATCCACATCGTGATGCTCGGCCAGTGCCACGGCGGTGGTGGTGGCAATAGGGATACCCTTGTAGGCCGGGCCAAACAGCAAATCGTAGTCGATGCCGGCATCCATCAGCGCGGCGGCATAGAAACGGCCGAGGCGAGCCAAATCACGGCCGGTGTTGAACAGGCCGGCGTTGAAGAAATAAGGGCTCTTACGGCCGGACTTGAGAGTAAACTCACCGAATCTCAGTACATTACGCTCGAGAGCAAACTCAATAAATTCGCGCTGATAGGCTTTCACTGTCTTTCCTCTATCATGTGTCTGGCCGCCAAAGCCGCCAATTTTACAAGGTGCAGGGTGGTAAAAAGGCCCCTGTCGGAGCCTTTAAAAATTCAATTCAATAATCAGTTCAGAGCCGCTTTCTGAGTATCGATGATCTCACGAATGCCGTGCTTGGCCAGCTCCAGCATGGTCAGCAGCTCTTCGTGGCTGAACGGCTCGCCTTCGGCGGTGCCCTGAACTTCGATGATCTTGCCGGTTTCGGTCATCACCACGTTCATGTCGGTCTCGGCGGCGCTATCTTCCACGTACTCGAGGTCACAGATGGCTTCGCCGTTGTGAATGCCCACGCTTACGGCGGCAATCAAAAACTTAAGAGGGTTGGCCTTCACCATCCCTTTGCCACGGGCCCAGTTCAGCGCGTCAACCAAGGCCACACAGGCACCTGTGATAGCGGCGGTACGGGTGCCACCGTCGGCCTGAATAACATCACAATCCACCACTATGGTGTTTTCGCCCAGTTGCTTCAGGTCTACCGCGGCGCGCAGGGCACGGCCAATCAGACGCTGAATTTCCTGGGTACGGCCAGACTGCTTGCCACGGGCGGCTTCGCGGTCCATACGGCTGTGGGTAGAGCGCGGCAACATGCCATACTCGGCGGTCAGCCAACCCTGTCCGCTGCCTTTAAGGAAGCGTGGTACACCTTCGGTGAAGCTGGCGGTGCACAGCACCTTGGTTTCACCAAACTCAACCAGCACAGAGCCTTCGGCATGGGCGGTAAAGTTACGGGTGATGGTGATTGGACGGGTCTGAGCCGATGTACGGTTACCTGGGCGCATGGTAATTCCTGTGACGTGTGAACTTGGCTGTAAATTGGCTGCATATTATAGGGCTATGGGCGCCCAGTTGCCATGACCCTTTTGCATGGATTGGTTTAAAACAGCCCGCTCGGGGCCATATTGGTCACGCCCAAACACGGGTCTGTGCCCTGAGTCGCTGTTCGTAAAGCGCTTTCCATGACGCCTTGGCAACATCTGGTTATAATGGCCTTTCGACTCAGACGAAAACCAGCCGGAATCCTTATGATCCACAGCATGACCGCCTATGCCCGTATCGAGCATAAAGCCACCTGGGGCACCGCCTCCTTCGAAATTCGCTCAGTGAATCAACGCTATCTCGAAACCTACCTGCGCCTGCCTGAACAGCTGCGCAGCCTGGAACCGGCCCTGCGTGAACGCCTGCGTAAACGCCTGAGCCGTGGCAAGGTGGAAGTGAATCTGCGTTACGATCTCGCCAGCGACAACAGCAGCGAGCTCAGCATCAATCAGGATCTGGCCCGTCAGCTGCTGGGCGCCGCCAACTGGCTGAAGGCCGAAGCTGGCCAGGGCGATATCGCCCTTACCGACATTCTGCGCTGGCCCGGGGTAATTGCCACCGCCGAGCAGGATATGGATGCCATCAGCGCCGAACTGCTGGGCGCCTTCGACAAGGCGCTGGATCAGTTCATCGAGGCCCGTGGCCGCGAAGGCAGCGCCATCAAAGAGATGCTGGAAAGCCGTCTTGGTGCGGTCGAAGGCCAAATCGCCATTGTGCGTGAGCATATGCCCAGAATTATGGAATGGCAGCGTGAAAAGCTCACCAACCGCCTGTCTGAAGTGCAGGGCGAACTCGACAGCACCCGCATCGAGCAGGAAATGGTACTGCTGGCACAAAAACTCGATGTCGCCGAAGAAATGGATCGCCTCGAAGCTCACGTGGCCGAAGCCCGCCGTATCCTCAAAAAAGGTGGCAGCGAAGGTCGCCGCCTCGACTTTATGATGCAAGAGTTCAACCGTGAGTCCAACACCCTCGCCTCCAAGTCCATCAGCACCGAGATCACCGCCGCGGCAGTGGAACTCAAAGTGCTTATCGAACAGATGCGCGAACAGATCCAGAACGTGGAATAACGCCACTTTTCGCTTCTGCAGTACAAAGAGCGCCAGTTGGCGCTCTTTGTTTATCTAGCCAATTTAGTTCCTGCCAGTTCTTACCTATCACAGCCGCCAAACAACACCTCCGGTTACAATTTTTACACTGTGGCAACCCACGCGGCCGTGCTATACACGGGCACAGATTAAGAGGGGAATCCACAAGGCAATAACACCATGAAAAGAAAAATAATTGCAGCAGCCATCACTGGCCTGCTGTTGGCGCAGGGCTGCTCGAATACAGCGTCCGATAACGCATCTACAGGCAAGCAGACTTCCACTGCGGCGGCCAGCGCGTTTGCCCCAAGGGCAGTGCAGGATTCACTGGAGCAAGGCTATGCTGCCCAGCGCGCCGCGCTTGTCAGCAATGTCGACTATCGGCTGTCGATTGACTTCACCCGTGGCGACACCGAATTTGCCGGCACCAGTCTCATCAGTTTCGACTATAAGCCGCTCTCCGAGCTGCCGCTGACAGTAGACTTCTATCAGGGCGACGTAGAGGCCGTCCTCATCAACGGCAAAGCCGCCGAATTCAGCTATCAGAAATGGTTTATCAGTATTCCATCGGCGCAGCTCGCCAGTGGCCACAATCAACTGGAAATCCGCTACCGCGCGCCCTATGGCAATACCGGCACTGGCCTGCACCGTTTTGTGGACCCGGAAGATAAGGGCGTGTACCTCTATACCGACTTTGAACCCTACGATGCCAACCGCCTGTTCCCCCATTTCGACCAGCCGGATCTCAAAGCCCGCTATCTGCTGGATGTAAAAGCACCCGCCGACTGGCAAGTGGTGGCCAACCAGCGGGAAGACAAGGTAGAAGCCGCAGGGGACAATAAACACTGGCAGTTCAAGCAAACCGAACGCTTCTCATCCTACATTTTTGCGCTGCACGCCGGCCCCTATGCCGTGTGGGAAGACAACTCAGGCGCTGTGCCGCTCAGGCTGTTTGCCCGCAAAACCATGGCCAGATACGTCAAACCCGAGGAATGGTTTGGCCCAACGCAAAAATCGATGACCTTTTTTAATCAGTATTTTGATATCCCCTACCCTTACCACAAGTACGATCAACTGGTGGTACCCGACTTTAACTCCGGCGCCATGGAAAACGTCGGCGCGGTAACCTTCAACGAGAGTTACCTCAGCCGCGGCGAAAAGACTCAGGATGCGCTGCGCAACCAGGCCAACACCATAGCCCACGAACTGGCGCACATGTGGTTTGGCAACCTGGTCACCATGAAGTGGTGGGATGGTCTGTGGCTCAACGAAAGCTTTGCCACCTTTATGTCAAACCTGGCGCTGTATAAAACGGAAATGTTTCCCGGCATTTGGGAAAACTATTACAGCGGCACCAAGCAATGGGCTTACGATGCCGATGACTCGGTTACCACGCACCCCATTCAGCTGGATGTGGCCAATACCACCGAAGCCTTTGCCAACTTCGACGGCATTACCTACGGCAAGGGTGGCTCAGTGCTCAAGCAGCTTTGGTTCTATCTGGGCGAAGATAAATTCCGTGACGGCGTAAGCCACTATCTGAAGACCCACCGCGAAGGCAACACCCAACTGAGTGACTTCATTGGCGCCCTCGGTGAAAAATCAGCACTTAACCTCGATGCCTGGTCCAAAGAGTGGCTCTACACCCCAGGGCTCAACACCCTGCAGGTAAACTTTAGCTGCGAAGGCGACAAAATCGCATCGTTCAGCCTGCAACAGGGCCACGGCGAGCATGACAACAGCCTGCGCACCCAAAAGACCCGCATCGCCCTCTACAACCAGCGCGGCGGCAAGCTCAACAAGAGCCTGACTCAGGATGTTATTTTCAGCGGCAGCAGCACCAAGGTCACCAGCCTGGTGGGAGCCCGTTGCCCCGACTTGGTCTATCCCAACGATGAAGACTTTGCCTACATCAAGGTGCGGCTGGACGCCCAGTCACTGAATACCCTGAAAACCCAGATTAATCAGGTAGAAGACGCCTACACCCGGCTGATGCTGTGGCAAAGCCTCAGCAATGGCGTGAAAGAAACCGATATCAGCCCACAGCAGTTTATCGACTTCGCCCTCGCTAACCTGCCCGCCGAGCAGGACGAAACCATCATCAACGCCGTGGCCGATGGCATGGGCTATGCGTCCAGCTTCCTGTGGGAAGCCCGTCGTCAGGGTAAAGATGTGCAGCGTTATATCACCGCCATGGAAGACTTCAGTTGGCAACAACTGCAATCTGCCAAGCCGGGCTCTGATCTGCAAAAACTGTGGTTTTACATGTACCTGAATAGCATCGACAGCCCACATCAATGGAACATTCTCAATGCCATGGCCAGAGGTACCAGGACCATTGACGGCTTAACCCTGGATCAGGACAAGCGCTGGCGCATCGTCAGCAAACTCAATCGAGAGCTCAAGGGTGACTACGACACCCTGCTGGCGACAGAAAAGCAACGGGATGGCTCCGACAGGGGTAAGCTCTTTGCGCTGGCCTCCGAAGTGGGAAGACCCACAGCGGCCAACAAGGCCAAGTGGTTTGAGATTATTCAAGATGACAATCAAGGCCTTAAACTCAGGGAGCAGCAGTACATCCTGAGTTCTCTGCCCGATAAGAACCATCCTGAACTCATGGCCCCTTTCCATGCCGAGGTGCTAAAAACCATTCCGGAGCTGAACAAAACCGCAGACGATCGCTTCCTGGTGAGTTACGTCAACGCCCTGTTGCCGTCAACCTGCAGCCGCGAAAACGCCGCCGAACTGGGCACGCTGCTGAATGAATGGCAGGGGCTTAAATTCCCGGTGGTACGGGCGATTAAACTCAAAAAAGAGCGGGTCGACCGCTGCGTTAAAATCACCGCAGCGATGAACTGATCTCCATAGCAGTTTGTCTGCCCAAAATAAACAAAGAGCGCCAACAGGCGCTCTTTGTTTAATTAACTTCAATACATGACAACACTGATATTGCTGGTGCTTGAAAACCGTCTTTCACTTGCCTCACCGTCGAGGTAACTTACCGTGAAATAAGCATTATCGTCTGGCCCAAAATGTCGTTTCTGAGCATCAAGCACTCGCCAAACGCCATTAATACCAACCTCAACCCAGCTATGAAAATCAGCGGCACTGAGTACACCACTTCCCTGGATAACATAGCCACTGGCTAATCTGGCGGGAATGCCATTCCCCCTGAGTAAGGCAGCAAGCAGGTAGGTAAACTCGGTGCAATCGCCCTTGCGATGCTTTAACGCATACGCAGCACCCAAGGTGCTTGGGTTATAACCAGAATACAGAATATTTGAAACAACCCACTGGTAGCTTTCATCAATCACTGCCTGCGGATTATCGCGTTTAAGGTCAGTAACTAATCTAGAAAATTCAGGCTGCCGAAAGGGCATCAACCGCGTTTCGGCGAGATAACTAGAAGCCAAATGCGTGGGGTCATATACCTCCGCATCCTTTGAAGCATAACGAACTGATACTGATACTATTTTTACCTCTCTGGGCAACAGACGCTCAAATTCTATCAGGAACTCTCGGTTACCCCCGTCCAGTTCAACAATTTTACCCTTCACATTGGTATCAATAGCCAGCACACCGTGCCTGGCTGAATCAGCCACCGGTAGCGCAAAACTTGCTTTCTCTCCAAAAACGACTGAATCCGTTGTATTGGTAACTTTGTACCTGAAGGTAACCTCAAAAGTTTGTGCATTCTCTGGTTCGAGGTCCTGCTCTTGCTTTTGCGTACAAGACACAATCAGAAAAAGCAGTGTGATAAAACAAGCTTTACCTAATGTTGTTACACTCTTCATTCTTCTCACGTTGTTTTTTTGCTGTCAGGATGATGCCCTGTTCCAGTGAAAATTTCTGCAAGGCCTCTGAGCCACCCTCTAAAATAAACAACACTCGAACCAGTTCCGGTGTCGGCGGAGAGGGCAAAGGCTTTCCCTCTCCTACATAGAGAAACCTTTCACCAAAAGAAATGGTGGCTGTATCCCCAAACACTTCACCTAGCTGCTGCTCAGTCTCAAGAAGCTGCCATCCGCCGAGCGCAGACTCGGAAAAAAACTCTCTTGCCGTTATAGTTTGCAACTCCATAGGCTCTGCGTCCCCATTGGCATAACGCCAAAGAGTCGGGCTGCCATTGTAAATCTTAACCTTTGAAGCCAGGTTTTTTTCAAGCCAGAGAGTTTCTTGCTCCAATTGAGAATAGCTTCTTCCATTGCCAATCAGTAACAGTTTTTGGCCAGCAAGATAGGACTTATGCTTAAGCGTATGCAGCGGCAGTTTGAGAGTTCCTGAGATAATATCAGACTCTTCAGACACATCGATCACAGTCCAGGAGCGGTCCACTTCAGCAATATCAGTCACATACAAATCAAGCTTCCTGGTTGTTACACCCGGTGCATTCAATTGCATGTCAAACCCATAAAGTTGCTTCTTACCATGATTGGCATAGCACTGCTGCAAGACAAAATCATCAGCATAGAGAGGCTGAAACGCTATAGTGGTACAAACACTAATTAATCCAATAAATAAACCTGTACCTCTCATTCCACTTCCTCAAGCTCTACTCTACGCGAACCAACCTAACGGCATCGGCCACCAAGAACCCATGTCCCTTGTTTTTCAGTGTGACCTCCAGATTAGTTGTGGCCTGGATCTCGACTTCACCCAAATTATTCCAACGTGCTCCCGAAGACTTCTGAGACATTCTATTGGTTGAGACTGGGGCACCATCCGCTTTCAACACAAACTCTGCCGACGAAGAATGGAATATGCTCGCGGGCCAACGAGCCTCTATCCGATACTTTCCAGCAGGAAGCGTTCCAAGAGACCACTTGGCTTCACCATACAAAGAAAACAGATAATTCTCGCCGATAAAGCCATCGATCAAACGGCTGCTTTGCCACCAGCCTCTGGTTTGTGCGAATTCAGCATCAGAGTTATCCCACATAAAACTCTGTTGTTGTAATTTTCGTATACGGATGGCATCGGCCACCACACATCCCCCACCCTCGGCTCTGTTCAGGGTAACAGCAACCTCTCCGCCCCCGCTTTTCACCACTGATAGGGGTTGCCAAGTTCCGCCATTACGCTGTTGATTTAGCTTCATCGCGACTTTTGTTGGCACCCGATTGTTATCCGAGTACACCAATTCGACTCGCGCCCCCCGTTGATTCTTAAGCCTGGCGGGCCACTTGGCAGACACTTCATAGAAGCCGGGCTCATTGAGGCCGACGCGCCAAGACGCCGACGCGCTGCCACTGCAGGCAGTAAAATAGTCAACGCCCTCAAACCCACTACCCCTGGATGAAATCCGCCAACTGCCATTAGCATTAAAGCCTGTGTCGGTATTGTCCAAAACCAACTCATTGGTACTCATCAAGGCAGTAAGGCGTAACTCAATAGCATCAAGTGCAACCACCCCCACTCCTTCGGCAGAAACCCGAAGTTGATACTCACCTGGTGCCAGCCAGAGTTGCCCAACATGCCCCCATCCAGGCTCAGCGACTTTGTGGAAATATCCCACCTCCATCACATTGGCTTCCTGAAGCAGCTCAACCTTGAGCTGCTGTAAATCAACCCCCGGCAAGCCAAAAAAGCTGACTTCATACCAGCCGGCATTGTCTATATGCACAGGCCAACTCACGCTGCCCGGTCCATCGTGTAGTGATAACTGATGGAAAGTACCGCCAACAGCATCCGCCGACATCTGCTCATGCCAATCTCCTGCAATCACAGCCGTGGGATCCTGGTTGTCCAGTCGTAAGTAGGCCTGTTCCCGCAGACTAACCCTGTGAGGCGAATACACAGTAACTTCCTGGGTTTCATCTGCAATCCTGGCAAACAGCTGGTATTCACCTGGCTGCATACCACTTGTATCCCACAAATAGGTGTCGGCATCACCATCCGGGGTTTCCTGTATATCTTTCACCAGCAATTGATGGGGCACATCTATCGGGATCAGACGGATCTGGTCAGCTATCAAGGCTCTTTTCTTATGCCCCCTCCCTTTAAGGAACAAACTAAAATCCCCCGCCTGGAGTTGATGCTCACCCAGACTGTTCCAGCCCGTTACGGGTTTACGCAGTTCTTGGTAAGACAGGCTTGAGCCGTCTTCGCCCACCACGGGGAAGAAATACTGCACATCTTTGGCATACTTACCTTCAACCTCAGGCCAGTAAACCTGGATTTCATAACGGCCGCTCATTTCCAACGGCCTGGTCCACTGAGCAGAAGCATCTTCACCATGGGCGGTAAAGAGGTGGAATCCTTCAACATCTTCATCACTTTCCACATGCTGCCAATCGCCATAGGCACTGAAACCGGCATCCAGATCGTCAAGCACAATCGCGTCTTCCGGGCGCATATAATACAGCGAGATAAGTGCGTCGCTGTCTGGATCTATATCCTCCCAACGCAGCAAAATTGGCTGACCAAGGGCAAATTCTGTGTCGGCCTCGGGTGAGCGCCATTCAAATATCGGCGCTTCATCAATACCCTTGTCGTTAACAAAGAAACGGGACACCGCTGACCAGGCACCCATAATCCCGGCAGAGTCAACAGCCCTGACCCGCCAATACGCCCAGGCGTTATCAGGCAGAGCCTCTGTTAACTCCACACTAGTCTGAGTAACCTGCTCAGTCGTCAACAAGCTGGATAGCGCCTCGTCTCCATAAACTTCAAATTGGTAATGAGACACGGGTCTATCACTGTCTAATACCGGATGAACACTGAGTAACGGCATGGTGCTCTGCACCCAGGAGCCATCACCGGGGTTATCAATGACAGGTGCCGACGGAGCCGTAATCTGCAAGCTTATTTTGAATCTGCCCAACACCGGCTCGCTGGACATGCCCAGCGGGTCCTGGGCTCTCACCCGCCAAAAATACTGCTGCTCGTCCAGCAAGCCACTGAGATGCCACAGCACCTTACCATCGGCATCCACTTCAATCTGCTCAGATTGCTTGTCGTTCGAATCAAAGCTGGCCACTCTATCCAGTTCAAACAGATAACTCAGCGGTTGTCCTTCAGGGTCTACCGCCTGGGCCACCTCCAGAACTACATCATTATGTCCCAGCACCTCGTCAATCGTCGGTGACACCAGAACCGGGGTCGATGGCGCGAGATTCGACACATAGACATCAAACCAAAATGGCTCGCTCAGGGTGCTTAAACCGCCGGGGTCGATGGCAGCGACCTGCCAGTAATATCGGGCACCTTCCTGCAACGGTTCGGTCACCCGCCAGGCGGTTACCCCATTGTCACCGGGCAATAAGTCGGCAGATACCAAGACCAAACTGGTCATGGCTTCGTCGCTATACACACTGAAACGGTAGCTGAGTTCATCACCGTCGGGATCGGCACTATTCAGCACGCTGAGCAGCGGCATCACCTCATCCACTTCCACGCCCACCATAGGGCTGTTCAATGCCGGCTTGGTGGGTGCTTCCGGTGTTCTATTTACCTTAAAGGAAGCGTTGCTCCAGGCGCTGTAGAGCACCTGGTTAAAGCTGCGTACCCGCCAGAAATATTGCTGATTCTCCATCAGAGATTCAGGTAATACCCACGCTGTACTGTCCACGCCCTCTGGCACGGCATCGGATGCCAGTACCAACTGGCTTAACTGCGCATCGGCATAAAGTTCGAAGAAATAGTCCAGGTCCCGATTACCCAGATTCACCGAATTATTCACCAACAAACGGATCTCAGTCTCGGTGATCTCTTCATCATCCGGACTCACTACTTCGGGGGCCAGGGGACCATTTTGCATGGTGGGATCGGACCCCAGTTCAAACTCTTCACGGTCGGTCAGGCCATCACCATCGAAATCGCCGCTGCCATCACGGCTGAGATCCCCAAAGTGTTCGATTTCCCAGGCGTCGTCTAATCCATCGCCATCGGTATCATGGGCAGGAAACACCCTGAGCATCAGCTCCTGATTAGAGTAGAGCTTGCCATCGGTCGCAGACACAGTCACCGGATAAAAACCGGCCTGGCCCACGGCAATAGGCCAATTAAATCTGGCTTTACCCGGCTCAATGTCGGTAAGACTCGCCCCATCGGGCATGGGGGTTACCGCAAAACTCACCGCATCGCCATTGGGATCGCTGGCCTCCAGCAGAAACCCTATCTGGCCACCCTCGGCACCGGTCCAATCTGGGATATAGGCCAGCACAGGCGCTGCAGGCACGGCTTGCCTATCGGCAAATTGCAATAAATAACGGCCCTGGGTATGGGTGTCAAACAGGTGCAACAGATGCTGGGTCTGTTTAGTGTCTTTGTTGTAATGCTTCGATAGCCAGCCATTGGCGGGGTGCAATACTTTGCCATCGCTGCGCAGGACCTGCACCAATTGACGGCTGCCTCCGAAGGGGTCTGGTAGCTGTACATAGGCGCCGCCAAGCTCGGGGGCAAAGGTGAGTGATAGGGTATCGCCACTGCCCGAGAGCTGTGCTGTGCTGCTGAGGTCGGCAACCGGGGTATCGACACTGTCAGACTCAAAGGCGGTCAGTGCCGTGCCATTGCGTACCAAAAAGTCCCGCACCGTGTCACGGCCGGGTAAATCCACCACCACATCTCTTAGCAGCAGGTGGGCGTTCACAGCGTCTATCAATGAGGTAAGCGAGCCCCCCAGCTCATCGGCATGGCTGAAGGTGGCGGTAAACTCGGTAAAGCGGCCACTTAAGGTGGTGTACATGATCCAGCGGCCGGTGCCACTGCTGAGGCTGGGAATATCGCCAAAATCCAGCAGCAAGGAATTGGTCACAGGGCTGTCGCCCACGAAGGAATCGGTGATCTTAAAGTCGATGGCCAGCCCCTGGTTATTTTCGACAATTTTTGGCTGGGCAGATTGGATTTTAACCTTGTTGGCGGCGGCCTTACCGTTGTTGCTTACCCGAACCCCCAGGGTAAAAGGCTCAATGGGTTCGATTTCATTGGTCAGGGGATCATCGGCGTACACATCACTTGGTAAAAAGTAATCCAGCGTCAGCTTGGGCATGGGGCGCACAAAAATGGTGTCGGGCGCCACATCCAGGCTCTCATCCAAACCATTGAGGCGGTAATTGAGTTTAGCGCCCACATAATAGAGGGTGCCGGAGGGCACATCGCCGGCACTGCCGGGGGCGGGAATAATCAACCACTTGATAAGGGCACTGGACGCCGCAGCCAGCTCACCGGTACCGGCCACATTGTCGATGCCCTCGATACTGGAAATGCGGATAAAAAAGCTGGCATTGGGGTGATTGGGATCGCTTGAGGCCACCACAGGCTCGCCGGCACTGTCGGTAAACACCACCTCGACGCCGACATTTTCCAGCGACCTGTCTTCGAGGGCATTATTGATTTTCATAATCGCCTCAAAGCCCTGACGCTCCAGTGTCAGCTCCTGAACGATTTCAATCTTGACCACGGCGCACAGGGTATCTTCCTCGGCCGCCACACCCAGGCTCAGGCCAAGCAGAAACCAGGCCAGTAGCCTTTGCCATATAAATCCCTTTAGGTGCCCTTTCATCTTTTATCCCCAGCCGGATTTGCCGACCAATGTTAAATCCATTCCAGCCACCACCATGACAGTGGTTGTGTGCGTGTTAATTGCCGCTGACATGCTAGTGTCAGAGGCTATGCGTATCGACACCTAGCCTTTCTGCGGGTCAAACATGGTTCGCTTATTCCATTGTCGCCATCATCACAGAACCCAAGTCTGCAAAGTTATGGCTGTAACCTCTTCTTTGTCAGCGCCAACGAAGCTGATAGCGCTCTTGTTCCATGCCAACTACTCAGAGGGCAGCTCAGCGATATAGCTACGCACATATGCGGCTCTTTTCTCCCAAGAGTCACTTGCTGCAACAACCTCAATCAGATTTTCACTTTCATCCACTTTCCCGACCAAATACAACAGTATTGCCATTCGCAACTGCTCTGGTGGCGGAAAATAAGAGCGCCTAAAAACTTCAGAAAATTCAAGTACGGCTACCGCTGAATCAACTTTATCTAATTCGGGCAGCAGTATCTGCTCCAGCGCCCGCGACACTTCCTCTCCAACTCCTGCCAATTGCAACTCGCTTCCAATTGGCCACCACTCGTCATTTCCAAACTGAGAGTCAAAGACATAGCTTTTGAGTCGAAATCTTGGAAAACAAACGACCTCGTTGATAAATTTAGTCATGTCTATTTCGAATGCTTGCCCACAGTGTTTATGCAGCACTCCAACATTGATTGTGAAGTACAACTGGTCGAGGTGTTGCTTTTGTATATCAATAACCTGAATTACATCTCTCACAGTTCTATTCCACTTGAGACCCTGTTTCTTGAAGCCATACTTTTTCAAGATTGGCGAGATAAACAATTTTATAAACTCATTTAACATTTGGGACCTCTGAAGTTTTTAGGGTCGTAATAGACTACTCGACCTTTTTTACCTAAAGCTTTCTCGTATTTTTTCAGCTGGCGCCTCCCCTTAGCACGACCAGAAGGAGTATCTGGCTTAAGTTCTATAGGACGACCATCTTGCGTTATAGCATCAGGTATGCCATATGAGCCATCACCATATTCCACTCTTTTATCAGTTAGCCATCCTCTTGCTTTTGCTTTTGCCTTGAACTCTTCATGAGCTAACTGTCCTATTTCTGTATCTTCAGAATTACCACCTGCCCCTGTTGTAAATCTGCCTTTTGAGTCTCGAGGCTTACCGGCTTTCGGACAAGGTTTCGCGTCAAATTTACAGCCTTTTTTAGCGTTGTGAACTAATACCTTGTCCTTGCCGACAAAAAAGGTATTGGCGTTTGCAACGCTAAGGTTGTATACGGTTTCGGTGCGAAATTCTGTAGTGATAGCGCGGATATGCAGGGTGCGCTTATCGCTGAGGTAAAGCGGGTCGCCCTGTTGCAAGTCTTCGGCTTCGACCCACCCCTTGCCGAGAATATAAAAGGGGTGTTGATTGGTCGCGACTATGGTCTCATCGGACTCTAAGGAGAGGGTAACCAGCAGGTATTCCCTGGTGTTCCTGATTACCTCTTCGACGGGCTCGAATTGCTCCTGTCCGTTCCACTCGGTGTAGGACCAGACCCGCTCACCAACCTTGATATCGCTGATGGGGCGCATGCCGGTTTCGGTATAAACCTGGGTATCACCGGTAAAGCTGTTACCCAAACAAGGTACTTTTTTACCCAGTTTAGCGAGTTTAAATAGCCGCCCTACGCAAAGGGCATCTCCTATGGCGTCCCCCCAGCCATAGCTAAAACAGCTACCGGTCAGCTTAGATGCTGCATACTCAGTAGCAAGTCCTCCCAACACCCCAAACACACCACATTCACCATTGGGATCTATGCGGTTTATGGGGTCACCATCCACATAGGTGTATAGGTTTGGGCCACCGGCCAAATCTATTGGGTCAGGGGTAATATAGCGGCCGCTGGTGGGGTCGTAATAACGACGCCAGTTGTAATGCAGGCCAGTTTCGGCATCGAAATATTGGCCAGGGAAGCGCAGCGGGTTAACTACTTCATTGCTACTGGCCAATATTGCATTGCCAAAGGCATCGAACTTTGTGTCCCAGACGATATGGCCACTGGCGTCAGTCAGCTTGATAGGGGTGCCCAACTGATCGTTATGGAAGTAAGCGTATTTTTTACCCCCTGCCCCATGTTCCCCATAAAGGAAAACAGGTTGGGTGCCCCAGAGAGTGCCGGGCCGGTAACCAATACGCAGCTGCTCCAGGCCTGCGTCGTCGTATTCGGCAATCAGACCTTCATCGGCATATAAAAAGTAACGCTGACCGGCTGAGGTGCGTTTGCTGATGCGGCGATCGAAGGGATCGTAATCATAGGCAGCAACCAACTCATCCTTTTCATTATCGACTCGTATCAGTCGATTCAGAGGGTCGTAGGTAAACTTGAGAAAACTGTTGCCCTGACTCTTGAGGATAAGGTTGCCATTGGCATCGTATTGATAAGTGGTTTTGTCTGCATCCTTGCCACGTACCGTTAATTGCCCGGCATCGTTATATTCCCAATGGGATAGAGAGTGGCTGCCGACACGGTTGCCATTGGCATCGAGAACATAGGTTTCTGTTCTTACACTGCCATCGCGCGATGTGGTTTCGGCCAGTTGCAGGCGGTAAATGTCATCGTACTGGTAAGTGGTAACATCGCCATCCAATTGCTTTTGGCTGATTTTTGCTGCATCGCTATATTCATAGTCCAGTGACAGCAGGGGTACACCATCGGTGCCTATGGCCTGAAACTGCTTGATATTCAAAAGCCCACTGTAGCTGAAATGCCGCTCTACCCCGCCTGGCAGGGTTTCCTGAGTGGGGGCCCGCCAGTCAAAACCATTGACCCAAATAGAGCCCTGACCAGGGATCTGAATGCGTGTCAGCTGATTGTTGGCATCATACTCATAGCTATATTGGGTGCCATCGGGCATCTGCAGCCCAGAGATGGTGCCATTATCAAAATAGCCGTAACGGTATGTCTTATTGAAGCTGCCGTAATTGACGGTTTCAGCACTGAGAAAGCCATTTTTGTCCCAAACAAACGTGCCGGAATAGGTGCCTGATTGCCACTGTGATAACCGCCCCATAGTGTCGTAACCGTAGGTCAGTGTCTTGTATGCTGGCTCACTGGGATCCGCTGGCGATTGCATATACCAGTGCTCGGCTACCAATTGATTGGCATCATCGTACTCAAAGCGAATACCCTGGCCTTTGGGATCGGTCTGCACCGAGATATTTCCTGCCGCATCATAACTGTAGTGCCACTCGCCGAAACCGGCACGACGCTTGACCGTCATTTGGCCGAAAGCGTCATACTCAAATTCAGTGACATAATTGTTGCGATCAGTAAATCGGGTGAGATCACCAAATGCGTTATATTCGTACTTGGTGATAAAGCCTGATGCATCTTCCTCGACTAGGTTGCCATAGGCATCGTAGGTGTAATAGGTGCTGTGACCATTGGGGTCAGTAGACACAATTGCCCTTCCGGCAGGATCGTATCTAAAACTGTAAGTACTGCTCTTATCTGATTCGATTACCGAGAGTTGCGCTACCTGATTACGGTTGTTGTATTGGTATACTTGGCTATAGGTGGGGTAATCCACGCGACGTAAATGCTCAAAAGCGCCTTGATTGGTTTCAGCATCTTTACCCGAGGTAATCAGGGTTTTATTTTGATTACCATCGACCCGGTACGCTGGGCGGCCCGCCCGGTCCATCACCATGCCACTGGTTTTGCCCAGTTCATCAGTAAACTCAGTTACCACCCCCATGGCATTGTGCTTATATTGGCGCACCTTGCCATAGGGGTCAGTGACTGAACGAACCTGATTTCTGGCATTGTAAGCAAATAAGTCTTCGGAATTATCTGGATTAATCACTTTCACCAGATTTCCGACTTTATCGTACTGATAGGTAGTCTTTCTCAGCAGAGGATCGGTTTCAGTGAGCACTCTGCCTTCGGCATCGAAGGTATATTTCCAATGCTTTCCACGTGGATCAATAAGCGATTGGGCATCGCCTAGCGCATTAAAATCGGCATATTGGTATACAAGAGTGGCGTTTACGGTTTCTTTTATGAGATTGCCAAATTGATCGTATTCAAACTCAAACTGTCTTTGCTCTCCACTTAGACTTTGATAATGCACCGATTGAATTTGTTGGTTCTGGTCGTACTCGAAAGAGATTTCCAACGACTCAGGTTTGCCTTTCGCTTGGATAGTTTTGGTGATTAGTCCCTGATCATCGTAGATATACTCTGCCACTATGCCATTTTCATCACGGCTACGGGTCACCAGGTTATAGCTTGGGTGGTAATCAGTGGTTCTGTATGAACCATCGGCATTTTCTACACGAATGACATTATTGTATTCGTCAAAGGTGGCTTTAGTTTTATTACCAGCAGAGTCCAAACGAATGAGGGTATCTTCCAGTCGCGCCTGACTGAATACCAGTTCACCGCCGCGAAATAACCTGGCGATAGAGCCGTCTGGCCCCAACATCCGATGTGTCTGTACGCCATCCGCATCCACCTCCTGTACCAGATAGCTGCTGCTTTGACCCGAATAAGAGTACACATAACTGTGACGATTACCGTCGTGATCTATCACGGCATCCGTCAGCATCTGAGTTGGAATTGGCTGAGGAGGGGGCATGATACAAGTAGCTTCCCCAGAGCTTGCCCCTGGTTTATCCACGACTTCTATTGTGATCATGCCGGTATCAGGATCGACCACCTCCTTTAACTCTTGGGTGCCACTGCCTGGAGGCTCGCACTTAAGCTCTTTAAAGACAGTACCCCCAACCACCACATTCTTGATAGTGGTAACTCGGCTTTCGGGATCTGTGATGGATTTGAGGAAGTAAGGCAGCATGTAACTACTGCTACTTGGGGCAAATTCTTCATATTCGTATAGCCAATCATTACCGCGGACGTCGGTAACCTTGGTGAGCCGCCCTTTGTCGTCCCTTTGGTATCTGACACTGCGGCCGCTGTGATCTGTGACCGTGGTCAAGGCCTCGCCGATGTAGCTAAACACCAGCACCTTGTTGTTAAAGCGGTCCTGTAATTCGGCTATTTGACCAGCGCCATTATGAACAATAATCGCTATCGTGCCCTGGAGGTCTCCATAGGCGCGGATACGCTTATCATCGCCATACTCAATCCAGTCACCGGATCTATCCTGCCAGCGAAAACCATCCTCCAATTTCACGATAGCGGTATCACCATCATAAACGTAGCGAAGGGGTGAACTGTCCTTTACCAACTCATAGGTGTAACCATTACGGATGATCGCACGCTCATCGTCGTAGTAACTGCCATCTGCCGGATTGGTCGATGGCCCGGGCACATAGATCTGGCGGTATTTGATGGGTGACCAGGGAGTAAAGAAACGCCAGTCGCCATCTTTAAAATCACGGACTATGGCAACATGGCCGCCCATCACCTTGACCTGAATATCTGCCACAGTTTGTTCGAAACGGCCGCTGCTGTGATCTGGCCCCTGTTTTAGCACAGTGACCGCTGTGACCAATGGGCTCATGGCAAGCAATGACAACGCAAATGCAGGTGCAATCATCCGTTTCATTTTTATTTTCCTACACTTGTTAAATATCATTGCCGCCTCCATTCGACTGCTGATCACATGGGTCTCCATCCTTACGACAAGCACCCATACCACTGTTACCAGAACCTCCGGAACCATCACCACCGGAGCCACCACCGCCCCAGCCACCGCCCCAGCCACCACCACCGCCGCCACCGCCGCCGCTGTTGGTGCAATAGCCAGCTGTCCAACAGGCACTGGCAGAGCCAGAACTGGTAGAGCCATTGGGGCAAACAAAAGAATGACTCGATGACGCACACGCACCATAGGTACTGCAGCCACCGCCGCTGGCATCGCCATCCCCAGATGGGTCAAACGGCTGCAGGCTGATAATCCGATACGGGATCACCAGGCTTTGCTTGGCCTCCAGCGAATCAGGGATGACCGAGGTCATAAACTCATATTTGAAGAATTCGTCAGATGTTGGCAGGCGCATTTTCAGGTTATCGGCTCTCACCAGACCATAGTTGGTCAGGGTAAGCTCACCGTTATACACGTCACCCTTTTGCATATTGGGCAAGCGGATACTGAACGGCTCCATCACCACCACTGCGGCAGGTACGTCGGTTTCAAAGGTCCCTTTGAGTATGATTTCGTATCTGTCTTCAATGGTGATTTCATTTACAACCCACTCCACCGTGACCAAGGCATACTTCATAAACAGATCGAGGTTACGCACTACCCCCGGTAGAATGCGAATTTCGCCGGTTAAGTCTTCATGCTTGGTAGCCGAAATCCGATAGCGATAATTGCCGGCTTGAATGCCCGGATAGTAGATTTCTCCCAGTTCATCGGTAGTGGCCTGATACTTGACTTCGGGCACATCGAGGTTTTGCAGGCTTAGCGATGCCCCCTGAAGGCCACGGATCAGCTCTCCCTGCTCATTCAGGGTAGCCGTGTATATATCCGCCAGTTTCAGCTGTAAGCCACCAATACCATCTTCGACCATGGAAGCAATAACGGGGATATCGCGGGTCGGATGATTCGCAGAGGTCACCCTGAGTTTGAGCCGGTAAACTCCTGGATTGGCACGATTTTCAGGGTTAAATGCCAGATTCACATTTACTCTGTCGCCCACCGCCAACTGTGGCCAGCTGGTATTGCCCGACAACTTGGCCCACGTAGGTGGCAAGGAGTTATCGGCATTCAACAGCCGCACAGCCAGGTTTTCCATTGGCAGAGTGCCTCTGTTTTCCAACTGAACGACTTCGTTTGCCATACCCGCCAGGGTCATACCGGTTTCAACTTGTGCGGGTGAGTAATAGAGCACTGGCATGGCTTCGCTCAAGCGGTAGTTGACAGTGAGTTTGGCCAATACTTTGCTGCCGGTACTTGCTGACTTAAGTTGCAATTCAACACTACCTGTCTCTACGGCACTTTCATCTGCCTCAAAACCAATAGGTGTCGCGAACACTTGTTCTGAACTCAAGTCTTTTGCTTCGGGCAGCATGATGCTGATACCCGCTGGCGGTAAGTTTGCAAGTTCCCAGACAACCCCCTGGAAATCGGCTCCCTTGCGAACGCTGACACTGGCCGGCACATCAAAGCGTGCCCCTTTTGGCAAACTCAACTGGTAGGTACGGTAGTTTGCATTGATGCCACCGACACTGAACTGACCGTGATCGGGTCTGTCGGTCATGCCCGGATAGATTGCTGAAACCTGGTAATGGCCACTTTCACCCGCTTGAGGCTGATATTCATGATTGAATATACCTTCAGCATTCGACGTCAGCGCCACTATCTTTTCAAAGCCATTCAAGTTCAGAACCAGCTCGAGCGCCGCATTGGCGACCGGTGCCGAGGTATACCTATCTACCAATTGCCCCTGAATACTAATGGCTTGATCACCATAAGAAATCGTTGGTGTTATACCTGTCACCTGTCCGAAGTAGGGGCTGGCGCTGGTATTGACTTCTTTACGGGTTGAGATCCCGGCAAGCAGCACTTGTTGCTCGCGGCCCAGCTGGTAACTGAGCTGCCCAATAGCGACTTCAAGCTCGGCAATATCCGGTGTTGCCATTGGAACCACTATTTCGGCCCAATCGGAAACAAAGCTCTGCCCCGGTGCAACACGGGCAAGCGTGATACCCGCTGCCGTGGTGACCACATTATCACCCAGACTCTGGCGGAAGGTGCCAAGACTCAGTACGTTGCCATCTTCATCCCTGAGACGGAACTGAATATGGCGTGCATCCCGAGTACCATTGCCCGATGCCGTTTCCAACTCAACGTCAACATCCGACGTATTTTCAAGCTTGAAGCGGAACTTGCCGGATCCGCCTTTAATGAAACCATCGGTTTCAACGGTCAACAGGTATCCGGATTCTCGGACACTGATTTCGAAGGTTTTCCCAACCACAATCTCATCTGACACAGTAGGTTGAACAGAGATAGCGGCAATCAATTGTGCCAATGAATCAAGTTCACTGTAGCCACCAATAATTACTGTGACTTCTTTCGTTTCACCAGCTGCGAGGGAGAACGGCAGCGAAGCATGCTCTCTCTGAGCCAACTGCACTTTAAGCTTGGCACTATTGATGGGACGCTCCTCAAGGTTGCTGACCTTGAACATGAGCTTGTTCATCACACCTTTTTCGAGATAAACCCCTTCGTCGAGCAGCAAACTGACGGCCGGCAAATGTACTTCCTTGGCCAGACTTTCAATACCATTGTTATCGATGGCAAGGATACGGTAGTCGCGGGCGCCGGACGTATAAGTGTCGTCGACAAATGACATCTCCTGCAATGGCGTCTCATTCAGCTTCAGGTCGAGCGTATCCTGGAGTAAATGCAGATCGAAGCCAGCGATATTGCTACCTTTGTGCTCCCACGACAGGGCGGGTTTTTCTCCGTCAATCTGCGTAAGGCGCACTTTGTTAACGGGCAGCAGGCTAATATTCAAATAAGCCGTGTTCGACACAGTTGACTCGTTGCCGGCCTCATCGACGGCGGTGACCACATAACCGGCCAAAGCAGGATCTGGTTCTGTGTCCAGCGCCTCCAGGCTGATTATCTTATCAATAACCGGACTCAAGCCCTCTACGTCAAGGATCTCAGTGGAGTCGGATCTGTAAACCCGGTAACTGATATTAGCCTCAGGCGAAGCTTTCCATCTCAGACCAACACCATTTGCATAAAGCTCTGCATTCAACTCGACCGGAGCCACCGGTGCCACCGAATCGGATACGACCTTAACCTCCTGACTTGGTGAACTGACACTGGTCAGGCCTTCATGGGTTCTGACACTGGCTATCGAATAATAATATTCGTCATCATTAAGCGTGTAGTCGGTGTAGGAGTCAACATCAGACAAGGCCACCAACAGCGTGGTTTCTGTCTCATTGACGCCTCGTCGGTATAACTGATAGCCCGATGCTTCTGGCACCTTATGCCACGACAGGGCGACTCTCCCTTCTGGTTTGACTTTTGCTGCCAGACCAAAAGGTACATCCAGAGGTGGCAGATCACCTTGGTAAACCTGCAAAGGCTTGCTAAACAACTTGGCTTCTCGGGTATTGCCAAGTTCGTCAGACACCGTATAGGCAATATCAATCAGTTCTACCTGATCACGCCCCCAATCGGCGGGAAGTTGGAAACTGGCAACCCAGCGACCATCAGCATTTTGATATACACCGGCTAACTCCACCGGATCATCTTCGAGACGCAAGATTGAGACAATCAAGGATTCCGTCAATACGGCCTCATCGAAGGCAAAACTGAAATCAAGGGATACCGAATCCTGGCCCTCGTTCTTGATAGGGCTCTGGGGAGTGATGACTATCTGTTCTGCTCGTGGCCCCTGGGTGTCAATCTGGATAATATTACCCTGATTAACTTCTGTTCCTCGGTTACCTACCTGATCTCTTGCCGAAAACAGGGCGTAAACAGCCGTATCTACATAGTTCTCTGGAACATCCACAGTACCCTGATATTCAAGGTCTGATACTTTGAACAGATCAACTGTCAAAGGCGCAACGCCCTCAGGAGTCAGACTCAAAAACGGACGGGTCAGCAACGGCTCATTAACCACAACCCGAATGTCCAACGGCCCCACTCCGATAATGTCACCGGAACTACTCTTATTGCCTTTAGGCGTATAGTAGATGCCGGTTGCATAGGGCAGAGTGGCGTCTGAGACAGCGCGAACTATCTCAGAAGGAGCGCCTTCAGTTCCCAGGGCGTTAACAGCGACGACCCGATAGAAATACTCTCCGTCAGCCACAGGTTTATCCTGATAGCTTAAGGCACTTATAGGTTGAGCATTCACCTTGGTCGCAGCCGAAGTATCACTGAAAGCCGAATTGGCACGGTAGAGATTGTATGAAACCGACTCCGTTGTATTGCTGGACAGCCAACTCAGAGCGATATAGCCAGACTCTTTAGCAATGGCATTGAGCCCTGACGGCGTTTGCGGCAAAGACGAGTCCAGAGTGACGGAAATGGTGGCCGAGGGTGAGCTCTGCCCGCCACGATTTTTAGCAACTGCATGAAGCTGGTTTTCACCTTCTACGAGTATGACCTCATGTAGGGCTTTACCCGACACATCCACACTTAACCAGTCTGTCGCTTCGCCGTTGTACACCAGTTGCACGTCAGTTCCCGACTCTGCGGTAATAGTGACGGACTGGGCCGCTTTATTGGTCTTGTACCCTGATACTGGCGAGACAATCACAGGAGTAGATGGTGCTTCCATAGCCACATTGACCGAGAATGCCACTTCTGTGTAATTATCAAGTGAATCAAAAGCTTTGACGACTAAGGCGTGTTGCCCATCAGAAATCTGAGCTATCGGCGCCTCCACAGCGAAACTACTGGAGTTATTGGCGCTGCGGCCAAACAGTTGCCCATCCAGCCAATACTCAACGAGCGAAACGCCACTCTCATCCTGCGCAGTTGTCTTTAGTATTCCATCAGTGGAGATTGTGGTCTCACCACCACCGACAAGCTCATTGCTGCCCCAATTTACTTTCACTACATCCGGACCAGTAGCATCAGCAACAGGTTTGACAGTTACAGCCTGAACATCAGGCGTTTGCCCACCCGATGTATTTACCACACTTACGGCCACGTAGTAGGTAATGCCATTGGTTAAGCCACCGACAGTAGCAGACTCCTGCACACCACTGACCGATAAACGTGGTGTCATACCATTTATTGAAGAAAACGGTGTTTCACTGGCATACAACCTGAAACCACTGATGAGGCCAACCGATGTGTTTTGCCATTTAAGTAGAGCTTTGCCGCTGAGTGCTTCAACCTGGGTTATTGAAGGCGCATCAAGAAGTGTCACGACTGATTTTTCAACCCCAACACTTTCATTGCCACCGACATCAAAGCTCGCCACGCGCGCCTTATAGGATGTAGCTTTGGACAGCCCCTCCAACTTATAGGAAACAGCGGTACTTGGTAGGGTCGCCAAGAGCTGCTCATTAAGATAAACCTTAAATCCACCCAGATCGTCAGCTTCTGAAGACGGAAGTCGCCAGCCCAAATCCAGGCTGGTGTATCCGCTATTTACCAACTGCAGCCCAGTGACATCACCCGGCGGAAGGGTATCAGCCAATTGAACCGCTACAGGAGCCAATTCTGGGTCTGCGTTGCCGGCCAAATCCACAGCCTGAACAGCAACATAATAGGTTGTACTCCGATCCAAACCACTCTTTTCAAAGTAACGAACTGGGCTGTGTGTAATTCCAATTAACTGAGCTTGGCTGGCATTGGAATACGGGGCTTGTGCCAAATACACTCTGTATCTATCGATATCAGCACCATTAGCCTGCTCGTCGTAGTTTGACCAGTCGATATTGATCCCGGTACCAGATAATTGGCTGGTGACTGTCGGTACAACCTTGCCCGGTAGTGAATCATCGAACGTCACTCTAACGATAACAATTGGGCTCAAATTACCAGCATAATCAACCGATTGAACTTTGATGAGGTTTTCACCCGCATGTAATGTCCAAGACGCTTGCCAACTAGTATCTGAGGACGCGGCCACAACCGATTGCCCTTCTAATACAATGCCTGTACCTGCTTCCTTAGTGCCGGATATTTGCAATGTCTTAATATTAGTCACTTCGGGTACTGGCAATACAACCGGAGTCATTGGTGCTGTATTGTCAATGGTAAATATGCTGACCCATTCGTTGGATGTATGGCCCAGTTTATCTGCCAGAGTAGCCTTTATTTCATATTCACCTTCGACCAATACAGCCGAAGGAATGAAATTAACGCCCGAACTCGACTGTAGCTTTTCGCCACTAATCACAGTACCCGCACGTGTGAGACTGATGACTGAGCCTTCGATATTCAGCCCTGAACCATCCTCTTTGATATTTAGAGAAATATAGTCTGGCGCATATCTCAGATAGGACGCGTTTGCCGGGGAAACTGTTTGAACCAGTGGCGCTGTCGAGTCAACCAAGAAATTAACCAACACTTCCTTGGAACGCACTCCTCTGGCATTTTCTGCAACAAAAGAAAGTGTGCTCAGGCCTTCAGACAGCGCGATCTGATGGTTCCATCCACCGATACCAGACTCAACAATCTTCTGACCATTCATGAATATGGCTACTTGACCGGAGCGTTCTCCTTCAACCATCTGTACCGAAGCTGAGCTAATATTAGTTTGAGGATAAGGTTTAAGCCCGAACAAAGACGGTTTATCCGGACGAATCGAGAAGCTATAGATATCACCATCTTGAACGAAACTATTTCCGTATGGATCTTTTGCTCCTTGGGTTAATAGATTTAGCGGGTGGATAATATCGGTCGAAAGACCATCGACCTCAAATATATAAGTATCATTATCAAAGTAAGTCTGGCTCCAGTGACCATTCACCGCAAACAACTGAACACCATCGTCCGAAGACAAGGTTATTTGCGGAACACTCTCAATATCCATGGAACCATCAAAAACAATTCTAATACTGAAAACGAGATCCAGATCTATTGGACTATCCTGGGATGCTCCAGTGTGGATAACTTTTGGAACAATGGTATCAATTAGCGTCAACTTACCTGTATTGGCAAATTTATTGCCAGAACGATCAATGAGCTGACTGCTGGGCGTGACTGTCTCATTTCCGTCAATCGTAAATCCTTCGGTAATAACAACCTCACAAGAGTCATAAGTCGCATCGCACCGAATAAGATTCACATCACCATACTGCTTACCCTCTGGTGACAGGTTGTGATTTGCTTCGCTCGTACCAGACGACAACGCAGATGGGTTAACCGGTTCACTGAAATTGAAACGGTACCAATCACCAACTGAGAGTATTCCATCAGCATCAGTATCGTTATAAAGCACAGCGCTAATCTCTGGAGCGATTGTGTCTTTACCCAGCAGAAGGATCTGACCTACAACAGGATTACCTGCTAGATCTTGGACAAACGCCGTTGGAGTGACCAGCTCATCCCCCTGCACCGTAAACCCATCGGTAATGGTTAGAGCAACTGTCTTATTGTTATCACCCCACAACAAAGTATTGCGAGTGCCATACTTCCTGCCGTTAGCAACTCTCAGGTTTGAATTGGCATCCGTGGTACCATCTCTGAGATATTCTGGGTTCATAGGCTCAGAGAAAGTAAATTTATAAATATCACCAGTCGTAAGTTGACCAGAATTGTCAATATCCAACCATTCAAACGAGTCTATCGTTGGTGGAACCGTATCTATCAAAGATAGAATTTGTTGTCCGATAACGGCATACCCGGCGAGATCTACGAGTCCTTTAAGCGACAGTATGGCACCATCTGGTAGACGACTATTTTCACCTACTTTAAGCTTCAGACCTTGATTCGTATCAGTGAATTCAAGGGTTGCACCATCTCCAAAGCTATTAAGCGGATCAGTTTCGACAATACTGCTTACACTCAACTCGACGCCTTCCGCGAGAGTCACCTCTTCTGAGAGAAGAAGATATAGGCTGTCGCCCATAGTCAGGCCACCAGAGCCATCCTTATCATCAAACTTAAGCTCTTCAAAGATAGGGGGCGTAACATCTGCCAGCACCTCCGTCAGGCTTAACTCTGCAACTGCGACCCTGAATGAAGTGTCCGGGTTTAGATTACTAACCTTAATCAGCAAATTGCCATCATGATAAGCGCTGGACGGAACTTCTACATATACTTTTGTAGGGTATGCTCTTGAAACTCTTGCTCTTAGAACCTCTCCAACTGGCTCAAAGGAAACCCCAGCAAGAGTCTCGCTCACATCTCCATTAAACAGTGTCAGGCCTAACTCATACCGCTTGGACGGATCCAAGCCTGACAAACCTAATCCAACTTCATGACTATCCACCAACGCGGTTTTTCCGGGATGTTTGGTAACCGGATCCCATTCATTGGAGAGCACTCCACGCAGGATTTCTGGTTCAGGAAGATTACCACTGAAAATGATCGAATCAGCTTCAAAATTTGTGTTTAGTAAATGTTGGCTCAGCGCAGGTAGATAGCCATCCACCGAAACACTTCCCAGCACTCGTCCCCCTGATGCATCAGGAGAAGCATCAGTCAGTGGCCCGGTACCGTCAAAATCACCCCACCAGTTACTTTGTGCCAATACATTAACTTGGGACTGATTCTGTAACTGACCTTTATTGTTGGCAAAGAAACGACTATTACCAATTTTTGGCGAAGCGTTACCTTTTGTAATTACACCAAATTCACCATTGGAGAATATGTTGGAGAAGTTGATCTCTCCTGCAGCATAACTTTCATAGCTGACACCGGCGCCAAAATTGTCAACGATATTGCTTCCAGAGATTACAGGCTTAGCTGAGTTTCTGATTAAAAGACCATGGGCTGCCGAGTTAAAGACATCCAAGCCACTGACATCATAAGATATATTCGCCCCATCAAATAGAACTGCGGCTTGATTAGACCCGGCGTACAAAACGCTTATATTGTCTAATTTTGAAAGACCTGTGTATAAACCACTTTCAATACGCAACCCGCCCCAGTCACCTCGCCCAGGGGTTGAAGTAGAAGCGTCAGCGTTAGAATCACCGCCATGAACATCATCTTTGTATGAGGTAAATACGATAGGAGACAGCACTTCACCTGTGATATCTGCAATCCCCTTGAGGTAAATCGACCTGTTGCCATTGAACTTAACGACAACGCCAGGATCTATCGATAGCTTACTCAACTCCCGAACATAAAGATCCCCATGTGTAACATAGACGGTGTTGGTATTCCCCTGAGGGCTAGCAAATCCTCGCATCCGAGTGCTCTTTGGCAAATCACCGCCAAGTAAGTGGAATGTAGCATCAGTATTGGGATAGATAAGGTTGCTCTCATCAGGGAAAAGCGATGCTGGGATTTGGAAAGATTTAGCATTATCCACGATGGTGTTATTTTTTAGCTCACCCGCACTCACACTACTGTTATAGTAAATACCAAATCCGCTATTATGATGAATATTATTGTCCAACACATAGGATTGTGTGGCATTTCCTATATATAAACCACCACCATTATCAGAAATGACAGAGCCACTTACACTCACCACTTGATTAGAGTTGGAATGAACAGCATAGTCAGTTACATCGACCACCGAAGAATTATTAAGGTCCAGGCTGCCACCTACAGTATAAATGCCTTTCCCTTTGCCTGAAGATAGCTTAAATCCAGTCAACGAAGCGTTTGTGTAATATGAGTACACTGAGTAATCATTCCAACCAGCATGCTTCACTAACGAATCATTTAAATTGAACGATTCGGCTCTATTTGCATAAATACCGGCCCAATCCCCCTTCGCAGGAGAAGATTGGCCATCTTTATTAGTATCTCCTTTCACATCATCCTTAATCGAAGTAAAAATAACACCAACCTCTGATTTAGAATTGACATTAAACTTGCCATCAATACGGATCTGTTTACCAGCAAGAGCCTTAAATACAACGTCACCGGAAACATCAAGATACTGATTATCTTTTACAATTAAATCATTTGAAATGTGATATACACCAGCATCAATGACCCAGTCGCCAACAATTTGCCCTCCTATTTGAATAGCCTTAACTTCAAAGGGAATTATTTTAATGTTTTGACTAACTCCGGAACTTTCATGCCCATTTATATCAACAGAGATTATGGAAACAAGATATTCAACGTTTTCTTCCAGTTCGCTGAACACTACATTAGATCGGGTCGCTGTTACTGCCTTTTCGGAGACCAAGGCATCAGAATTGGCATCCTTTATGAGTATCCGATATTCACTAATTCCACTCGTAGAGGGAAGCGGATACCAAGAAACAAACACTGCGCTTTTACTATCTATATCATAACTATACTGGACACTATGTTGACTGACATTGTCTGGCTGCGTTAACTCAGGATTTTCTACATAGCGTATTGGTCCAACAACATTACTATCAGAGTAATTACCTTTGTTATTGAAAGTACGAACAAAGTAACTGTAGTAAGATCCATCTACTACCGCAGAGTCTATAAATGACGAGCTCTCACCTGTTAATTTAGACAATATAACTGGACTGTTACCGAACTCAGCTCTGAATATTTCTTGAGAGGAAATATCAGGCGATCCGGCACTCCACTTAAGTAAGATAGAACCTGATTGATTAAATACTCTAAGATCTTTTATTTCATGCGGAACTACCAAGTCAGCAACTAACTCAACGAGCTCTGAATAGACAGTTCGTCCATCAGCGTCGCTCAGTCTTGCACGCAATTTATGGTTCCCACTGGCTTGGGGTTTCCACAATTTAGACCAGTGTGAATCACCAACATTATTGACTCTTTCCCATGTGGTGGAACCATCAGGCGAAGTAATGCCGAGGTCAATATTGACCTGATGGCTATCTGCTTCAAAACCACCACTCAAGTTGACTCCAGAGCCACCAACCACTCCATTAGAATCATGGCTAAGAGTGATATAGGTTTCTGCTGAAATGGTATCTGCTTTAACTAACACTAACTCAGATATATGATTCACAACACCATTTTGAACTCTGACCAAACCTGTAAAGTTTCCGTCAGTTATCATCTCGGGAGAAATCATTACCTGTCCAACATACCTGCGGCCTTTGTCCAGTTTTAACTGAATAAGACTCAACTCATTGGCAATAACAGATTGAGTAACATTAGCTTCCGTTGGGTTATAAAAGCCCGTGATGAGCGAGTAATAGGAATTAGATTCCAAGCCCGTAAACTCGAAACGAATGTCCCGCCCGGATGGCTCCCAATTCGCTGACTGATAAGGCTTAGTCCCCCATTGTGACGAAGGCTCTCCACTAACTATTGGTAACGATAGGGCGTAGTTACTCGAAACACTGCCGCCAGCATCGAAATAGGCATACTCAGTTCCATCGCCCCGTACCGCACCCACACTCACTACCGCGTTGATTTCATCGCCGCTGCCGCTGCCCTCTCCACCAGGGCCATCTCCGGCTCCCCACCAAAAATCATCCAGCTCTACCGTGGTATTGCCTTCACCAAAGGCACCATAACCGCCATTCGCAAATATCTCACCACCGTCCAGCACTATGCTGCCACTGTTTCCATAAACTCCATGTTGGCCATTCAGGTATATTGATACTCCCTGACCTGTGATACCTGCTCCATTACCACTCAAACCATTCCGCTTGTTGGCAAAAAGACTCGCTCGCTCCAGCAATACATTACTGTAATAACTATACAGCCCTGTTCCATCACTGTTGCTCACCTCAATATCGGATAACGTCTGATGGGTCCGTGAGAACGTCAGCCCCTCACTCTCACCCTGACCGGCATACCGTACCTTCACATGCGTAAATCGGCTCTGGTTATCCGGCGCTGCATCATTGAACCGGATACCTTGCCAATCACCTGCCGCCGCACTGCTGTTGTAACCATCCAGGTTACTGTCACCACCCACACTGTCATCGGCATAACTTGTGTAGTAAATCGGCTGAGCGGCCGTACCCTCACTCAGTAACTGACCATTGACCGCCAAAGATGCACCCGACAAAAACTTCAGCGCGACTCCCGGTGCCACCGTCAGCACATTGCCATTGTTCACCGTCAGCTGACCCGACACGGCATAGGCATTCAGCTGCTGCCCCTCATGGCTCTGCACACCCAGTGTTAATTCGCGGGACAAGTTCTGACCCAGCAGCAACACCGTATTACTCTCATTGGGCAGCAAGACGTTACCGTCCACCTCATTCGGCATCATCGATACCGGCACCTGCAGCGGACGACGGTTGTTCTGCAGGCTATTGCCCTTCAGCACCGGCCCCGTCACCGCGTAGCGGAAATAAATCCCCCAGCCACCACTGTGCTCAATCCGATTTCCTACCAACTCCGGTGCACTGTTGCTGGACTCAACACGAATACCCTGCGTGCCGGCATGACTGATGACATTGTCTTTCAACAACGGGTTCGAGCCATTATTTACCCGAATACCATCGTTCGCCACCGCGTCTATACGACTGCGCTCCACCACACCACTGGCATTGGCGAACTCTATCCCTTTCGCCGCCGAATCACGGATGACCGCATCACCTATGTAGATATTGGCGCCATTCATTGATATTGCAGATGTGTTACTTCGACCCGCAAAACGCTGCTCAATAAAACTCAGTCGTGTCAGGCTGTCCGCTACTGTGTCGCTGAAGTACAGACCATTCCAGTCACCCGCCCGACCTTCGCTGTAACCATCACCGTTACTGTCTCCACCCAAGCTATCATCACGATAGGATGTGAAGTAAATGCGCTCACTCTCGCTGCCCACCGCATTCAGCGCACCATTGATGGTCAGGCTTGTATCAGGATTAAACTTCCAGATGTTGCCACGACCGAGATTCAGCAAACTGCCAGCGACTACAGTACCCGTGCCACTAACCAATCGATAAGTCTGCCGCTCAGCTGTTTTAACATTACGCCTGAGTTCTGAACCAACCAGCTCTATCTCCTGACGCTGGTTGCCGACAAACTCGTTACCGTCATCGACGCCAGGCAATGCGGAAAACGGCAAGCGCACCGCGCTGCCATTTTGCAAAATACGGTTATTAACAAAGGTAAAACCACGGGGGGCGGTATCCGCAAATATCCCATACTGACCATTGCCTTCAAAGGTGTTGCCTGTCAGTACTACATCATAGGTAGAGGAAGTGAGCTTCAATCCATGCTCACCGTTTTGGCCTATATAACTGTCTGAGAGGTGAAGCTCCAACTGATAAGCACTATGCGAAGCATAGATACCGTTGGCACTGTTATGATGAATGCGGTTATGACTCCCGGTCAGGTTGCCATACTGCAAATAGATACCCTGTCCCTTATGGTCATTCACTTCTGAATGTGACAGCGCCAACACGCCTTGATTGGCAACAAAAATACCGTAGCTTGCATTTCTGCCACCAAAGCGCACATGGGTATGCTGTAACGACATACTCGCGCTACTCTGCACATACAGGCTATCCCAATAACCAGCCTCACCGGCAGTGGCTGCACCATCACCGTTGCTGTCACCACCAACACTGTCATCGGTGAATGACGTGATATGCACCGGTGAACTTTCCGTTCCCAGTGACTGCAGCTGCCCTGCGATCGTTATCCGTCGACCCAGGCCCAACTTAACAACCACACCCGGATGAATTGTCAGTGTCTTACCTGTCGGGATGGTGACATCACCACTAACATGGTATACGCCGGTTCGCCAGGATGTATCTTCACCAAGCGTGCCCGATACCACAGTCACCGCATTCGCTGACGGACTGACCGCCGCAGAGACAACCCCAGCACTGAGATTGCCTGCACCATCCTGTGCCCGTATCCGGAAACGATAGACCTGCCCATTTGTCAGACCATCCACCAAATAGTCAGTGAACTGGCGGCCCAAACTCACTGATCCGCCATCATTAAACGCTGGCGGTACCTGGCCCCAGCTGGCACCATCATCCGCAGACACATCCAACACATACCCTATCAGGTCATTGTCACTGTCAGGACTTGCCTGCCAGCTGAGATAAACTTCGCTATCTCCCCGGGTCAGTTTCAAATTACTGATATCTTCCGGCGCCTGGTTATCACCGGCATTATCTTTGGCAAACACCTCCACTGAAGATACGCCATCACTGCGATTACCAGCCCTATCTCTGGCAAACACCCGGTAAACATAACCAATACCGGGCATCACCCCGGTATCAACAAAGGTAAGCACGCCAGCACCCAACTGAGCAATCTCAGTAAATTGCCCGACTCCTTCCCGACGCTCCACGCTATATTGAGCAATGTCTGCCGAAGGGGAACCTCCCCACTCTACGGAGATAGCATTCCCATTGTCGTTCGCAACATCTGCGCCAGAAACAAATGACACCGCCGAAGGTGCGGTTTGATCAACCGTAACCGCTATCTGTTCACTGTAAACGGTCGACTCAGCATTACGAACCCGTGCTTGCAGCTCATATACGCCATCCACCGGTAATGACCATACATAGTCCCAATCTCCACCGTTACTCCAATTACCAGCCGGAGCCCAACTGAATGCATTGTCACCCTGACGGCGTACACCCAGTTCAACCATACTGCTATCGGGATACAGATCTCTGGCTTGACCGCGAACAATTGACTTGGCCTGCCCCACAAATGCACCGGCTTGCGGAGAGGTGATAGACACATTTTGCTCAAAGCCGCCCAGCGCCTGCTGTTTGGTCAGCAATACTTCAGCAATCGTGACGCGATAACCACCATCACGCACAAATTTCAGGGTCGCTTTACCTTCTGTGATGGATGCCTCGGGCAGTGAATAGCGATAGGTCGTGGCCCTGGCAGGACTCACCTTCGCCGACTGCAAAATATTCCCCTGACCATCTTCCAGGTGCTGACGGTTCAGACAGTCCTGACACCCCGATGCCACCACATCCTTATTCTGATAGGTTACATCCAGGGTATAAGCTTGATTGGGTACCAACCCCTCAAGTAACAGTTCAACCGCATCCAGATCGAACAGAATACGTTCCCGAGGCTTAGCTCCCCACTCCGATGACGCAGTCCCTTTAGTCGCGGTTACCTGCGCCAGGCCACCGAAGCTGCCACTGCCGCCAGCATCGAAATAGGCATACTCAGTTCCATCGCCCCGTACCGCACCCGCACTCACTACCGCGTTGATTTCATCACCGCTGCCACTGCCCTCTCCACCAGGGCCATCTCCGGCTCCCCACCAAAAATCATCCAGCTCTACCGTGGTATTGCCTTCACCAAAGGCACCATAACCGCCATTCGCAAATATCTCACCACCGTCCAGCACTATGCTGCCGCTGTTTCCATAAACTCCATGTTGGCCATTCAGGTATATTGATACTCCCTGACCTGTGATACCTGCTCCATTACCACTCAAACCATTCCGCTTGTTGGCAAAAAGACTCGCTCGCTCCAGCAATACATTACTGTAATAACTATACAGCCCTGTTCCATCACTGTTGCTCACCTCAATATCGGATAACGTCTGATGGGTCCGTGAGAACGTCAGCCCCTCACTCTCACCCTGACCGGCATACCGTACCTTCACATGCGTAAATCGGCTCTGGTTATCCGGCGCTGCATCATTGAACCGGATACCTTGCCAATCACCTGCCGCCGCACTGCTGTTGTAACCATCCAGGTTACTGTCACCACCCACACTGTCATCGGCATAACTTGTGTAGTAAATCGGCTGAGCGGCCGTACCCTCACTCAGTAACTGACCATTGACCGCCAAAGATGCACCCGACAAAAACTTCAGCGCGACTCCCGGTGCCACCGTCAGCACATTGCCATTGTTCACCGTCAGCTGACCCGACACGGCATAGGCATTCAGCTGCTGCCCCTCATAGCTCTGCACACCCAGTGTTAATTCGCGGGACAAGTTCTGACCCAGCAGCAACACCGTATTACTCTCATTGGGCAGCAAGACGTTACCGTCCACCTCATTCGGCATCATCGATACCGGCACCTGCAGTGCTCGGCGGTTGTTCTGCAGGATATTGCCCTTCAGCACTGGACCCGTCACCGTGTAGCGGAAATAAATCCCCCAGTCACCGCTGTGCTCAATCCGATTTCCTACCAACTCCGGTGCACTGTTGCTGGACTCAACACGAATACCCTGCGTGCCGGCATGACTGATGACATTGTCTTTCAACAACGGGTTCGAGCCATTATTTACCCGAATACCATCGTTCGCCACCGCGTCTATACGACTGCGCTCCACCACACCACTGGCATTGGCGAACTCTATCCCTTTCGCCGCCGAATCACGGATGACCGCATCACCTATGTAGATATTGGCGCCATTCATTGATATTGCAGATGTGTTACTTCGACCCGCAAAACGTTGCTCAATAAAACTCAGTCGTGTCAGACTGTCCGCTACTGTGTCGCTGAAGTACAGACCATTCCAGTCACCCGCCCGACCTTCGCTGTAACCATCACCGTTACTGTCTCCGCCCAAGCTATCATCACGATAGGATGTGAAGTAAATGCGCTCACTCTCGCTGCCCACCGCATTCAGCGCACCATTGATGGTCAGGCTTGTATCAGGATTAAACTTCCAGATGTTGCCACGACCGAGATTCAGCAAACTGCCAGCGACTACAGTACCCGTGCCACTAACCAATCGATAAGTCTGCCGCTCAGCTGTTTTAACATTACGCCTGAGTTCTGAACCAACCAGCTCTATCTCCTGACGCTGGTTGCCGACAAACTCGTTACCGTCATCGACGCCAGGCAATGCGGAAAACGGCAAGCGCACCGCGCTGCCATTTTGCAAAATACGGTTATTAACAAAGGTAAAACCACGGGGGGCGGTATCAGCAAATATCCCATACTGACCATTGCCTTCAAAGGTGTTGCCTGTCAGCACTACATCATAGGTAGAGGAAGTGAGCTTCAATCCATGCTCACCATTTTGGCCTATATAACTGTCTGAGAGGTGAAGCTCCAACTGATAAGCACTATGCGAAGCATAGATACCGTTGGCACTGTTATGATGAATGCGGTTATGACTCCCGGTCAGGTTGCCATACTGCAAATAGATACCCTGTCCCTTATGGTCATTCACTTCTGAATGTGACAGCGCCAACACGCCTTGATTGGCAACAAAAATACCGTAGCTTGCATTTCTGCCACCAAAGCGCACATGGGTATGCTGTAACGACATACTCGCGCTACTCTGCACATACAGGCTATCCCAATAACCAGCCTCACCGGCAGTGGCTGCACCATCACCGTTGCTGTCACCACCAACACTGTCATCGGTGAATGACGTGATATGCACCGGTGAACTTTCCGTTCCCAGTGACTGCAGCTGCCCTGCGATCGTTATCCGTCGACCCAGGCCCAACTTAACAACCACACCCGGATGAATTGTCAGTGTCTTACCTGTCGGGATGGTGACATCACCACTAACATGGTATACGCCGGTTCGCCAGGATGTATCTTCACCAAGCGTGCCCGATACCACAGTCACCGCATTCGCTGACGGACTGACCGCCGCAGAGACAACCCCAGCACTGAGATTGCCTGCACCATCCTGTGCCCGTATCCGGAAACGATAGACCTGCCCATTTGTCAGACCATCCACCAAATAGTCAGTGAACTGGCGGCCCAAACTCACTGATCCGCCATCATTAAACGCTGGCGGTACCTGGCCCCAGCTGGCACCATCATCCGCAGACACATCCAACACATACCCTATCAGGTCATTGTCACTGTCAGGACTTGCCTGCCAGCTGAGATAAACTTCGCTATCTCCCCGGGTCAGTTTCAAATTACTGATATCTTCCGGCGCCTGGTTATCACCGGCATTATCTTTGGCAAACACCTCCACTGAAGATACGCCATCACTGCGATTACCAGCCCTATCTCTGGCAAACACCCGGTAAACATAACCAATACCGGGCATCACCCCGGTATCAACAAAGGTAAGCACGCCAGCACCCAACTGAGCAATCTCAGTAAATTGCCCGACTCCTTCCCGGCGCTCCACGCTATATTGAGCAATGTCTGCAGAAGGGGAACCTCCCCACTCTACGGAGATAGCATTCCCATTGTCGTTCGCAACATCTGCGCCAGAAACAAATGACACTGCCGAAGGTGCTGTTTGATCAACCGTAACCGCTATCTGTTCACTGTAAACGGTCGACTCAGCATTACGAACCCGTGCTTGCAGCTCATATACGCCATCCACCGGCAAAGACCATGCATAGTCCCAATCTCCGCCGTTGCTCCAATTACCAGCCGGAGCCCAACTGAATGCGTTGTCACCCTGACGGCGAACACCCAGCTCAACCATACTGCTATCGGGATACAGATCTCTGGCTTGACCGCGAACAATTGACTTGGCCTGCCCCACAAATGCACCGGCTTGCGGAGAGGTGATAGACACATTTTGCTCAAAGCCGCCCAGCGCCTGCTGTTTGGTCAGCATTACTTCAGCAATCGTGACGCGATAACCACCATCACGCACAAATTTCAGGGTCGCTTTACCTTCTGTGATGGATGCCTCGGGCAGTGAATAACGATAGGTCGTGGCCCTGGCAGGACTCACCTTCGCCGGCTGCAAAATATTCCCCTGACCATCTTCCAGGTGCTGACGGTTCAGACAGTCCTGACACCCCGATGCCACCACATCCTTATTCTGATAGGTTACATCCAGGGTATAAGCTTGATTGGGTACCAACCCCTCAAGTAACAGTTCAACCGCATCCAGATCGAACAGAATACGTTCCCGAGGCTTAGCTCCCCACTCCGATGACGCAGTCCCTTTAGTCGCGGTTACCTGCGCCAGGCCACCGAAGCTGTCACTGCCGCCAGCATCGAAATAGGCATACTCAGTTCCATCGCCCCGGACCGCACCCGCACTCACTACCGCGTTGATTTCATCGCCGCTGCCACTGCCCTCTCCACCAGGGCCATCTCCGGCTCCCCACCAAAAATCATCCAGCTCTACCGTGGTATTGCCTTCACCAAAGGCACCATAACCGCCATTCGCAAATATCTCACCACCGTCCAGCACTATGCTGCCACTGTTTCCATAAACTCCATGTTGGCCATTCAGGTATATTGATACTCCCTGACCTGTGATACCTGCTCCATTACCACTCAAACCATTCCGCTTGTTGGCAAAAAGACTCGCTCGCTCCAGCAATACATTACTGTAATAACTATACAGCCCTGTTCCATCACTGTTGCTCACCTCAATATCGGATAACGTCTGATGGGTCCGTGAGAACGTCAGCCCCTCACTCTCACCCTGACCGGCATACCGTACCTTCACATGCGTAAATCGGCTCTGGTTATCCGGCGCTGCATCATTGAACCGGATACCTTGCCAATCACCTGCCGCCGCACTGCTGTTGTAACCATCCAGGTTACTGTCACCACCCACACTGTCATCGGCATAACTTGTGTAGTAAATCGGCTGAGCGGCCGTACCCTCACTCAGTAACTGACCATTGACCGCCAAAGATGCACCCGACAAAAACTTCAGCGCGACTCCCGGTGCCACCGTCAGCACATTGCCATTATTCACCGTCAGCTGACCCGACACAGCATAGGCATTCAGCTGCTGCCCCTCATGGCTCTGCACACCCAGTGTTAATTCGCGGGACAAGTTCTGACCCAGCAGCAACACCGTATTACTCTCATTGGGCAGCAAGACGTTACCGTCCGCCTCATTCGGCATCATCGATACCGGCACCTGCAGCGGACGACGGTTGTTCTGCAGGCTATTGCCCTTCAGCACTGGACCCGTCACCGTGTAGCGGAAATAAATCCCCCAGTCACCACTGTGCTCAATCCGATTTCCTACCAACTCCGGTGCACTGTTACTGGACTCAACACGAATACCCTGCGCACCGGCATAACTAATGATGTTGTCTTTCAGTAATGGGTTCGAGCCATAATTGACCCGAATACCATCATTCGCCACCGCGTCTATACGACTGCGCTCCACCACACCACTGGCATTGGCGAACTCTATCCCTTTCGCCGCCGAATCACGGATGACCGCATCACCTATGTAGATATTGGCGCCATTCATTGATATTGCAGATGTGTTACTTCGACCCGCAAAACGCTGCTCAATAAAACTCAGTCGTGTCAGACTGTCCGCTACTGTGTCGCTGAAGTACAGACCATTCCAGTCACCCGCCCGACCTTCGCTGTAACCATCACCGTTACTGTCTCCGCCCAAGCTATCATCACGATAGGATGTGAAGTAAATGCGCTCACTCTCGCTGCCCACCGCATTCAGCGCACCATTGATGACCAGTCTGGAATTGGGAGTAAATTTAACTATTGCACCGGCCTCAATAACTAATTCGACACCGGATGACACTGTCACATCACTTTGTACAATATGAATATTTGCACTGGACCAAGTCGCTCTTGCTGAGATAGTACCGGAGTGATACTCAATAGAATCAGCTACTGATGATATTGAAAAGAAAGCTAAGCCTGCGCAAAAAAACTGAAACAGTTTCATATTGACGTCCGTGTATTAAAAACTTCTAGCGATTAGAGAATCGAATAGTCAACTCTATTACTTTTCGTCCCCAAGCATTCACCAATACCGAACTACAGTCCGTATCCGTGACGCCACTCTGGAGATCCATAACGTGCAAAGGAATGATCGGTTGGTCACTCTCACTGATAAAGAACCAACTGCCAGATTCTCGTTCACGATATTGGATCCAGCATTTTGGAGAAGTATATGAATCAAATGAAACCTCAACTCCGCTGACTAACCTTGCCTCAATTCCCTCTTTGGACAAAAACGTTAGAGTAGCCGAATGGTCAACAAACTTATTGCTTTGATTTTCTGACGGAAAGCCCTGAGACATTTGCTCAGGAGTCTTAGGAAGTTGCATTATGGTGTTGTCATCTGCAGGAAACGACAATTTGAACTTATCTTCATAGACTTCTATCATTCCAACACTAGGGTCTTGGCTTTGTTGCGAGGCAACTAAAGTCAACTCACCTGCTCTACCATTTAAGTGAGTCATGCGGTCAGAGATAGTGTCAAAGTTGTAGGCTGAGCTAACTTCGTTATCAGTGTTTCTATCAAAATATTTGTTCAGTTTTACCGAAACATTGAGATAAAGAACACTCTCTCTCTTTAAATTCTGAGAGCAAAATAGTGCTATTAAAAAAGGTACAAGAACAACTGCAATAACAATATACCGCATAACATCCCTTTAACAAAAAATCCAATCTTATCAAAAATACTATAGTTAACAGAAAGTGAGAATATCTTTTTCATATTTTTTTCATATAGCTTCGTTATTTAACTATAGACACATCATCTCTGTTGATCACACACTTCAAATTTATCTTTATAGCAAGGAAACAACCGTATCTTGAGGTCTATAGCCTCCAATACAGATGATTAAACTAAATAACCGCTGCGTTAAAATCACTTCGGCCATGTGATTGGCATCGCCTCAAGGGGGCAACAATAGACAAAGAGCGCCAACGGGCGCTCTTTGTCTATGTTCATTTAACGCTTAACTCAGGGAGCCAAAAAGGCCTTTAGATCTGAGTGGCAACGCACTTCCAAATGCGGCACTGTAGCCGGGTCAGCCGCCTTGCCATCGGGGTTGTACCAGCAGGTACGTAGCCCGGCATTGAGGCCCCCCTGAATATCGCTCGACAGGGTATCGCCCACCATCAGCACCCGTTCGCGGGCAGGGTTGCCCATGGCATCGAGCGCATGGTCGAAAATCGCCTTATCGGGTTTGGCCAGGCCAACTTCTTCGGAAATCACCAAGAGTTCAAAGTGATCGGCAAAGCCGGTGCGCTCGAGCCGAATGCGCTGCAGTTCGGTAAAGCCATTGGTGATAATGCCAAGCCGGTAGCGGCCTTTCAGACTTTCAAGCAGTTCCGGCACTCCGGGCAAGGGGGCGCAGATATCAGCCATCGCCTGTAAAAAGCCCGAATTAAGCTCGCCCGGTGCCACCCCAAGCCGCTCACCCCACAGGGCAAAACGCTGCTCCTGCAGGGTTTTGGCACTGATCCGCCCTTCCTGATACTCAAGCCACAAGGGCTTATTTACCTGCTGATATTCCTGGAAATGCGCCTTATCGAATTCCACCTCAAAACGGGCAAACAAGCGCTGCAGGCCGGCAAAGGCATCAAAGTGGAACAGGGTTTCATCGGCATCGAATAACACCCAGTCAAAGCTGAGTGGTGAGCAGTTGGACATCATTTATCCTGTAAAATACGGCTTCAGGGCGCCCGATTGTACGCCCAAAAACGTGCCAGCCCAAACCCTGCATTGCTTATCCGTTACCCGCTATCTTCTTCAGCGCCGGGCCACCGGGTCTTCATTGTCTGCCAGTTGGTGCCCATGGGCGCGCAGGCGACGGAAGTAGTCTTTGGCGGCTGCCCGTACCCGTGGGGCCAGCAGCAGCGCTGCGGTCATGGTGGGAATAGCCATCAGGCCGTAGGCGCCGTCAATGATGTTGACTAAGTCGGTGAGGCTGTTGGTGGCAGCGAACAAAATCGCCAGCAAATACAGGTACAAATACCAGCGCTCACGGCTTGCTCCAAACAAAAAGGCAAAGCACTGGCTGCCATAAAAAGCCTGGGTGAAGATGGTGGTAATGGCAAAGAAGCTGACGCAAATCAGCAGCAGATAAGGCCCTACCCCGGGCATGGTGGCCGCAAAGGCGGCACTGGACAGGCTGATGCCGTTGGCGCCGCCCTGCTCCCACACGCCGGAGATAAGAATAATCAGCGCCGTGGCAGTACACACCAGCAGGGTATCTATCGCCGGGCCGAGCATGGCCACCAGGCCTTCTTTTACCGGCTCTGAGGTCTTGGCATTGCCGTGCACCATCACCTCGGTGCCAATACCGGCCTCGTTGGAAAAAGCCGCCCGTTTCACGCCGGTAAGCATGGTGCCCAAAATGCCCCCCGCTACCGATTGTACCGAAAAGGCATCTTCCACAATCCGCCACAGGTGCATAGGCACTTCGCCGATATGGCTCGCTATTACATACAAAGCGCAGCCGACGTAGAGCAAAATCATCGCCGGCACCACCCGAATCGTTACAGCGGCAATGCGTTGAATACCACCCAGGATCACCAACGCCACCAAGGTCATGATGGCGAGACCCATGCCAAGCTCTAAATAAAAATGCTCGCCACTGCCCACGGCCACACCGCTGTCGCCAGGGGAGAGAAACAGATACTCCTTGAGGATTTGCACCAGCTGATTGGTATTGAACAGCGGAAAGTTACCCACCAGCCCCACCAGACAAAAGAACACCGCCAGCGGCTTCCATTTTTGTCCAAGGCCATGGGTGATGATATACATGGGGCCGCCGCGCACCCGGCCGGTTTCATCCTGGCCGCGGTACATAATGGCCAGAGTACAGGTAAAAAACTTGGTGGCCATACCCACCAGCGCGCTTATCCACATCCAGAAAATGGCACCGGGACCGCCCGCCACTATCGCCAGCGCCACTCCGCCAATATTGCCCATGCCCACGGTACCCGCCATGGCACTGGAGAGGGCCCCGGCGTGGCTGATATTGCCCGCAGCATCGGCTTCGGGGTATTTCCCGCGCACTATATCGATGGCGTGTTTAAGGTAGCGAAATGGCGCAAGCCCTGAATAAATGAGGAAAAACAGCCCGCCACCCACCAACAGAAACAGCATGTGAGGACCCCAGGCAAAGGCGGCAAATTGGGCAGCAGCGGCAGCAAAATCGAACGATGTGTCGGCAGTCATTTGTTGAGGATATGTTAATTATCTTTCGGCTAACTTATCAGTCAACGCACAGGAGAGAAAGGCCTTTGCTTACCTGCTAAAACCCACCCAAGCCTTATCGCGCCACGTCAGCGAGCCCCTGTGTGCTATCATCCTGTCGCCAAAAAGGCTGAACCCGCGCCATCTGGCTTCACCCAAGGGCGCAGCCGTGTTAATACCATCCTCATTGCGCTATCGGACGAAACCATTCAGCCAGTCTTCATCTCGCATGGCGTATAACCACTGTTTTTACCGCCGCAGCCTGACTCGTTCGGGCTGGGAGTATGGAGTGCGTATGACCACAAAAAGCAAATGGCCACAACTGCTGCTGATCCTGATAGCACTGGCACTACTGATCCCGGGCCTGAGTCTGCCGATGCTGAGCCTCGATGGTCAGGCCGATAAATCCCAGTTTGCCCAAACCACCATAGAGCTGATGACCGACGATGGCGACGTGCGTGGCATCCTCGGTTCGGTATCGGCCTTTTTGGGCTTTAATCAGCTGGAAGGTCAGGTTGAGATTTACCAAAAAAGCCGCAGCATTATCGGTACCATCACTGACCTGTTCGACAGCGGCAACGTGCTGGTAGGCATACTTATTGGCACCTTTTCCGTGGTGATCCCCACCCTGAAGCTTTTGTCCCAGGCCGTGCTGCTGTTTGTATCAGGCACGCTTGCCCGCACTCTTAAAGGCTTTATCGATGCCATCGGCAAATGGAGCATGGCCGATGTGTTTGTGGTGGCAATTATCGTCAGCTACCTTGCCGGCAACGCCAAGGGGCAGATGGGCGAACTTATCATCATGAACGCCCAATTCGAGCCCGGCTTCTGGTACTTCACCGGCTACTGCCTGTTCGCCATCGCCTCCAATGTACTGATGAGCAGAAGGCTAAAGTCAGCGCCTGAGACTGTCAGTCAAAGCGCCATCTAAACCTGTCGATATGAAGCTTCGTCCCTATGTAGACAGGCTCTATGCAGACAGGCCCTATGCAGACAAGCCTTATGCAGACAACAGCATAGCCGCGACGGCAAGGGTTGTGGTGAGATATTTGGGGTTTGCCCTTTGCAGCAAGACCGACATCGCCAGCGGGTACAACAGTGCCTGCACCAGGCCCGCCGCAACCACAAACAGCCACACCATGGCACTGTCAGGGTCGCTGATAAGGCCACTGCAAAAATAGGCCAGAATATAGAGCGCCACTATCAGCAACAATTTTGGGATAGAGGCGCTGGGCTTAAACCAAAATAGTGGCCCGAAGAATATCAGCGCCAACGCCATCACGATTATCGACCCATTGCTGATAAGCAAAGAATCGGCCTGCAAACCGTCCAAATGCAAATCGCCAACAAACATACTCAGCGCACCCACCGCCAGAACGGCAATAATCCACAGCAAATCCCGTTTTGGCCAGTCGCTGGCATCTGCGTCCAGGCTTCTGGCACCAGTCACCGCCGGCAATTTACCCAAGATAAACAGAATACAACCCAGACTCAGCAGCTGAGCCAGAGCAGCAAACAGGAAGCCGCCACTCCAACTGTATTGGCTGATAGCGATACCCACCAAAATGCCACTGAGCATAGCGGCGAGATTAATTAAAAAGCTGTTCAATATCAGAGCACTATCCAGCTTTTCCTGTCGCTCGCAAAACAGCTGTCCGATCAATGCCAAATGGCTGGAGGCAGAGCAGCCACTGCCCAGCGCAATCAGCCCGACGCCCGGGTAAACCACGGCCGCCTCACCCGTGGCCAGCAAGGCATTTCCCAGCAGCAGTGCCGCCGCGCCAAGTAACAACACTTTTCGAGTGCCCAGCAACAAGTCAGCGAGCAAGCCACCCAGCAGCTGACACGCCAAAACCACGATGGTAAAGGTGGCGTAAAGCTCCAGAGCATCGGCATGCTGCCAACCGGGACCATTGGCAACATCGACCAGATACAACACCAAAATGGCCCGCATGGCATAGTAGCCAAGCCGCTCAAAGGCCTTGGAAAACATAAGAAAAGTAAAGCTTTGTGAAAACTGCCTGCGGGTAATGTCCATATTTATTGATTCTCTTTTTTTCGTTTTCTTCCGGCTGAAATTAAACCCCATCCTGAATCAAATTACACCCAGGAAGGTAAAGGCCCCGCAGAGCGCATCGGCCAATCCCTGTGGGTGTACCTGCTCGCCGCCACCGCCGTCGCCGCCATCACCTGGATTACGGTTGCCAGCATCGCATTCAAGGCCGCCAGCAGCCAACCGGCGCAGATCTTGAGGTATGAGTGAGTTGGGATTCGAGGAACTAGGGGGCTAGATTCTGGATTCGAGGTTCTGGGTGATAAGTTCTGGGGTCGTGTTTCTTCGGCCCCATGACCTTCACCCCAAATGAAGCACAAAACAACATGGATGTTGAAGTCAAAACCGAGTGCCCCCACAACACAGATAGCCATTGAAGAAAACCGTCAGTGGCTTGGATTGCGAATAACAAATTCCTCGGCTCATGAGTTTTAAGTGTGCTAATTGGCGGGGAAAGGTATTTCCAAATAGTGACTTCCGGACTCCAGCCACTGGGTGATTTGCTCGATGATCTGCGGTTCTGGCAACTTATCCCTCCCCTTGAGCGCACACTCCCACAACAGCAGCACGCGCCAACCAAGCTCCCGGCACTTTTCGATATTCTCAAGATCCCGCTGACGATTGCCAATCAGCTTCTCCCGCCACCACTGCGGCCCACGGCCTTTGGTGGAGGAAGATGCAGGGAATTGAAAGAAACGGCATTGGTGCATATGCCAGAAGCAGCCGTTTACAAAGATCACGGAATGGTATTTGGGGAGAACCAGATCCGGCTTCCCAGGTAAACGTTTGTCGTGCAGCCGATAGCGAAACCCCAATGCATGGAGTCGTTTCCTCAGCCACATCTCGGGGCGGGTATCTTCACCCCGAATGCGGGACATGTTGTAGCTGCGGTTATGCTTCAATAATTTCCTTCACAATCCTAGCTATCTTGTACGCCAATAGAGGAGGAACAGCATTGCCAACCTGATGGAATTGCTGAGTTCTGTTGCCCTGGAAGAAGTAGTTATCCGGGAATGTCTGCAATCTGGCGGCTTCCCGCACGGTTAAACTTCGACACTGGACAGGGTCGGGGTGAATAAAATAGTGACCGTCTTTGGAGATATGACTTACCACTGTGGTGGACGGTCTGTCATAAACCTGAACCCTGAATCGGTCTGCAAACTTACCACTCTCCCAATTCTCATGGGCAGGGGCCAAGCCAGCATAATTAAACTCCTTATGCCCTTTCGGCGATACCCCACGAGCATGCGCAAAACAAGCTGCATACATGTATCGTTTTAAATCAGAATCCATGTGCCCTCTGGCTTCATGATTCAAAACAACAGTCAGTAGTTGTGCGTTTTTCCCATACCACCAATCCAAGGTGCCAGTCTTTTGCTCACTAAGTTTCCATGTGTAACGCAAAGAGCCTTTAGATAAGTCCCGACGAACAGCCTTTAAGGTGCTTTGGAACTCATTCTCCAAGTCCACATCACCCCGCCCTCGTGACTCTGACAGCAACCCTTGAAGATGGCGCTTGATAACGGAATCCCAATTTTTCTCCGATTCTCCGCCACGAGACAACGTGCTACGCAGCTTTGGAAGATCATTAATTACATCTCTGACGGAAACAACTGGTGCTTTCTGAAGTAGTGGCAATGGTCCCTTGGCAAGAACTGTCTCAAAATGCGATTGCTTGATACCTAACAAAATCACACGATGCCGGGCTTGGGGAATGCCATAATCTTCAGCACGAATTACAAACTGACCAGCATCAAACTTAGAAGCGTCATCGCCATGATGGTACTGAGCATTAGTAACGAGCGAGCAAATCACGTAACGATCGCCACAGTCTGAAGCACCTAAAGCGGCATCTGGATTCGACAAATCGTGAAGAATCTCATGAAAAACTCGTTTTCCACCGACAGTAGAAGAGAGGATCCCTTTAACGTTTTCCATGACGAATACCGTTGGCTTATTCTGCTGAATAATCCTTAGGTACTCTTTGTATAAAAAGTGGCGATGGTCTTCTTCAGGCCTGTAGTCTTTCTTCCCTTTGTTTCGGGAACGACCAACCATGGAGTATGCCTGGCACGGAGGCCCGCCAATCAACACCCATGGGGCTTCTTTATTAAGACCTTTCTTAATCGCACCGTCCAGACGAGCGTTCCCGTCCTCAGAACCCAACACTATTTGCAAGGCTTCTTCGCCAGATTCTTCCCATAATGGTTCAGTTTCCGAGCTATAAGGTTTGTCAGAAACACCATTACAGAACGCAAAGTAATCATCCAATTGACGGGGTGCGTGATTAGAAAGCAAACGATAAAACGCTCTCAAGCGTAGAGTTTGATGAGCGAAAGGGTCCATTTCAGCCGAGACCAGAATCTGAAAAGTCCTGTCAACAGAGGAAAAACCCTCCCCAAGACCACCAGGACCTGCAAACAAATCAATAATTTGGATAGTATTTTTAGACATCAACTGGTACTGGGCTACAACAAATGGTAGAGATTTTAACTGTTATAGACGTTGAACTATAGTCAGTAGCATCAATTCCTCGCACATCACGCGGACTCTGCGCAGGTTCCTAAATCTGAGGAAATCCGCCCATTTCGGCGTGTTGCATTAAATATATTTAAACCCTAGTCGCTGAACTTCCTCTAAAATTTCAGCACCATCCTTTGCCTGTTTCACATTTATACTGCTGGACCGGCTAATAAGTTTACCCAGAGAGATTGTAAGTCTTCGTTGCCACGGCTTTAGGTTATCAGTTTCCTTCGACCATTTGGAAATCTCGAACCATATATCGGCCGGTACGGCTTTGACTTGGTCAATCAGGTATTGCTCATGCTGGTTAGGAGCATTCACGCCTTGGCTTCCATTCGTTTGACTTCCCTTTCGCGATACATCAATGAGCTCATGCTCTAGCGCCGGGTCCAAACTGACCTTTAGGTCCTTAATTTTTTCCCAGCACTCTTTGCGTTTGCACCATTCTGTCACGTTCTTCCCGTTTGGTGGGCTGACGATGACGCGGTGAACGGCTATTGAGACATCACTAATTGTATTGTGAAGTGCGTTTGAGATGTCCTGGCTCTTCCAGATTCTATCTAGGTCAATCAGCTGAGATGTTTTATTGGATATAAAAGCAATCGTATATGTCACAATGTTGGCCTTGTATCCACCAAATTTCTGGTCGCGGACAATGCGATCAGCTCTGCTGAAAATAATGGCTTTGGCGATCAGGTGTTCAAAATATCGAGCGTCGACATTAACTCGCCCACGCTCCTTCAGCCTGATGGCGAAGTCATTGAAATTTTTCTGCGCTCCAAGACTGACAATGTGTGGGAGCTGCGCCCAAGTATTTTCATATTTCGCCAAGTCAGTCTTCGTAAATTTCTGGCGTGCGGGGAAGGTTGCATCAAAACGGCGTTTTCTGCCAGGCGTACCTTCTCTGGCTTTTGCGTCGAGATACTGCCCTCTTGCCCGCTCGTAAAACCACTTGAATTGTTTGCTGGAGCCATCTACTGCCGGCGCCCAGATTGTCCGGGAGAGACCTTCGATCTCTATATGGAATGGGTCATTAGCGTAGAAATCAGCATCGTTAACCTTGTTCTGGCTGTTGGCAAATCGTGAGATAAGCGGAACGATATGCTCAAGATGCTCTTCAGGGATCACTGATATTTTTGCCTGAACAAAAATCCCCTGCAAATCAGCTTTGTCTTTTCTGGCCGTATAATAAAGAGAGGCAGTGGTCTGACCGCCATTCACGATCTGCAGATTGCGGATCTTTGAAATGGAGTAGCCGTTCTCCTCGTCGAACTCGATAGCATCCGCTGTTGCCGAAATTCCGTTATTGTAGGCAAAGAAGCGATGAGGCTCCTCAAGAATAGTCTTTCTGATACCTTTATTAACGTTGCCCCTAGCCTGCAAAAACGATCTGACATTTCGCTCTAGCAGGCGCGGCCCGTATTTTTCGTAGATTCCGGAGATAATTTCTCCAGGGATAACGGCAAGATAGCCTTTGTAATCAGATTTGGGATCAGCTAGCGAAAGACAAGGGATGTTCTGGCCAAATTCTTCAGGGAAATTAATTTCAATCGGCTCGTATTTCTTCCCGGAACTGGCAAGGCGATGCAGGCGTGCAACGTCCCACACATGAAGCGTAATAGAGATATCTCCACCACCTTCCGGATGGAAGGCATCCTGATTAACGATCCCGTCCGTCAGCAGGAAAATTCTGCAGCTGACAAGACTGTCGTTGAACTCATGGATTCTCTGAAAGACATCATAGCTTTCCGACGACTCTTCGAGGGTTTTGTGAAACCCTGTAAGCCCCTTGCGCAGGCAGGTTTCCGCCTGCCTGAAAGCGGCTTCGCATTGAGCCTTTGTGACAATAACAGGGGGCGTCAGCTGGTTAAACACTGATACAAAAATGTCTAAGCAGTCTTCGTCCTGATTTACGTTGTAACCATTGAGTTGCATCCCCCGGGACTTATAGAAACAGACATTCACGTCTTCTACCTCACCGGCTTCAATAAGGTAGTCCGCGACAATTCTCGTGAACTGGTCGACCTTGAATCCACCGTCTTCCGAATCACCGGCACCTGCAAGAACCTCCTGCAACAGATCCTCGCAGAATGAATTAAGTCCATCTTTTTCGTTCACCAGCAGGCCTCTTCTATTTTTACAGAAAGCTCTGAAAATGGGACTTCATAGCTCTTGCATTGTGCAACTGAGATCGAATATTTCACATCGCCTACGCCCAAGCGAATATCTCTTTCACGAATCCTTGGAAAATCACCATCTACCAGAAAAACTGCAAATTCTCTTATTGAGTATCCAATAGAATTATATTTTCCTCTGTGTGAGTCGACATAGCCTGCTTCGATCAGCAGATTATCAAACTCTGAGAGAGCACCCGACTGGTGCAAGAGGCTGGCCCTAATGTCATCAACAAGAGCCGGTAACGTCTCAGCCCCGCCCTCGATGAGAGCAACCGAAAGGTAATAAAGGTAGAGCGCCCCTACGGTAGTTTCGTCAAGCTGTTGTTCGCTTGCGATCTGTAATTTCTGATGCTGTTTTGACGCACTGGTTTTTACCTCTACAGCTGCTGCCCCGAACTGAAAATCATGCTGCCTGCTTCTGGGGCCAGTCCACGCGAGCACTGCCTTCTCCCGGCTGGTAGCAGAAGGCAGAACATGGTCTTTGAGGAATCGGAGCTCGCCGTACAGACCGCGCTGCGCTTCCTCTGTGAGACCATCATCTCCCTGTTTTTCAAAAAACACCAGCCAGAGTCGGACACGGGTGAGAAAACCTGCAATAACCTCTTTCCTCCTCGTAAGAGAATGAAGCTTGCTGTAAAGGTCTTCCGCGATAGAAGCGAATATCTCGTTATACCCGACAGCTGAAGAGGAAAGTATCAGGCTCGCGTGGTCCGGGAGTATTTCATCTCCCGTAATCTGAACAGTAAAATGCAGCCCTCGCGACACAGGGATGATATCGGGCAACGGCGCGCTGTCCCTAGGGACTTCGAGAATGAAGGTGCGCAGCATTGCGGGAGCCTTAACCCCGATAAATATGGGGCATATGGCATCCAGACCGACCAAGCGTTTTGCAGTGCCTGGTCCAGCCTTGCGGCTCGCAGATGCTTCAAGGTCAGTCCATAGATCCTTAAACATCGTCTTCGTCATCCCCATAGCGATCAAGCCAGTACTTGGTATTGACCTGATACTCGACGGTGGTTGAGTTAGGGCTGGCAGGGGCAGGGAAGCTCATGGCTATGCCGATAATGGGCATCTCTGTAAAACGCTCCCCGTCCAGCAGCACATTGCTGGAATCCAGCGGGTAAATCAGCAGAAGGCCTCGCTCAGGACTTCTTGCCCGGCGAATGAATGGACCGCTTGGCGAAGTGGGCTGCACATTATGTCGTGTTTTACCGTTTGCCCAAGCATCAACCGTGGCCGCAAGTGCTGCGTCCCGCTGAGTGCTGTCAAGGTCTATGTACTGATCCTCAGGGCTGATGATGTTGGCCTTTTGCAGCCAGTAGAGATCACTGTCCTTTTGAACGTCCTGACGTTCAACTAGTCCGGTCTGGTGCCCGCCGATTGGAAGCTTGGTGTTGGCAGTGCTGCTGGATATCAGGACAACAGTCCATGAAGTGAGCTCTCCAATGTCATTGACTTTCTCAATGTACTTGCTGATGAGCTCAGGGTCGGCACCACGCGAAAACGGATGAATCTTAAAGCCAGCAAGGAGATCGTGAATTTGATCTGGCTTGACCTCATTCCACAGGTAATTATTTTTCTTCAGAGCGCTGAATGACCCAAGACCGGCAATCCATTCATCGACGTGCCTGAAGTTGTTTTCCTGTGCGTTTTGATTTTTATCAAAAACTATCGTCTGAGCTAGGCTGTCGGCAAATGTGACCTGCATTCTTTTGCCGCTCCGGATCTTGTTTGCGGCAGTGATACTCAGACCATTGGCATGCGTTCTGACTTTAAGGCCATAATCCTCAGGTGTCAGATTGCTAAGCTCCATGAGTTTAAACTCACGTTTCAGCTCTTCAGTCGCTACTGCGATATGCTGATACCAGCCTTCGATTTCTTCGGTTGTATAAAGGCGGCACAGATCGAGATACCCTGGTCTGTAACCAAACCAGCGTCCCATCTGAAGCAGGGTGTCATAATTTTTTGCCGGACGGGTATAGTAACTGACACTCAGTCCGTCAAGAGTAAGGCCGCGGGACAGCTTGTCCCCTCCGACTGCGATAACATTCAGTCCTTTAGGATGCTCGGCATAGTCAAGAACACCCTCGGCTAGGCCGTTGATACCTCTGACCTGGATTTTCAGTGCGGCTTCTGTCAGCTCCTGGGATACTTCGCTCCACTGGATCGGAGTAATAAGCGGATCACCTGTTAGCTCTATGATTGAGGCGGTTTTTTTAACAAAATCCTCGTCCCAGAGCTTTTTCAATTCCGCATGAAGCTTTTTCCATTGCAGCCCTGTATTAAATTCAAGTGTCCTTTGAATACTGACAAGCTCATCTCTGACCAGACCGATGACCTTGTCCTGGACATCGTTGAATCTGGTCACATGAATCAGCATTGTATTGTGAACATTCTTCTGTCCCCTGACGCGGCGGGCTGCGCAGGACAGAACAAACGTCCGAATTGCTTCAATCATCGTGTCCGGAAGGCCATCTACCGGAAGGTGCTTTTTGTGTTTGGCAGGGAAATACTGCTCGGCGTCTTCGGCGTGCCTGATGAGAGGAAGGCTTTTGTCTACGGGAGCCAGGCCATCGATACTTTCTGAAAGCCCGAAAACCTTTGTCGCTCCGATATAGTTGTCCGGTGGATTGATATAGTAAATAAAGTTTCGCGGGAACAGATCCTCGCCATATTTTGACTTTTCACTATCTTCATCCGGGGGTACGATGAAAATATTGGCAAAAGGCGTGGCTGTGTAACCCACATACGAGCTCTGGGAAAACGTCTTGAGTATCTTTCTGATGGCTCGGTTGATGGCAGTAGGATCTTCTTCCGGGTCTTTAGTGTTTACGGAGGCGTTATCAGCTTCGTCATCAAGCAGCAGAAGAGGAATGCCGTTGACCACTTTCTCACCCGTTTCGGGATTGGTCTGGCCCTGCCCTTCGACCCATGTCAGTATTCGGTTGAGAACGGATGTATTCTTCTTGACGACAAGAAGGAGAGGGTTTCCCCCGAGCTGGGAGTTAGTGCCCTTTCTGGACCTGAAATCACCACCGTGAGCGCTATATGTGAGGGGTTGAACAATCAGCTGCCCGTGGTCTTCAATTTTTCCTACCCCAATGCGGCTTCCGTTCTCATGAAACTTACCAAGTTCACTTTCAAAACCAAGAAATTCAGCGTCAAGGCGGGACTGTGTCTGGCTGCGAAGGTCGTTGGTCATACCGGCCAGCACAATGACGAGCTTGTACCCGGCGTCTACGGCCTTGCAGATAAGCCCAGTGTAGTTTGCTGTTTTTCCTGACTGCACATCACCGACAACCATGCCCCGCCGGTCCCATGCACCTGATTGTGCAGGGTTCCCGATGTCACCTAGGGTCGCATCCGTGACCTGATCCAGTTTCCCGGTGACAACAGAAGGCCAGTTCTTTTCTTCTTCCAGATACTGGCGATAACGTTTCCAGAATCCCCAGCTGATCTCGGTTTTGCGTTCAGGAAGCCAGTTTTTGTGTTTTTTGTCGCGTAATACAGATGGATCAGGCTGCCATACGCTGACCTGGCTGGAGATTTCCCGGAACAGCAGGTTGCGGTCGATATCCTCAGCCAGCCCCGCCGCTTCAAAAGCGTCGAGGAGAGCATTGATTTCTTTTGAAATTTTTTCAGAGGTAACGGTTTCTTCTTTTCGAAGCCTTTTCATGACCATTGACTTAACGTCATCGTATCCATACTGATCCATCTAAATACCTCCCTCGGACTCTTCTCTAAAGGCTTCTATAAACTCAGGGTTCTGGCTGAACGGCTCCATCGTTGCGAGACGGTCAAATATTTCGTCCCGGCTGAAGCCATTTTTCTGGAATGAGTCGTAAATCTTTTGCAGCAGAGGCCTGACCTCTGCGTATTTTGCGCCCTCAAGCGGGCTGCTCATCCTGTCTGGTTCTTCAGAACTGGTGATGATGATGTGTGACGCAGGAATGGTCTCCTCCAGCAGGCGCAGAATGGGTTCGATTTTGTCGCCCCCGATTTCGCGCAGGGAAGATTGAATAAGAGGATGCTCACGGTTTATTTCGTAGAAATACTTCCCGTGCCTGGTCTTCTGCTGCCAGAGAAAAACATGGTCCTGGGAGGACTTTCTGGCAATGACCTTTCCCCTGTGGCGGTATATCTGGACCGCCTGCTCTCGCGTCAGTTTGGCGATTCTTTTCAGATCAGCGCGCAGGTAGCCCGGAGGCCTGGCCCGGGATTTCTTTACGTCGATCTGCCACTCATCGTCCATGTTGTTGGGCAGATCAATCTGGATTCGTGCGAGCTTGTGGTGCTCTTCCTTCTGAAAACCGAGCCCGAGCCAGTCGCCAGGAACAAGGAGGCGCTCATTTCGATAGATGTAGAAGCCCTGCTGCGCATTCCAGCCCTGCGGACCTGCAGCAGCGCGATGCCTGTCCTGAGTCAGCTTTGATTGATGAGGAAGCACGTACGGCGTGACGGTGAGTTGAGCACCTTTGCAGAAGAGCTTTTCGGAGGGGAGCTCCTGAGTCGCCCTTTCCCTTCGCAGGAACGGGTCCCAGGCCTCTATCTGGCGGCCATTGATGAAGATATTGATGCCGCCCCGCTTTTCCAAGTAGCGGTGAAATACCATTGCAAGGTGCTCTTTGACCTCCTCAATGGCTTCGAGAAAGCGGTTGTAGGCGTTATTGTCATCAGTGCGCGCGGTCCCGGTAACCCGGTCCATTTCTTCCCACAGGACAATCGTCCCCTGCTGGGCTATCTCTTCCCCTATCTCTGTGAGCCGTTGCTGATTGACCTTTTTGAGGAGACGCCACTCTCCGGCTGTGTTGATGTAGTCAAGATCCCAGCAGCGGGCTACACAGGCAGCATCCTTCGTCCTGCTGATAACAGACAGGCGCCTGCACTGAGAGAAAGACGCAGTCTTGAGCCCCAGTCCGAACCGGCCCAGATCGCCCGGCGAGCGTTCCTCTAGGGGGCTCCTTGAGCCAGGCCTCATGGCCGCCACTAGCTCGGTATCAGTCATTCCACTACCATCATCTCGGATGGAAATGAAGGAACGGTCACCTTCCCATTCAAACCTGATCCAAATGTTCTGGGCAGATGCAGAAATACAGTTATCCACTAAGTCAGCAATAGCGGTACGTAGGCTGTAACCAAACGCCCTAAGGGACTCAGCTAAAGCAGACGGTTCTGGCTCAGTCAATTCATAATCGTCTTGAGATAAATCAGCCATATTGATTCGCCTATATTTCACTCATGCTATATAAAGGGCCTTGGATGACACTCATCTGGACACAAAAAATGAGGAATTCCACGATTCTTTCTCTAACTACTGGGCTAAAAGTTTGCACTTTTCGCGCTTGGTGCTGCCGAGGAGCGTTGGTGTCCGTTACGTGGCCGAGGTATTAATACCGATGCAGCGTCAGTCGAATAAGGGATGAGCGTCTGACTTGATAGCCATAGAATGCCAATTTCCCCAAGAAGCTTTCGACAATCGCTCTCGGCGTTGTTCTACCTTCAACATCCATGTTGTCGTCCGCTTCATCACGGGTCGCAGAGGGATTGGACAAGGGGGCCTGTCGAAACAGCCCTCTTTCCTCGGAGTGGGTCTTCTGCCCATGACCTATGCCAAACTTCGTTTGGCATTCCCAACAAGCCGCCCGCTATCTGCCAACTCACCGTTATGCATAGCACATCTCCCGAATTTCAGTCTCGCTATCTAACGGGCACTAGCAGCTTTAGAACGTACCTAGTCAACTGACTCTTGTTATAAGCGTGACTCTAAAAAATCCAACTTGAACAACATTAGCAACTTAGGCTAATTCAAACTTTGGTATGACTATATTTTTTTCAGATAAGGGAAGAAGTAAGAAGGTAAGTGGGTAGCTGTCCTTGCTATTATGCTGGCCGAGCCTTTGAGAGCATTGGCTGAGTGATTCTTCCCTGATCTCCATTGTTTTACTGTTTGCTCCAAGTCTTTAGAAAAGCAATTAAGCGCCTGCTTAATTAATGCCTTTAATTCATCACCTTAGGGTCAAAAAAACTAGTCAGTAACAGTTTTTATCAGCGTACAACAAAGGTTTAGCAGGGGCAATACCATTAGCGGCTTGTGTAAGTGGAGCAGCTTAGAAATTCCGCCTTTCTGACTAATACATTACCCAAGGAGTACACCTCGATTAGCCGGGCTAGTCTTTTGGGGCTATTTGGAGGCGATACGAAATGTGAGGACGGCATACCTCTTTACTTTCAGATTGGACGCCCATAGCCCCATCGAAGCCGCTTTGGCTGTTGGGCTGAGTGAAACGGGCAAGCCGAGATATGGACGTCGAGGCAGTGACCGCTGAGCTTGGAGCGAATCGGTCGCGGTGGCCGTTTTCAGCCCATAAAGCCAAAATGCTCGGCTTCGTCGGGGGCGTCCTTTGGGATGCAAGGGGCTTTGGATGAGCAAAGCCCCTTGCCCGGAGGCGGGCTGGAAGGCCGCGACCTTCCGGCCGCTGCAAGCGGCCAGTCCAGTCCAGTCCAGTCGGGACGAAAACACTCAGCCTGTATAGGCGCCACTCGAATAGTGCAGCTCATAACTGTGGCTGTAGATCTCAAGGATATTCCCGAAGGGATCTTCCATATAAATCATGCGGTAAGGCTTTTCACCCGGGTAATAGTAGCGTGGGGCCTTCATGCGCTTTTTACCGCCGGCGGCGACAATTTTCTCGGCCAGGCCTTCGACATCCGGGTCTTGCACACAGAAGTGGAAGATACCGGTTTTCCAGTATTCGAAGTTGTTTTCCGGATTCTCTTGGTTTTTGAACTCAAACAGTTCAACGCCAATGCGATCGCCGGTAGACAGGTGGGCGATGCGAAAACGCTCCCAGCCGGGGCCAAAAACATCGGTACACATTTCACCTATGGCCGAATCATCTTCCACCACGTCGGTGGGCGGCATAATGAGATACCAGCCGAGCACTTCGGTGTAAAACTTTACCGCGGCCTCAAGGTCGGGCACTGAAATACCTATGTGGGAAAAGCTGCGTGGATATGTGTTCATGGCTAACCTCGTTGTGGAAATCATCTATTTGAACAGGAGGGACAATGACTGTGGCATTGCCCGATGCACAAAGAGTACGCCTGAGATAGCCCAATGAAAAATTATCATATATTCTGATTTTAATAATTTTTTGTTATCCAAATTTCCAGCCTGCAAAACGCGGCCTATGCCGATAAAGCGGCCTAACTTTATGGTTAAGCATCAAGCGCAGCGGCGAAGCATAAAGAGCAGCGCCGAAGCATAAAGCGCAGCGGCGACTCGGCGTAAAAAGCCAAGCTGGAAATCAGACCCATTGAGAGCGGATACCATGCTTAACCCACTGTGGCTTAAGACGTTTGTCACCCTGGTCGACACCGGACACTTTACCCAGACTGCGAGCAAGCTGTTTATGACCCAGCCCGGGGTAAGCCAGCACCTGAATAAGCTCGAGCAGGCCTGTGGCCACCAGCTGCTTATTCGCAGCCGCAGCGGCATAGAGCTGACCGAAGCTGGTTCGCGGTTGTATCAATACGCCCTAGAGCAAGCCAAAGCCGAAGCGGCGCTGCTTGGCAGTTTGGATGAAGACAACCCTTACAGTGGCGTCTGTCGTCTCGCCTGCTCAGGCGCGCTGGCGCAGCTGCTCTACCCCCGGCTTTTGGCGCTGCAGGCCGAGCATCCCGCACTTAAGGTGCATGTTGAAGCGGCGCCCAATGCCCGCATCATCAATGAGGTTCAGCAGGGCGAAAAAGACCTTGGCATTATCACGGCGCCACCGCCGAGGGGACTGTTTAACGAAGCTGAGATTGGCACACAGGCGCTGTGTCTGGTGCTGCCAGCCAGTGCCAAAGTGGTTAGAGAAACCAAAGAGAAGGAAGAAAGCAGCGCCAGCACCGAGGCCAGTGACAGTGCCAGTGTAAAAGAGTCCGACCAGCCCTCTATTGCCGAGCTCAAGGCGCTCGGGCTTATCAGCCACCCGGATGCGGCCCATTATCTATCGCTGTTTTTTGCCCACAGTAAGTACGAAGGCTATCAAAATGCCTTCGCTGAAGACTTCCCGGTAAGCAGTTATATCAACCAGTTAGGGCAAATCCTGTTACCTGTATCTCTTGGGCTTGGCTTTACCGTGCTGCCGCTTTCGGTGGCTGCTGCCTTCAGCGACCAGGCAAAACTCAGGCTGTTTGTTGGCAATGAGCGGGTGTTTGAGCCGCTTTACCTTATTCACAAGCGCCAGCGGCAACTGCCCGCCCGATTTGATACCATCAGGGCGCTTATTCAGTCGGAACTTATTCAGGCGGCGCTTGCAGCAGGTACTCGCCAAGGCGACTGAAACAGGAAGCAAAAGCCAGCACAGCGCGCCCAAACCGAGCGATATTCGATGAGTCAGCCATTCAATAAAATCTTCATTATCGGCCTGCCCCGCAGCGGCACCACCAGTGTGTGTGTGGCGCTGCTCGAGGCCACGTCCAAGGCCGGGCGTGGCCTCAAGGTGGCCCACATGGCCTTTACCAAGGCGAGCTTCGAGGCAGCCGATGCGATAGCCGATGCGCCCGTGTTCAGTGACTATCAAAAGCTCGACAAACTCTATCCCGGCAGTAAGTTTGTTTACCTTGAGCGCACAATCGATAGTTGGCTGCCGTCGATGCAGCGACTGCTTGAGCGGATGCTGCCAAAGCTTAACCCGACCGCAAAAGGCGCGTTTCACCCCCAGCTGCGGCGCAGTTTTAATGAAGTGTTTGAGCTACATAAGACCTTTAATCCGCTGCCAAATACCCACTTCGACATTCTCGCCGATGCGCACCTGAGCCAGTGCTTTATAAGGCATGAGCAGCAGGTGGATGACTACTTTGCAGGACGTGACGATTTACTGAAGTTAAACCCCGCCGCGCCCGGCGCGCTGGCGGCGCTGCACCGCTTTTTGGATCTTGCCGACCTTGATGAAGATACCCCCTTCCCGCACCTGAATCAGGCAGGCAGAGTGGCCGGATTTGATGAATTCAAGCACCCGAACAAGGTACCGGCGGAGCTTTCCGGGCCCGAGCGGCGGGCCTTTTTCAGCTACGCCAGCGGCCGCAAGGGCTGAGCAGGCAAAACTGCTCCATTGTTTCACCTTTCTTCACTGATTTTTGCTGCGACCTTCGGCTGAGGTTCTACACTTGGTAAGGTTCGAAGCAGCTCAATCACACCGAGGGAGATAATCTCCCCGGGCAGGCATGCGCAGCCGGCTGAGTGCCAACAGGCACACGCTTTGAAAAACGGAAACAGCGAACAATCAGCGGAGCGAATACATGGATTTCAATAAACTACTCATTGCCGCCGCCCTTGGCTCGGTACTGACCGCCTGCGGCGGCAGCGACAACAATGATGCCCCCACTCCCCCAACACCACCCACCAGCATCACCCTGGACGGTAAAGTCGCCGATGGCTATCTGGTGGGCGCCAAGGTGTGTCTGGATCTGAACGAAAATAAAGTCTGCGATGACGGTGAGCCCAGTGCCACCACCGGGGCTGGCGGCAGTTTCTCCATTACAGACGCAACCCAGGAGCAGCTGGACACTTACCCCCTGGTGGTTGAAGTGACCGCAGGCACTGTGGATGAAGATACCGGCGAAGCCATCACTCAGGGCTATACCCTCAGCGCACCGGCAGGCTATGAGTTTGTCAGCCCACTCACCACCATGGTGCAGGGGGAAATGGATAAGGGCAGCAGCGAAGAAGAGGCCGAAGCGGCCATCAAGGCATTGCTGGGTACCGCCATCGACCTGACTCAGGATTATGTAGCCGCCCAGAATGACGACAGCCTCAGCGACGAGCAAAAAGCCGAATACGAGCAACTGCATCAGGTGGCACAGGTCACGGCCAGAGTGATAGCCAACAATCTGGCGCAGATCCAGGCCGCCGCTGATGCTGCGGGCATTTCGGCTGACGACCTGATTGCGCTGATTGTGGACACTGTGGTTGATGCACTGGAAACCATAGTGGCTCAGGTAGAAGCAGCCGGGGACGATTTTGACCCCGACGCCATTGCCGGTTCAGACGAAGTGGAAAATGAGGCATCGGTCTCCGAAGATAACCTCGAAGAGCAAGTCGAAGTGCTGAACGCCGAAGCCAACGCGGCAGCGGCCAATCTGGTCGCCGAAGTCAGCGGAGACGGTATCTTCTGGTTTGATGGCGACTATGATGTTGATGGCCTGTGGCTCGAGTACGGCCATGTAAAATACGATGCCGCCAACCAGAGCACCACCGAAGTGTTTTACGAGTTGGTCAACGGTGAGTTTGTGGCCCACAGCAGCGACGAGTTTGACACAGACGATTTCATTTTAACGGACACAGGTTGGCAGGCCACCACAGATGAGTTTGTGATCACCGCACTCAATGAAGATGGCACCATCACCCTGAGCCACCCGGATTTTCCCCAGCTGGCCGAAACGCTAAGCGCCACCGAATACGCCCTCAGTGGCCTCAATATCAAGGTGTTACTGGCCAAGCAAGATAACACCTGGCCTTGGCATAAGGTAATGCCTGCCGACGCCAGCTTCAGCGAAGGGGCCAAAGCCTTTGCCATTGAAGCCAAGACCTCCAGCGACCAATACCGGCTTTACTATTGGGACGACTGCGGCGAAGGCGACATGGTGGGCGGATACTGCAACAGTGTCTGGTCACGTATGGCAGGCGGCAGTGAGGGCCCGGCCACCAGCCTGAGCAGCCTTATCTCTGCCACCGCCTCCGATGGCACCCTGGCCAACCTGGTTGGGCCATATGTAGCCTGGCACGGCGACACACAAATCCTTGCCGAATTGATTGAAGGCGGCATGGTGAAGTATCACAAGGTGTATTGGGGCCAGAGCAGCACCGGCGAGGCCGAGCAATCGGTCATGTTGTATGCCACTGGCGAGTGGCGTCAGGTGACTGAGGCAGGCCAGACCCTGGTGCTGATGCAGCTGCCTGACGATGTCAGACGCTTTGGTGAGCACGAGGATGATGGTGAGCTACTGCTGGCGGTTTATCAGGGCGCGGTGCGGCGGGGCGAATTTATCCCGGCAGGCAGCGGCGATGACGATGAAGTGATCTTTAATCTGACGGCGAAAAACGACATTCTCACCAAGCTGGATTTAAGCCTGATGTCCGGCTCCGGCGGTGAAGAGCCTCAGACCAGCTTCGTATGTGAAACCGGCGACTCCGAATGGGACGACAGCAGCGATAGTCCTGTTACCGCCACCCTCAAGTCACTGACCCAGTACCGCGCATTGGTGAGCGAGTGCCGCAGCGGTATGGACGCCATGGCATTCACCAGCGAGATGTTGGTGGGCTTCCAGTTCAAAGAGTATGACTCTGATGGCGGCGTTGAAACCCTGATAGTGTTCACGAGTGACGGAGGCAACTTTACCGATTATCACGAAGACCCGGTAGAGACCACGGATTTCACATGGAGCATCAACGATATGGGCGAAGTGGTTGTGGAAGTTGCCGACGATAATGGCGGTGTGGCAATGCGTGCCTACCTGAGCATTGTCGGCAAAGACGGCGACTACCATTCCATTAAAGGCTACAGCGAAGAAGCCGAGTGGTCGCAAATGGATGGCAGCGCCGGTGAAGTATGGAGCAGCAAGTGGCAGCGCATGGCTCAGGCCAACTAGCGAACCAGCCCAGACGCCACCTAAGTTGATTCACTGATAGAAGCACCAGTCATTAGAAGCACTAGTCATCAAAAGCCCGGCAGCGCCGGGCTTTTGTTATGGGTTTCACTCACCCGAACCACGCCCCTTGCAAGGCCTGACGGTAAGCCTGCCCCAGCTTAAGCTGCACCCCGGATTTGAGGCTGAGGCGCTGGCTGCCTCGGGCAGCAACCTGAGCCAGATTGACCACGAAGGACTTGTGGATCTGCACAAACTGCCCCGCCGGCAGCCGCTGCTGAAATTGCTTCAGGGTACTCGCGGTGAGCAGACACTGATCGCCAAGCCAGATCTTGACGAAATTGCCATAGGCCTCAAGGTAGTGGATATCAGCAATCATCAGCTTGCGATCTTCCCGATCGACCCTCACCAGCAGGCTGGCGGACGCCTCCGCCAGGGTCTCGGCGCCAGACCTTGGTGCCTGTGAGAGTACAGGCGATGGCATGGGCTCTTGCGAGGGCTCTTGCGAGGGCGCCTGTAAAGCAGCTGCGGCGCGTCGGCGCACCTTGTCCAGCGCTTCGGCAAAGCGGGCCGCCCCCACGGGTTTTTGCAGATAGTCGGTCACATCCAGAGCAAAGCCCTCCAGCGCATAGTCGCTGTAGGCGCTGACGATTATCACCTGGGGCCGGTTTGCCAGCACCTTGAGCAGCGCCATGCCGCTGAGCACCGGCATCTGAATATCGACAAACAGCAAATCGACCGGATTGTCGGCCAAAAAGGCCAGCGCCTCGGCGGCGTTGTAACAGCTGCGAAGCACTTCGATGTCGCCGTGCCCGGCCAGATGGTGCCTAAGCACCTCATGGGCGAGCGGTTCATCGTCAATCAGCAGGGCGCGAAGCTTGGCCAAGTTCTATCTCCAGTTGTGCATGCCAGTGGTCGTCACGGCGCTCACTTGTCAGCTTGTGCCCATCAGGGTAAAGCAGCGCCAGGCGGCGACTGAGGTTTGTCAGCCCAAGTCCACCGCCTTCGGCCAGGGGTTGCGCCGCCGCAATGGTATGTTTTTCGGCGCCCTCGCTGGGCTCTGTAGGCGGCAGTGAGTTATCACAACGAAAACAGAGTTTGCCATTCTGCTGCCAAAACCCAAGCTTAAGCCACCCCTGGTGCTGACTGGGTTCCAATCCGTGCTTAAAGGCATTTTCCACCAGCACGATAAACAGCAGCGGCGCCAGCCTGAGCTGTACCAGGGCCGCATCCGGCCAGTCACAGTCGATGGACAGCCGCGCCCCCTGACGGATTTGCTGCAGCGCCAGATAGTCCTTGAGACAGGCCACCTCTTCGCTCAGAGAAACCTCTGGCTGCTGCCCCCGGTAGACGCTGTAACGCAAAAGGCCCGCAAGCTGCAAAATGCGCTCAGGCGCGTCTTCGGTCTTCATCAGGGTGAGGGCGTAGAGGCTGTTGAGGGTGTTGAACAAAAAGTGCGGATTTATCTGCTGCTGCAGCAGTTGCAGTTCGGTCTGGGCTTGCTGCTGGGCAATGGCCGCCAGTCTGGATGCCTGCTGCTGACGCTCGAAGGCCAAAATAATGGGGGTGGACACCAGCCACACCACAAACATAAAGCGGTAGTTATGGGCATCGAAGGGATTGTTGTTGCCACCGGGCACGAGAAGCGCCACATCCTGCGGTAACGCGTTTATCGGCAGGGCGATAACCATGGCCGCCAATAGCGGCGTCAGTAGCATCAGCGCCAGCAGCGACACCACCACAAAGCAGGCCAGCCCAAAACGGCTAAGGCACTGGCGAATAAGCAAATAACGATTGAGCCAATAAAAGAAGAACATCAGCAGCGCCATCACACAAAACTGCCAGGCATAGGAGCCCAGGCGGCCAAGGTGTTCCAGCTGACTGCCAAGATCCAGCACCAGTTTGATTGGCTGGTTCATCATGGGGTCATCGATACTGTTAAATACCCCGGCCAGCAATATTGCCCAGCCCAGCAGCCCGGCAAGCACCATGGCATCCAGACTCAGCAGCCAGGGCAAGCTCTTGCCCCTACCCGAGTAGCGTCCTTTAACAAATTCCAGCAACCACCATAGCAGAGCGGCGGCCATCACCATGCCAAGCCCTTCAGCACTGCTGTGGGCACCGTCCGCAGTCAGCACGCTTGCAGGCGTGAATAACAGTGCCAGCAGCGGATACACCACCAAGCCAGTCAGCGCCAGGGTCATCACGACCCAACCCCGGCTATCACGCATATGGCGTCTGTGCAGGTAAAGCTGCCTGCCCAAAAGATACTGCCCAAGCAACATGGGAGACGCCAGCAGCAAGGCCGCCAAGATACCGCTCAAATAGGCCTCGCACTTGGCTGCTGCAGGCAAAATAAGCGCACTGCTATGGGCAAGATACACGCACACCAGCAGCAGTGGCAGCAGGGATACCAGTGGCATCCAGCGCCTGTCGTTCCCCTGGCTTTGCCCCCCGCTCAAGGCTCCCTGCTCCATTCTCAGTTCCCCGTTGCAGTCCCTTTGCCTCCGTGGAGGCGATTTCAGCTGATTGATATTCACAGCATGCCAATTCTGCGCCTTTGCGGGGCCGCAAGATGACGAAACTGTGCTTTTTCGTGACCAAGAGCCACAGCCGCCTTTGATCAGCAATTTGGCCACCTTATCACCATTATCGGCGGCTCAGCACGATTTTATGGCGGGGAAAAATCCCGGGGGCAAGCTTAGCCAAAACGCCAGAAGGAGCGCGTCATGTTGACACTCAAACACATTTCAAAAACCTATGCCGACGGCACCCGGGCACTGGATCGGGTGTCGCTCACGCTGCCCACGGGCATGACTGGCCTGCTGGGCACCAACGGTGCCGGCAAGTCCACTTTGCTGCGCACCCTGGCGGGCATACAGGCTCCCGACAGCGGCGAGCTTAAGTTTATGGGGCTGGACGTGCTCAAGGCCCCCGACGTGCTGCGCCAACGCCTCGGTTATCTGCCCCAGAGTTTTGGGGTTTACCCCCATATGAGCTGCAGGGCACTGCTCTTGTATCTGGCGAGTCTCAAGGGCCTGACTAAGGCCGATGCCCTCGACCAAATAGAGCGACTGCTGGCACTCACCCACCTGACGGCCTTCGCCAACAAGGCTGTCAGCAGTTTTTCCGGTGGCATGCGCCAGCGCTTTGGCATCGCCCAGGCGCTGCTGGGCCAGCCGCAGCTGTTGATCCTCGATGAGCCCACCGCCGGACTGGACCCCACAGAGCGAGAGCATCTTAACCGGGTACTGATTAGCCTCAGCGAAGCGCGGCTGGTGCTGCTGTCGACCCATATTGTGGAAGACATAGAAAACCTCTGCCACAGGGTGGCGCTGATGCACAGGGGGCGCGTGGTGGATTTTGGCACTGTGGCCGAACTGGTCGCCCCCATGGCGGGTAAGGTGTGGCTGTGCCCCGACACGACCGGCCTGGCCCCGAATACCCGGGTGCTGAGCCATCATTTCCACCATGGCCGGGTGTCGCTGCGACTGTGCTGCGATAGTCAGCCGCATCCGCAGGCTCGGCCGCAGCAGGCAAACCTGCAGGACAGGTACTTTTTCGAGACCCGCCCGGACATGGGCAGTGCGAATGCCGCAGGACAAATGGAGGTGGCAGATGGTCGCTGAACCACAAAACTCCCTGACGCTGCATAAAGGCATGCTCAACGAGTGGCGATTCATCCGTTGCCAGCCACTGTTCTGGATAAGCAGCCTTGGCGCACTCGGTTTTGCCACTGTGCTGAGTCAGGGACTGTATCTTGCCGATGCCGCGCCAGTGGCAGTGGCAGGTCTGCAATTACAACTGATGACGCTGCAACTGCTTATCATGCCTGCATTGGTCGCGGCACTGGCACCGCTGCAACTCTTGAGCGGCAGCACCTATCGGCTCAATGAGCTGCTTGCCGCCACCCACACCAGTGACAAGCAGCTGCGACAATCACAGCTCAGTTTATTGTTTTTGATGTGTTTTGTGCTGATGCTACTGGCGGGTGTGCCTGCACTGCTGAGCTCACTCAGCCCTGGCCTGCCTGGCTCGGCCCCGGGAGAGCTGCTGCAGGCCTTCATCGGCAACACTCTATTGTATCTGCTGCCCAACCTGCTGCTGTGGCTCGGCGCCGCGCTGCTGCTTTGCCGGCTCGGAAGTGGTGTCACCCTGTATGTGGTGCTTTTCTGCGCCATGATGGCCTACCTCTACCTGTGCAGTTTGGTCGGCTCACCCATTCTGGCTGGCAGCCATGTGGTCAGCGAGACGTTTTACCAACTGATGCTGTGGTTAGACCCGATGAACTTTACCGCCCTGACCCATTCTCTGGCGCTGGATGGCAATACAAACACAGGCCTGACCAATTCATCGACCATCTTCAACCGCGTGCTTACCCTGCTCTTGGCTGGGCTGATGTTCTGGCTTGGCATGCGCCCCCTACCGGCCCACACCCAGGGCAACGCCTTATCGGTCGACCCCGATGCCAACGCGCCCCCATCCACCCGTGCCACATGGGCCAACCTCTGGTCCCGACGGATAAAGTCCATAGCCGCAACCCGGTTTAACTCCGGTTTTTTTGGACAGGCGCTGGGCAGCGCACTCGCAGACAGACTCAATCAGCTGTTGGTGCTGGTGTGGCTGCTGGTTTGTGCTAACGAAGTCGCCAGCGGCCTCGATGTTGCCGAACCCATGGCGCGACTGCTGGAACCCGGCAGTATCCAGGCATTGAATCGCATCATGTTCGACCTGGTGCCGGTTGGAGGCTGCTTACTCCTGTCGCTGCTGGGCTGGCAGATAGTCAGCCGCGGCCAACGATTGGGGATGGCTGAGCTGATTGCCGCCAAGTCCTGGCACAATCGCGATCTGCTGCTGGCCCAGTGGCTGGCACTGTCGACCCTGGCCGCCCTGCTGGTTGGCTCGGCCATACTGGTGACCATGGCGGTGCAACTCCTGATGGACAGCCCCATCAGCGCCGCGCCCTATGTGTTGACCGGCGCCGTCCGCTGGCTTGGTCTTGCGCTCTGGGGCGGCTGGGTTCTGGGGATTTGCCACCTGCTGCGCTCGCCGCAGGCCGCTGCGGGCTCGCTGCTACTGCTGCTTATCGTCAAATACAGCCCGCTGATGGCGGCACTTGGCCTGTCTCATCCACTGTGGAATATCACCAATATTCCGCTGCAACAGGGCGATGATTTCTGGGGGTATGCCGCGAGCAGCCAGACCATAGTCCCCTACGGTCTGCTGTGGCTAATGCTGACGTTATGCCTGCTGAGGGTAGCCGTAACAGTGAGTCACAGGGGCACGGGGATCCGGCCACCGGCGAGCCGTCTGCCCATAGCGCACGCCGCGTGGTTGGCACTACTGTGTCTGGGGAGCCTGATGTTAAGCCACAGCCAAATCGTGGCCGAGAAGCCGCTGATTAACCGCGACCAAGCCGCGGCCTGGCGCGCCGACTATGAACGCCAGTATGGATTTTTTGCCGATGAGCCCTCACTGGTCGTGACCCATCTGGATGCTCAGGTACGCTTTTTCCCCACCGAGGGCCGGGCGGACATCGAGTTGCTGTATCGGCTGCATAATCCCCATCCACATTCAGTCGCCACCCTGCTGATCGGTCGCTACGGTAACTTTCGGGGGGAAACCATCGAGGTGGATGATGCCGATCTTGAGTACCACGACACCTGCCTCGGACAGCGGCTTTATCGCTGGCACAAGGCGCTCAGGCCCGGCGAAGAACGGCAGTTCCGGGCACGTATTGAGGTTAAGCAGCCGCAGTGGTGGCCACTGAGTGAACATCAGCTGGTAAGCGAGGGCTTCAGTTACCTGCGCAGCCAACCCCTGATCCCCGTGGTGGGATATCAGCATCAGTGGCAGCTGCAGGAACTGAAGGAGCGCCGCGAACACGGCCTGTCAGACACGCCGCCACAAGGCCCAGACGGCTACGACTGGATAACCGTCAGCAGCACAATCAGCACTCCCGTCAGCCACTACCCGCTGACGCAGGGACAGGTTACAACGGATTCGCTGACAGACGACTTGCGCAGCATAGGTTACGAGACCCAGACGCCCATCCGGGATCTCCCGGCCTGGCTTGCCCTGTCATCCCAAAGGCACGTCAAGATGGCGGGCGCAATGACAGGCAAAGCAGCGGGCGCAATGACGGGGAAAGTGACGCTGCAGATTTTTGCAGCCACTACCGATGCCGACACTCTGGCGCTGCACTTCGATGCGATGACCGACACCCTGAACTGGTTTGAAGCCCATATCAAACCTTATCCGCACCCCGACTTGAGTCTGGTCACCATGCCAGAGCTGGGTGGCAGTGGTTATGCCCTGCCACAGATAGCGCTGCTGAGCGACAAACTGGCTTTTCGGGCCATGCCAAGCGCCGATGCGCTTTTCGATCAGCGCTACCGCCGCGCAGTGCATGAAACCGCCCACCAATGGTTTGGCCACGATCTGGGTAATGGCAGCGACGAGCAGAGCGTCTTTTTGGTGGAATCCCTGACCAAATATCTTGAATTGGTACTGATTGAACAGCGCTACGGCACAAAAGCCATGGAGGCCTTGGTTGACTATGAACGCCAGAGGTTCACAGATGCCGAGCGCAGCGACATGGGAAAGGAACCAGGTTTTATCTACGCCCGCAGCGCCCACCAGCAATACTCGGGCGCGACCCTCGTATTTGCCACCCTGAGGGCGACCCTGGGTGATAGACCAATCATCGCGGCGCTTCGCTCCCTGTGGCAGCAGCATGCCTACCCCGGCACACCCGCTCGGGCGCAGGACTTTGTCACCGCGCTCAAGCTGCAAAGCCCTGAGCATAGTGCCTTGATAGACGAGCTGTTACTGACCCCGGGAGCGCTTAGGTCTTTCGTGGCCAAAGACGGATCTGGGACCAAGCTCAGTCCGAACGCTCATCGCGGCGCTTTCGCACCACGGTGAGGAAGTCCAGCGCTACGCCGCTGATGGCATTAAAGCCGCGGATGCGAAACACCAGCCGCAGCAGATCTGGCCTTGGCCGCAGCTTGGGCTCTACCGACCGGGGAATAAACCAGAGGGTGACCAGGGTGCGCAGCACGGTGGACACCAAAAACACCACAAAAATGGGGCTGCCAAGCTGCCAGCCACTGAAATCCAGCAGCGCCTGGGCATGGGTGGCGATCAAGCCGCCCACCATGGCGCCCACAAACACCAGCGCCGCACTGAGGGCCGATTGCACCGCGGCGTAGGTGGCAAAGTCGGAACGAAACGGCCTTATGTCGTACAGGTAGTTGGCGGTGCTTAAGGTAAAGCCGCTCCATGCAAAGCCGGAAAAGGCCTGAATCGCCAAAATATACAGGTAGTTATCTGAGAACAACCACAGCAGTGGCAGGCTGGGAATCAGGCTGGAGGTGATGATCATCACCAGCCGGTTGCCGTAGAGATCGCTGAAACGCCCCCAAAATCTTAAGGTCACAAACTGGGTCACAATGGATGCCACGCTGGCAATCACAAACTCGAGATAGCTGAAGTGCAGCCCCTCCAGCATATACACCGCAAAGAAGGGCGCCGAAATGGCCACCATGGCCTGCATGCCCGCCACAAACAGGCTGTATTGGCGGAAAGTGGCATCCTTCCAGGCTTCACGAAAGTGTCTGATGGTACGCACAAACACCCCGGGGCTGCGGGTTTCCATCGGTTCGGGGTCGTGCATCTGCCACAACAGCCAGGCCGACACCCAGCGCCCTATGGCAGCAATGGAAAACAACAAGCAGAAACCAAGCCAGGCCATGCCCGCGCTGTCGCACAGACTCAGGATCCCGCCACCGAGGAAGAACACAGTTAGCGAAGCCCCCATGGTCAGCCGGGTGCGGGCCGCAAAGAAGGCGCCCCGTCGACGTGGCGGTACCACAGCGCCCATCCAGGCACGCCAGTGGGGCTGAATAAGATTGATAAAACCGTGATACAGCGCCGCCAGCGTGATAAAGAGCCATACCCCGTGTTCCGGGCGAAAGGCCGCCAGTGCGCCCATGGCCAGAACAACCAGCGCCTGCAAGACCGCGCACACGGTGATAAAGGCCTTGCGGGCAAAATGGCTGGCAAGCCACACCGACAACAGCTGCGACACGGCGCCAAACAATTGCGGCAAACCGCTGACCCAGGCCATCTGCCCCAGGGTCGCGCCTAAAAATATCGCAAAAGCATTGAAGAAATTGTCAGAGGTGGCCGTCATGGCCGATGAGGCAACCGCCTCTTGCTGGGAGCGTTTTAAGGTCTGTCTGAGCCAGCGGCAGCGCTCGCTGCGACGTCCACAGGCGCTGGCGGTTTGTTCATCGGGAATGGGCACAGACATGGGTTCGGCGCGGTTGCTGGGAAACTGAAGTTGCCGAAATTATGGCCAAGGGCGCCTGCAAGCGCAATTGGCCAATTAACAAAAACTTGCTGGGAAGCTGATAAGACAGGCGTACTAGCGGCGCGCCGGACGCAGCCACAGCCAGATACCCACCAGAATAAAGGGCACGCTGAGGATTTGCCCCACCGTCAGCGGCAGCGACGGGATGTAGCTGGCCTGCTCGGGCTTAACCAGCTCCACCAGCATGCGGATAACAAACACCCCCACCAGGAAGGCGCCGAACAGACGGCCCTGCACTGCCAGCAAACCACGGCGCAATTGCCACAGCACAAGCGCCAGCAGCAGATAACCCATGGCTTCGTACAGCTGCGCCGGGTGCCTTGGCAGCATATCGACCCGCTGGAAAATCACCGACCACGGGCCTTCGGTGACCTTGCCGTAGATCTCAGAATTCATGAGATTACCCAGGCGCACACACACCGCAAATACCAGGGTGGGCAAGGCAAGATAGTCGAGCAAGTACATAAGGTTAAGCTTGTTGCGCTTGGCAACCCACATCACCCCCAGAATGGCACCCAGACCGCCGCCGTGACTGGCAAGACCGCCCTTCCAAATGTAAAGAATTTCAAGAGGATGGGAGAGATAGAAGTCCGGCTCATAGGCCAGGCAGTGCATCAGGCGCGCACCGACAATGATGCCGATAAACACCGGGAAAAACAGCTCGTCCACCAGCCCCACATTTTGCTGTGACTCACCCAGCATCCGCTTGAGCAGGGCAGCTCCGCCCCAGATCCCACAGGCAAACAGCAGCCCGTACCAGTGCAGACTGATGCTGCCGAATTGAAACAGTATGGGGTCGATGTTCCAGGTCATAGCTGTGGCTCTCTTGTCGTTAGGCGAACGTCAGGACAGGAAAACACCGCCTGCGTTAGCTACGCCAGGCGGTGCGGCCCTCTTAGAAAATACAGGCTTTGAGGCGGTCGGCCTGGCTGAGCAAACTTTGGTACAGGGTAAACTGATTCGCGGCGCGATCCAGGTTGTGCCCTTCACGATGTACATGGAAATACACATCGCCATTGAGGTGATCGGTCAGGAAACGAATGCCAATCATCAAACACATGATCCGGGCGCCAAGCCACAGACTTTCGCGCTCGGCCGCCTCCAATACATCCCCCAGCTCGGCCAGGTAACCACGACAGATAGCGGCGAAGATTTCCGGCCGCACCTGCACACGCTCAAGCTCGGTGCTGTCTTCGGCCTCCGGGGAGGTAAAGGTACGCACCATGTCGCCAAAATCATACATCAGGTGCCCCTTCATGCAGGTATCCAGATCTATGATGGCCATGGCGGAGTCGTCACGCTTATCAAAAAGCATGTTATTGATTTTGGTGTCGTTATGGCAAACACGCAGTGGCAGCTTTGGCTCGAGTTCAGCCAGTTCTGCCAGCAAATTCTGCTGACTCAGGGCGAAATCCACCCACTGACGGCAACCATCGAGGCGGCCGGCTTTATCGTCAGCCACCGCTTTTTGCAGCGCCGCCATACGGCCGGGCAGGAAGTGGAACTTGGGGATCACATCGCCGATGCGGGTGGCATCGAAATCACACAGGGCGCGGGCAAAATGGCCAAAGGCCTGGGCGGCCTGCTCGGCCTGAGCCTCGCTGCCAACCACATCTATGCTGCTGGAATGTTTTAGGTAGCGGATGGCACGCCAGAAACCGGCATCACCCAGATCGATCCCCAGCTCACCTTCGGCGGTGGTTTTGGGGCTCACCACTTTCAGGCCATAGTCGTTACCGGCTTTTTCGCCCAGGTGTTGGCTGATAAGTTCGGCGTTTTCCACCAGCGTCCAGGGGGTGGTAAACACTGTGGTGTTGAGGCGTTGCAGCACCATGCTGCCATCATCCCAACTCACCAAAAAGGTGTCGTTAATGTGCCCGTTACCCAAGGGAGAAACCTTGGCAGCATCGCCTTCCAATCCATAGTGAGGCAGAACCCGCTGCCGGATAAGTTCAATCACGCAATAACTCCATCAATCTTGTTCTGACCCGGGGGGCGTCCTCGGCATAGGTGACTCCCAGCCATTCTCCCCGGGCGGTTTCTACCCGAACCTTTTGTCCCTGCTCGATACAGGCTTGCACCACATCGGGAAGATAACATTCCTGCCGGGCAGATGGCGATGCAAAAAGGAAGGATATTAGCGCCTGTTGCAACACTTTGACAACGCTGTCATCAAATCCCCACAGGGTCATGGAAACCAGTGCCCCGGCATCGAGCGGCCTGATGTCGCCATTATGGCTGCCACAAAGCCCACTATCTGTTTGCTTAATATCGATAAATTCTTCGACCCGCTGCAACAGCCCTTGCTGAACCTCGCAGATACCACGGTTGACGCCACCGTGCTCAGACAGGGTCGCTGACAGCGGATACGCCACCATCAGCCAACCGCCCTGCTTAAGCCCCTGCGCCATGGTGACAAGGGCATGGTCACCGTAAAAGTCATCGGCGGTGATTACCGCAAAGGGGCCATTGAGGTGCTCGCGGGCGCAGTAAAGTGCATGGGCTGTGCCCCAGGGCTTTTGCCGCCCTGTGAGCAGACCTGGAATAGAGCCGGCATCTACCGGCAAATCGTCGGGACGCTGATGACAAAAGGCAAGGGGGAACTCAGCCGGCAAAGACCTGGCCAGACGTGCCCCGAGCACGGCTTCGAGTTCGGGGCGGATCACCAATACGGCGCGGCCAAACCCGGCACGGATAGCACTTTGCAGCGACAGCTCCAGCATGGTCTCGCCATGGGGGCCAAGCTCTGCCAGCTGCTTGTCGCCGCCGAAACGACTGCCAAGTCCCGCCGCCAGGATAACCAAAGTCAGTTCTGCCATACCTGCCTGTTTACCGCTATTAACCACAAGAAGCCCGAGAGTTTACTGCATCGCCATTTGCTTGAGCCAGCACAAATGTCAGAGTGCCAAAAGACCGGCAAAACGTGGATTGCCTTCAATCAGCGCCTGACTGCCCTTCAAACTGAACCCCTGGCCGCACAGCTGCACGTTCCCCCTCAGGGCAATGTCACGCACAATCGCCTGGGTATCCAGCGGTGAAAATCGTGCTTCCCGCATACTGCCTTTGGCGCTGACCTCCAGTGGCCGGTAGCGATTACCATTGTTAAACAGCAAGCTGGCACAGTGCCGCTCACCTTCGCCGCTGGCCAGCGACCATATCAGCCCTCGGCCTGGGGAGCCTGCATCCCAGCTCAGTACCAGCACCGCTTCATCAAGGTTTAACCCCAGCCCCGAAGGCAACTCCGTCCGCCCTGCACTGCTGTCACGGGGGGCTGCGCCGTTTGCCGCCGTATCCGCACCTGGCTCATCCACACCGATGCGCATGCTGATGGCGGTAACCGCGCTGATAAGAAGCAGCGCCGCAGCGCCGGATAAGTAAAAGCGCCACCAACGTTTCAGATGGAAATAGATGGCTTCCATCAACACTTCCAGCGAGCCTTCACCATTGAAGGCATCGCTCCAGGTGCGGGGAGGCCTTGCCTGGGTTGCAGCCTCAGTGGCGGCCTGAGTATCGGCTTCGTCCTGGTTCAATCCCGGATGGCTCTGGCGCTCATCATCCAGATAACCGCTGCGCTCAACCATCAGGGTGTCTGTGCCCTGGGTGAAATAGTCGGCCCTGTCATTTGGAGTAAGCCTGTCCCTCTGGGTAAACCTGTGCCACACAGGTCCTTCCTCATCGGCAGCTGCCCGCTGGGATTGCGAATTTTGGGAGGCGTGAGCGATGTCCTGCTCGTCTGGGCCCGTCTCCGCTGTACCTGAAAAATCCTGGTTCGCTGTACCTGAAAAACCCGGCTTCGCTGGGCGTGAGAACTCATGCTGACCCGCGCCATGCTGTTCAAGCCGCGCAGCAGGCACCGTATCCGGCGCGTCAAAGTCGTCATTCAGGGTGCTGCGCTGGCCATACCTTGAATATTCCTCATCGCCATGGCTGCTGCCATAAAGGTTTTCATGATGCGCAGAATCGATTGCCTGAGCGCTATTTTGAGCATCCGCCTCATCGCCGCGTCCAAAGCCGCTCTCGTGGCTGTCAAAAGCGTGGGCATCGGATGCAGAAGCCTGATGGGTAAAAGCTGGCTCATCGCCTCCAAGCGTTGGCTCACGCCGAGGTGGTAAAGGGGTTTTGGCTGGCATATCCGGGTGCCAGTAGCCGTCCTGATATTCCTTAACCGGTTTGGCGGGCAGCACGCTGATAAGCAACGTCAGCGCCAGCCCTATGGCAAAGCAAATCAGCCCCAGTGCAGCGTTGCCCACCATGACCAGCACCAGCAGCCACAGGGGATACGGCACCAGAGCAGCCACCAGATAGCCCCTGGGTCTGTGGGCATCACGGCAACGGCGCACAAGCGACAGTGCGAACAGGAGTCCCAGAGCAATGCCCGGCCCCCACAAATAATGTCCACTGCCAAAAAGCAAGGCAATAAGACCACTGCCGCCGTAGGCTATCAGCCCCAGCGCACCGGTTCGTACACCCTGATCACATCCTTCAATGCTGAAAAAACTGCGTAATTGCAAAAGGCACTCCAAAAAAGTCAGCCGGCATCTCGCTGCGGCAAGGGACAAGGCCACAGCCCGCTTGGGCAGCCTATCCAATTTTCAGCGAATTGTCAGCGGCCTTCTCTGTCGCTGGCGCAGCGGGTGGCAGACAGAATATAATGTCAGGCTTAGTCCTTGTTTTTGAGGACAGGCCCCGAGCCTGTCCTCACAGCCCAGCAAAAGGCCAATCGATGAGCACACGTGGAAACCTCTTTATTGTTTCGGCACCCAGCGGCGCCGGTAAGTCATCGCTGATTTCAGCTCTGCTGAAAGATAAACCCGCCGACATGCAGGTGTCTGTTTCCCACACCACCCGCCAGCCACGTCCCGGCGAAGAAAACGGTGTGCACTACCACTTTGTCAGCGTGGATGAGTTTAAAGCGCTTATCGAGCAGAATGCCTTTTTCGAGTGGGCAGAAGTATTTGGCAACTTTTATGGCACCTCGCGCCTGACCGTGGAAGAAACCCTGGAGCGGGGTATCGACGTGTTTTTGGACATCGACTGGCAGGGCGCCCTGCAGGTGAAGAAACTGATGCCGGAAGCCATTGGGGTATTTATTCTGCCGCCAAGTCGTGAAGAGCTGGAACGTCGCCTCGTTGGCCGTGGTCAGGACAGCGCCGAAGTCATTGCCTCACGCATGGCACAGGCGGTGTCGGAAATGTCCCATTACCAAGAATATGAGTATGTTATTGTGAATGATAACTTTGATGAGGCACTGGCCGATTTGAGGGCAATCATCCGCGCCGGGCGCTTAAGCTGCGCTGGTCAAGCCCGCACCCACGGTGATATGCTTAAGGGTCTGTTGGCAGACTGACTGCCTTAGTGTACACTTTTGCGTCATTTTTTCATTGTCCCGGCGCTTTTGCCGGATAATTTGGGAGTTCCACTACATGGCTCGCGTAACTGTAGAAGACGCCGTAAAGCAGATCGGCAACCGTTTTGACATGATCCTGGTTGCGGCCCGTCGCGCCCGTCAAATCGCCGTGCAGGGTAAAGACCCCATGGTGGAAGAGCAGAACGACAAGGCCACTGTTATCGCCCTGCGCGAAATCGAAAAAGGCCTGGTAAACGCCAGCACTCTGGATGCCGATGAGCGTCAGACCGTGCGTGAGCGTGAAGCCGCCGAAATCGCCGCCGTGGCTGCCATTGCAGAAGGTCGTTCACTCTAATTTTTAGCCCGGGAGGTATGCCACTTGTATCTGTTTGAAGGTTTAAAGGAATCGGCTTCCGCTTACCTCGACAGCGGCCAAGTGGCATTACTTAAACAGGCTTATCAGGTCGCCCGCGATGCCCATGAAGGGCAAATGCGCACCAGTGGCGAACCTTATATCACCCATCCTGTAGCAGTGGCGAAAATTCTGGCCGACATGCGTCTCGATCACGAGACCCTGATGGCCGCCCTGCTGCACGATACCATTGAAGACACCCACGTCACCAAAGAAGACCTCGCCGAGCTGTTTGGCGATGCAGTTGCCGATTTGGTGGAAGGTGTCTCCAAGCTCGACAAGCTCAAATTCCGCGATAAAAAAGAGGCCCAGGCGGAAAACTTCCGCAAAATGATGATGGCCATGACTCAGGATATCCGGGTCATTCTCATCAAGCTGGCCGACCGCACCCACAATATGCGCACTCTCGGCGCCCTGCGTCCGGACAAGCGCCGTCGCATCGCCCGGGAAACCCTGGAAATTTACGCCCCCATAGCCAACCGTCTGGGTATTCACAATATCAAGACCGAGCTTGAAGATCTGGGCTTCCAGGCCTATTACCCCATGCGCTACCGGGTGCTCAGGGAAGTGGTTAAAGCTGCCCGCGGCAACCGAAAAGAGCTTATCGCCAATATTGAATCCGCCGTTGGCGCCCGCCTCGAAGACACCGGCATTCCAGCCAAAGTCAAAGGCCGGGAAAAGAATCTCTATTCCATCTACAACAAGATGCGCAGCAAAGAGCTGCAATTCCAGGAAGTGATGGATATCTACGCCTTTCGCGTCATCGTCGACAGCATAGATACCTGTTATCGGGTGCTGGGCGCCATGCATGGCCTGTATAAGCCGCGCCCTGGCCGCTTTAAAGACTATATCGCCATTCCCAAGGCCAACGGTTATCAGTCACTGCACACCTCCCTGTTTGGCCCCCACGGCGTGCCTGTTGAAATCCAAATCCGAACCGAGGATATGGATCAGATGGCCGACAAAGGGGTTGCGGCGCACTGGATGTACAAAAACGGCAGCGAAAACGGCACTACCACCACTCAGGTGCGTGCCCGTAAATGGATGCAAAGCCTGCTGGAGTTGCAGCAAAGTGCCAGCTCGTCGTTCGAGTTCGTGGAAAACGTTAAGACCGAACTCTTCCCTGACGAAATTTATGTGTTTACTCCGGAAGGCCGCATTCTCGAGCTGCCGGTGGGCGCCACCGCCGTGGACTTTGCCTACGAAGTGCATACCGACGTGGGTAACACCTGTGTGGGTGCGCGGGTAAACCGCCAGGCCTATCCGCTGAGCCAGCCGCTGATTTCCGGTCAAACCGTTGAAATCATTACAGCAAAAGGCGCCAAACCCAACGCCGCCTGGCTTAACTTTGTAGTCACCGGCAAAGCCCGCGCCAAAATCCGTCAGGTGCTGAAAAACCTCAAGCACGACGAAGCCATTACCCTGGGCAAACGCCTGCTCAATCATGCTCTTGGCGAAACCAAGCTCGACAGCATCTCGGCGGAGCAGCTGGAGCGGGTGATCCAGGAAACCAAACATAAAGATTTGAACAGCCTGCTGGCCGACATTGGCCTTGGCAACGCCATGAGCATAGTGATAGCCCAGCGCCTGCTTGGCGATACCGTGCCTGAAAGTCGCGGTGAGTCACACCTGATGCCTATTCGCGGCGCCGAAGGCATGCTGGTGTCCTTCGCCAAATGTTGCCACCCAATCCCCGGCGATGCGGTGATCGCCCATGTGAGCCCAGGCAAAGGCCTGGTGGTGCACATGGAAAACTGCGCCAACATCCGTGGCTATCAGGGCGAGCCGGACAAATACATTCCGGTGCAGTGGGACAAGGTCGACGGCGTCGAGTATCAGGCCAATCTGAGGGTAGAAATCGTCAACCATCAGGGGGCTCTGGCCAAGATCACCTCAATTATCGCCAGCGAAGGCTCCAACATTCATAACCTCAGCACCGAGGAGCGGGATGGTCGGGTGTATCTGATTAACCTGCGGATTTCGGTGCGCGATCGTATCCACCTGGCCAACGTGATGCGGCGCATCCGGGTACTGCCCGAGGTGCTCAGAACCTCCCGCAATCGCTGAGTTGACCGGCTTCTACTCATTCAAAGGAAGAATCACCATGGCTGAAAAAACCATTATCGCCACCGACAAGGCCCCTGCCGCTATCGGCACCTATTCTCAGGCTGTGAAAGTCGGCTCAACCGTGTATCTGTCTGGCCAAATCCCACTGGACCCTGCCACCATGGCACTGGTTGGTGACGACTTTGAAGCCCAAACCGTGCAGGTGTTTGAGAACCTCAAGGCCGTGTGCGAAGCTGCCGGTGGCAGCTTCAACGATATCGCCAAACTGAACATCTTCCTCACCGATCTGTCGAACTTCGCCAAGGTGAACGAGCTTATGGGCCGTTACTTCAACGAGCCTTACCCTGCCCGCGCCGCCATTGGCGTAAAAGAGCTGCCACGCGGCTCGCAGGTAGAAATGGATGGCGTGATGGAGCTGTAATCGGCTCGTCACTCTCAGGGCGCCTCGGCGCCCTTTTGTTTTTTTGTTAACGCAGGAATATGCCATGAGCCCGGAACGTTTTGCCCGCATCAATGAGATGCTGGACAACCGTCAACCGGATCTGACCGTCATACTCGACCAGGTCCACAAGACCAATAACATCGCCGCCGTGCTGCGCAGCGCCGATGCCGTGGGAGTCCACCAGCTGCACGCCGTCTGGCCCGAGAACGATATGCGGGTGTCAGGCAATACCGCCTCCGGCAGCCAGCAGTGGGTGAAAACCAAGCGCCACCCAACAGTGACCGACGCCATTGCAGCGCTCAAGGCTGAAGGCATGCAGGTGGTGGTGACCAACTTCTCCAGTAAAGCCAAAGACTTCCGCGAGATTGACTACACCAGACCCACGGCCATCGTACTGGGGCACGAAAAGTTTGGTGTCAGCGACGAAGCCCTGGCATTGGCCGATGCCGAAGTGATTATTCCCATGGTGGGCATGGTGCAATCCCTCAATGTCTCGGTGGCAGGCGCACTGGTGCTGTTTGAAGCCGAGCGCCAGCGCCGTCATGCCGGTATGTATGGCAGTCGCAAACTGCCGGAAGACTACTGCCAGCAGTTGCTGTTCGAGCAAGGCCACCCCATCTACGCCAAGGCCTGTCGCCGAAAGGGACTGGCCTACCCCGCCATCGACGAAAGCGGCCAAATTCAGGCATCTGATGAATGGTGGCAAAAGATGCGCGAAGCCGACCCCGAGTCCCCACGCCCCGAGCGCGGCCGCCAACGCCGGATGTAATAGGCACAAAGCCATAAAAAAGCCACCCGGGGGTGGCTTTTTCTTATCTCAAATCCAAAGTATCCAGACGTTAACCGTAGACGGGATTACAAACCTTCCGGCAGCGTGATGGGGCGCTCGGTAACCTTGGTCCAGCGACGGTTGTCGGTGTGGGCTGAGTCAAGTACATGCACATCGGCTGGCAGGTCAGCCCCCAGGTAGCTACGCCCCTGACTGTCCATGTAGTAGCGGTGCAACTGGCTCACATAGTAGCTGCTGCCCTGCTGCTCTTGCAGTGTCCATTCACGCTCGCGCGCCAGAGCGCAGTGGTCATCCAGACTGGTTTCAAAACCCGTCGCCTGGCAGTAGCCATATTGACCGACCTGCTCGTGGTTGTAACGATAACGGCGCATGGAGACGGTGCCGCTGTCGTTAAGACGCCAGAAGCCGGGCATCTTAAGCACTTCCGATGCTTCAAATATACCATCTTTATTGTTATCAAACGCATCGAAGGTCAGCATGGTGCCATCGGCATTCAGCTCCACCCAGAAGTAAGAGCCGGGGGTGAAGAAGTCCCAATCCAGGGCGTACATGCCAGCCACATTGGCAGTCGTCCATTCGGCGCCGCTCTGTTTGAGCATCAGGCCAGAGATGGCATAGCCGCTGCTGACCTCGAGCACGTTGACCTCAAGCGGCGTGTCACTGCCAAGGAATGCCACATCCAGGGCGAGATTGTCTTCGCCATCTTGTGCCATCACCTTGAGGTTGCCGTTGTCGCTGAAACTGTAACTGCCGCTGAGTACCTGATACTGAACCGAACCATCACCAAGGAATTGCGGGATATTCACAGTCGCACTGTGGTTATCACCCAAGGTGAGCCCCAGGCTGCTGCGGTACATTTTGCCGGCCTTTTCATGACCATTGAGGATAGCCATGGTCTCGGTCGGCACAGGCACACTGAAGCTGGAGCCTGCGGCAATCAGGGTATCGCCCTTGGCCAGGCCTTCGGTTTTCACCACCGAGAAAGTGCGATGCTGCTCGCTGAACTCATCTTCCTTTTCGCCGTTTGGATAATGATGAGCCAGGTAATCGGACACCAGCAGCTGCGCGCCGGTGGCAGACGCATCAATCCATTTGATAAACTTGTGGGACAGCAGGTTCTGCCTTTGCATCAATTGGCCACCGGAATAGACCGAATCCTCATACAGCAGCACCCCGTCGTTCGGGAAGGTCAAACGGACATCCACTTCCGTTTTCTCCCAGGTAAAGGCGGTTGCCGCGCTGCCAAGATGCAATTGGCCAGTGCCATTGGCGGCCAGCACCAGGCGGTCACCCCGCTTGATACCATCCTGATATTTAAAGAAATAACTGCCAACAACCTCACTGCTTTGCATCGGCGCCCGCATCAGGTTGGGGTCATCAATAATCTCAGCTTCTGCCGCTTCATAGACTGACAACAGCTTATCCTTAACCCTGGTCAGATAAGCGAGCACCTGCTGCTTGTCTTCCACCAGCGCCTGGGTGTCGGCTACCCCTTCAGGCAGCGTCAGCAGCTCATGGGCAGACGCAAAGTCCAGCACCAGCTTGATGGCAGTTGCCAGCGGCAACACGCGGGTGGCATCGTATTGATTTTGCAGGGCATCAAAGGTTTCTGCGCTAGTCACGGCTTCACCGCCATTGGCTTCTTTCAGCAAGGCAGCCACCGCTGTGCTGACGTTGGTCACGTTGACCAGAATCGTCTCTTCCCGGGTAAGAGTTGCATCAGTGCCCGCCATTTCCAGCAAACGATTCACACTGCCGAGCAAGGCCACCAGCCGGGTTTTGCTGTCGGTCTGGGGGCCAACGGCACTGAGTTTAACCAGTTCACCCAGCTCGGAGTCATCCACCGTGAGCGCCAGACTGTATAAGCCATCGACATTGGCAGTGGTATGGAACTGCTTGCCCGCCACGTCGGCGGTCACCTTGGCGTTGGCCACAGGATTATCGGTTACCTTGCCTTCCAATGTCAGCGACACCAGATTAGCTGTCACAGTGACAGTTACATCGCGGCTGCTGGTTTCGCCATCGTTGTCGGTGGCGCTGAGGGTAAATACCAAGGCTTCATCGGCTACCACGGCCGGCGCGGTAAAGCTGAGGGTTTGGCTATCGGCACCGCTCAAAGTAACCCCAGTACCCGACTTCTGGCTCCAGGCGAGCTTGCTGACCGTGCCATCGCTATCGCTGACATTGGCAGTCACAGTGGCGCTCTCGCCTTCCTTCACACTCACATCTGCCACGGTAATGCCTGGCAGACTGTTGTTCACCACGGTCACCTCAACGTCCTGAGACGCGGTGGCGCCCTGGTTGTCGGTCACCGTCAGGCTGAATACCAGAGTCTGATTTTCAGCCACTTCAGGTGCAGTAAAGCTTAGGGTGGTAGAAGTGTCACCAGACAGGGTAACCGCAGCGCCGGACTTCTGGGTCCAGCGATAGGAAGCAATGCTGCCGTCGGCATCGGAGGCTGTGGCGGTCAGTGACACCTGAGCGCGCTCTCTGACACTGGCATTGGCAATTGACAGGGTTGGTGCCTTATTGGCCGTTTGCGGTTCGGGGGTAGCATCTCCACCGCTACTGCCACCACAGGCAGATAAAGATGCGGCCACCAGCGAGGCAAGAATGGTTTTTTGGAATGAGGTCATCAAACACGCTCCATGCTTACAGAATTCAACATCTTATCCAGGTGTTGTCCCAACACCCACCGCAATCCAAACAGGCGCTTTACGGTTTGCAATCCTGTAAAATCAATAGTTTAATAAAAGGAAGGCCGGATGTTAACCCAGCTTCTTTTATCAAACAACCCGCTAACATCTGACCACAACTAAACCATTTGCCCGCCGAAGCAAAAATCGACATACTGGAAATTAAACGCGCGTTTGAACCCATCAGACGCAGGAAAGCATAACGAACAAGATGGAAGTAGAGATGCAAGCCACTATCAAGACTCCTGTAGAGATGCTCAACCACTGGGTGGATACCCAGGGTGACACGGTTTATCTGCGCCAACCGGTAAACGGTCAATACCGCGACTTCAGCTGGCGTGATGTGAAACGTCAGATGGAACAAATTGCCGGTGCGCTGCGCCACTTGGGTCTGGCCCCCGGTGATAAGGTGGCTGTGCTGTCGAAAAACTGCGCCGAGTGGTTTATTACCGACCTTGCGCTGATGCACGGCGGCTATATCAGCGTGCCTATTTACCCCACCGCCAATGCCGATACCATCCGCTACGTGCTGGAGCACAGCGGCGCCAAAGCCATTTTCATCGGTAAACTGGATCACTGGGCTGAGCAGGAAGCCGGTGTCGGCGGTAATATCCTGCGGATGGCATTCCCCTACGACACCATGCCAACCCAATACGGCTGGGATCAGCTGCTGGGCATGGGTCAACCACTCACAGATGCGCCGCTGCCACAGGCTGAGGACATCATGACCCTGATTTACACCTCAGGTTCAACCGGCAGCCCCAAAGGAGCCATCCAAACCTTTGGCGCCTATGCCTGGACCTGTACCGCCGTAGTGCGGGATCTCAAGACCGATGGCGAAGATCGCCTGCTCTCTTACCTGCCACTGGCTCACATTACAGAGCGGGTGGCCATCGAAGGCTCATCCTTCTATTCCGGCAGTGCCGTGGCCTTCGTAGAAAGCCTGGATACTTTCGTCGCCGACGTGCAGCGCATGCGGCCAACCGTGTTCTTCTCAGTACCCAGGCTGTGGACTTTGTTCCAGAAAAACATCATCGACAAGGTGGGCTTCGACAAGCTCAACTTCCTGCTCAAGCTGCCCATCATCAGCTATCTGGTGAAGCGTAAAATCCATAAAGGCCTGGGGCTGGATAAATGCCGCCTGTTGGGTTCAGGTTCGGCGCCAATTCCACCATCCCTTATCCGCTGGTACAACAGCATTGGCCTCAACATCTGTGAAGCCTGGGGCATGACCGAAAACTGCGCCTACTCCATCATCAACTACCCATTTGATGAGCGTAAAATCGGCACAGTGGGTAAACCGGTGGAAGGCTGCCAAATCCGCCGCGGCGAAGACGGTGAGCTGTTGGTGAAAAGCCCCGGCCTGATGAGCGGCTACTATTTGCAGCCGGAAGCCACCGAAGCCGCCTTCGATGACGACGGTTTCTTCCACACCGGCGATCTGTGCGCTATCGATGAAGACGGCTGTGTCAGCATCACCGGCCGGGTAAAAGACAACTTTAAAACCGCCAAAGGCAAGTACGTGGCACCTGTGCCTATCGAGCGTAAACTGGCCCAGGATCCCCATGTTGAGCTGATTTGTGTGATTGGCTCTGGCCTGCCGCACCCCATAGCCCTGGTGCAGTTGTCAGACGGCGCGACTTTGCAGGCCCGTGAAGAAGTGCGGGTTTCTATCAAGGCAACCCTGGATGCGGTGAACCCGAACCTCGAATCTCACGAAACCGTGGATGCCGTGGTGGTAGTCAGCGAGCCCTGGACCATCGAAAACGACGTGCTGACCCCTACCCTGAAAATCAAACGCCATGTACTGGAAGGTCGCTTCTCGGCCAAAGTTGATGGCGTTCGCGGCGCCAAGGTGGTGTGGGAAGACGAGATTTAACCTTAGGTTTCGAAACAAAAAAGCTCGCCGGTTGGCGAGCTTTTTTTATGCACGGGCCTCATGAACCTACACCAATCAAAAGTACCGTTTATGCCTCCAAGTGAGGTTTTAGTTTGATTTGCCGATGATTATTTAGTCAGATGGCAGGATGACTTTATTCCGGCTACAACCCTGCTTCTGCATGCCGGATCCATACGCCAGGATGGCGGGAGGAAGAGTGTGACAGCGATTGATGTAGTATCTGTAACCGACTTCCCTCAGCTAATGCGGGCCAAAACCGCTGTTGGCAGCCAGTTTCGCTTCCATGCAATGATTAAACCCAGCGGCGCCCAATGTAACCTTGATTGCCGCTATTGTTTCTATCTCCATAAAGAACAGCTGTTGGACCAACCCAAGCGTCCCCGCATGAGCGACGCTACCCTTGAACAACATGTTCGTCAGTATATTGAAGCTCAAACATCCACGCAGGTAGTTTTCAGTTGGCAAGGCGGTGAACCCACGCTGATGGGGCTTCACTTCTTTCGTAAAGTGGTTGCCCTGCAACAGAAATATGCAAAAGCGGGTCAGCGCATTGAGAACGACCTGCAGACCAACGGCACGCTGCTGGATGATGAATGGTGTGAATTCCTCAAGCAGCACAACTTCGTCGTGGGCCTGTCTATCGATGGCCCCGAAGCGCTGCATGACTTGCACAGATACAGCAAAACTGGCGGGAAAACCTTTCACGCAGTTAAGCGTGCAGCGAAACTACTGCATGCCCATCAGATCCCTTTCAGCGCACTGTGTGTGATAAATCGCGACAACGCGCAATATCCGCTGGAGGTGTATCGCTTCCTGCGTGATGAAATCAAACCACGACTGATCCAGTTTATTCCCGGGATGGAAAAAGCCGACTTTATGAATTCTGCACCCGGGCATTGGGATATTGACAATCTGCCCGACGAAAATGCCAAAGAAGCACTGCCGGGTCATCCTGGCTCCGTGGTGGCATCCTGGTCTGTCGCGCCTTCCCAGTGGGGGAATTTTCTCACCCAGGTCTGGGATGAATGGCTTGCCAGAGACTACGGCAAGGTGTTCGTGGATCAGTTTGAAAATGTGCTTTCGATGATAACCGGACAAGGCTCGCAGCAGTGCGTAACCAGTCAGGTATGTGGAAAGGCTGTCGCTCTGGAACACAATGGCGATCTCTACAGCTGCGATCACTTTGTTTATCCGCAATACCGACTCGGCAACATCCACCAGCAACATCAGGGGGATCTGGCCTTCAGCGAGCAGCAACAAGCCTTCGGTTATGCCAAATCAGCCAATTTACCGTCCAAATGTCGGGACTGTTCTTATCTTTCACTGTGCTGGGGCCATTGCCCAAAAGACAGGTTCCTGAAAACGGCAAGCAACGAACCCGGGTTACATTACTTATGCCATGGCCTGATGATCTTTTATCGCCATGTTATAGCGGCATGTGACCGGCTATCGGAATAACCAACTCTGGTTAGTTTGTTCAACAGCAAGGAGCAGAGCATGAAGTTAAAGCACTTGGCCGCAGCCATCGGGCTTGGCTTGGCATCACATAGCTATGGTGCAGAGCAGCCAAACATTGTCGTGATTTTTGGCGACGATGTGGGTTGGCAAAACATCAGCGCCTATGGCATGGGCACCATGGGGTACCAGACCCCCAATCTCGACAGCATCGGTAATTCAGGGATCCGTTTTACCGATCACTATGCCCAGCCCAGTTCCACGGCGGGGCGAGCCGCCTTCATTACCGGGCAGTACCCGATCCGCAGCGGTATGACGACAGTAGCCATGCCCGGCGGAGCTTTAGGCCTGAAGGCCGAGTCCCCATCGCTGGCTGAGGTACTGAAAAAAGCCGGCTACGCCACAGGGCAATTTGGTAAAAATCACCTGGGCGACCATAACTTCTCACTACCCACGGTGCATGGTTTTGATGAGTTTTTCGGTAACCTTTATCACCTGAATACTCAGGAAGAGCACGAGCAGCGCGACTACCAAAATTTTGCCAAGGCCTACTCCGGCTCACTGGAGGCCTACCATAAAAAATTTGGTACCCGTGGCGTGCTCCACTGCTTTGCCACGGATACCGCGGACAACACCAAAGACCCTCGCTTCGGCGTCGTAGGCAAACAACGCTGTGAAGATACAGGCCCGCTTGGGCAAGAGCGACAAAAGGAATTTGACCGCAACGAGATGCTGCCCACCACGCTTAAGTTTATCGATAAGGCGGTTAAAGAAGACAAGCCCTTCTTTGCCTGGGTAAATACCAGTCGCATGCACCTTTACACCCGCCTGAATGACAAATGGCGCTATGCTGCGGAAAACATCTCGTCTGACTACGACATGTATGGCAGCGGTATGATGCAGCACGACGATGATATTGGCTTCCTGCTCAAGGAGCTCGAATCACGGGGCCTGAAAGACAATACCATTATTGTGTACAGCACTGACAATGGTCCGGAGCATTCTTCCTGGCCCCACGGTGGCACCACCCCCTTCAGAGGGGAAAAGATGACCACCTATGAAGGCGGCGTACGGGTCCCAACCATGGTCAGCTGGCCCGGCAAAATTCCGGCAGGACAGGTGCTCAACGGCATTCAGGGACATCAGGATCTCTTCACCACCCTGGCCGCTGCAGCAGGCGTATCAGACGTGAACGAGCGCATGCTGAAAGAGAAAAAACAGTATATTGATGGGGTCAACAACCTCGATTACTGGACCGGCAAAAGCAGCAAATCGGCCCGTGACCACATCCTCTACTACTTTGAAGGCCAGCTGTCTGCCGTTCGGGTAGGGCCCTGGAAATTCCACTTCGCTATTGCCGAGCACTACTACGACAACCTGGTGCCACTGGCCAAGCCCAAGGTGTATAACCTGAGGGCTGACCCCTTCGAGAGCTACGACTCTGTCGACTCAAACGGCCACCTGGTGCAAAAAGTATCCTGGATGTTGGCACCGGTAAGCGAGATAGTGCAGCAACATGTTGAGAGCCTGGTGAAATACCCACCCACCCAGGGTGGCTCGACCTTCGACATGGCGAAAACCATCGAAGATGCAATGAAGAAGACCCAGCAATAATCTGAGTGGATTCACCTACAAAAAAGCTCGCCGGTTGGCGAGCTTTTTCATGTTCCAAATGCAGGCATCAATACTGCTGTTTTTTCGCAGCCAGCGCCGCTGAAACCTGATTGATGGCAGTACCGCCAAGCACGTTGCGCTTGGCCAGACACTCATCCAGGCTCAGGTGCGGGTACACATCCTCGCCAATCACAGCGGCAAAGCGCTGCAACTCGGCGATGGGCAGGTCTTCCAGCGCCACACCCTGGGCGATGGCATGCAGCACCACTTCGCCCACCACATGGTGCGCCTCACGGAAGGGCATGCCCTTGGCCACCAGATAGTCGGCAAGCTCGGTGGCGTTGGCATAGCCCGCCTGGGCCGCCTGCTTGGTGTTGTCGCGGTTCACCTTCACCCCTTCCAGCACCAATGCTGCCATGTCGAGACAAATGCCCCAACTGTCGATGGTATCGAACAAGCCTTCTTTGTCTTCCTGCATGTCCTTGTTGTAGGCCAGCGGCAGCGCCTTCATGGTGGTGAGAATGCCCACGAGATTGCCGTAAACCCGGCCGGTCTTGCCGCGGATAAGCTCGAGTGCATCGGGATTCTTCTTCTGTGGCATCAGGGATGAACCCGAAGTCACATTGTCAGCCAGCTCCACAAAAGCCGCTTCGCCGGTGTTGAAGAAAATCAGATCTTCCGCCAGCCGCGACAGGTGCATCATAGAGAGTGACGCCGCAGAGCACAGCTCCACCACATGGTCACGATCAGAGACCGAATCCAGACTGTTGAGGGTCGGACCGCCAAAGCCCAGCGCCGCGGCCAGCGCATGGCGGTCGATGGCATAGGCTGTGCCTGCCAGCGCGCCTGAGCCCAGCGGGCAGGTGTTGAGGCGCTTGAGTGCATCGGCCAAACGGGATAAGTCCCGCTCCAACATTTCCACATAGGCCAGACACCAGTGACCAAAGGTTACCGGCTGCGCCCGCTGCAGGTGGGTGTAGCCTGGCATCACTGCATCCAGCTCGCGGCTCGCCAACGCCAGCAGCGCCTGAATAACAGCGGTCAGCTTGGTTTCAAGCAAACTGCCCGAGGCCTTGCACCAGAGCTTAAGATCGGTCGCCACCTGATCGTTACGGGAACGGCCGGTGTGCAGTTTCTTACCGAGATCGCCAACCTTTTCAATCAGTTTGGTTTCAACAAAACTGTGAATATCTTCGGCGCCGCTGCCGATAATGGCAGACTCATCCTCGCCCACTTCTTCAAGCAGCTCGCTCAGTGCGGCCTTAAGACGGCTGCATTCATCGGCATTAAGCACGCCCACGCTGGCGATGGCATCGGCCCAGGCGATGGAGCCTTCCACGTCCTGCACAAACAGTCGGTAATCGACCGGCAAAGAGTCGTTAAAGAGTTGGAACAGGGCGCTGGCCTGCCCCTGAAATCTACCGCCCCACAAGGCCATAGCGATTCTCCTTCTGCCCGGGCGTGCCCGGAAATTAAAATGAATGGGGGCCAACGAAGGCCCCCTAACTGACAAGGCGGCTTACTTGGTGTTGTAAGCGCGGATGCGGCTTACTTGGTGTTGTAAGCGCGGATGCGGCTTGCCAGCGAGTACAGGCGGATAAAGCCCTCGGCGTGCTTCTGGTCGTATACGCTGTCCTGACCGAAGGTGGCAAAGGCTTCCGAGTAGAGGCTGTTTGGTGAGCGCTTTTGCACTGCAGTGGCCTGGCCCTTGTAGAGCTTAACCACCACTTCGCCGTTCACCTGAGTCGCCAGAGATTCGGAGGCGGCCAGCAGTGAGTCGCACAGTGGCGTGAACCAACGGCCGTCATACACCAGATGCGCCATCTTGGCGGCGATCTGCTCGCGCCACTCACGGCAGCTCTTGTCCAGCACCAGCTCTTCGATGGCCCGCAGCGCAGCAAACATTACTGTGCCGCCGGGGGTTTCGTAGCAGCCACGGGACTTCATGCCCACCAGCCGGTTTTCGGTGATATCGATACGGCCAACACCATGTGGCGCAGCAATAGCATTGAGGGTCATCAGCGCCTGATATGGGGTCAGAGCCTCACCGTTCACCTCTGTGATCCGGGCATTTTCCACCTTGAGGGTAACGAAGGCTGGCTGGTCAGGCGCATCTTCCGGGTCAACCGTCATGGTCCATACCTGCTTGGAAGGCTGATTCCATGGGTCTTCCAGCTCGCCACCTTCGTGGGAGATGTGCCACGCGTTGGCATCGCGGCTGTAGATCTTGGTGGCGGAAGCCGAAGTTTTGATATTGCGCTCGGCAAGGTAAGCCAGCAAATCTTCACGGCTTTCCATGTCCCATTCACGCCATGGGGCAATCACCTTCAGATCCGGTGCCAGCGCGGCGAAGCAGCCTTCGAAACGCACCTGGTCGTTACCCTTACCGGTACAGCCGTGGCACAGGGCGTCGGCGCCCACTTTACGGGCCACTTCCACCTGTGCCTTGGCAATGATGGGACGGGCCATGGAGGTACCCAGCAGGTAAGTGCCTTCATAGATGGCACCGGTGGCAATGGTGGGGTAAATGTAGTCTTTTACAAAGGCTTCTTTGAGGTCGACGATATGGCACTCGCTTGCACCCGAGGCCAGCGCCTTTTCGGTCAGGCCCACCAGCTCTTCTTCACCCTGGCCGACGTCGGCACAGAAGGCGACAATTTCACAGTTGTCGTAGTTTTCCTTCAGCCAGGGAATGATTGCCGAGGTATCCAAACCGCCCGAGTAGGCCAGGACAACCTTTTTTACACCGCTTTTGTTTTGTTCAATTGCCATAACTGTTTCCCAGAAGGCGCCCCGGGCGCCGATTACTCATCAGATTGAATTTAACCGAGCAGTGTTACCAACACTGCATTTTGTGCATGCATGCGGTTTTCCGCCTGCGTCAGAATAAGCGAACCTTCACCGTCCATCACTTCGTCTGTCACTTCCACGCCGCGGTGGGCGGGCAGACAGTGCATGAAATGGCTGGCACCGGCCTTTTCCATCAGCGCCTTGTTTACCTGATAAGGAGCGAACTTAGCCTTGATATCCGCAAGCGACGTGCTGTCCCCCATGGAAATCCAGGTATCAGTGTAGATGGCATCGTGGCCTTCGATGGCGTTAACGTCCGAGGTCAACACTATCTCACCGCCATGCTCGCGCGCAATTCGCTGCGCCTGCTGCACTTCAAAGCCATCAGGAAAGTGACCTGGGGGACAGATCACTGTCATGCGGGCCCCGAGCAGCGCCGCGCCATACATCAGTGAGTGGCATACGTTATTGCCATCGCCGACGAAGGCGAGTCGCACCTTGGACAAGTCATCGAAATGCTCGGCCAGACTTTGGAAATCCGCCAGTCCCTGACAGGGGTGGTAGAGATCCGACAGCGCGTTAATCACAGGTACTGAACCATGTTCGGCCAGCCCCTGCACGGTTTCGTGGGCAAAGGTGCGCGCCACAATGGCATCGGCCCAGCAGGACAGGTTGGAGGCAAAGTCCTGCACCGATTCCCGCTTGCCCAGCGCACCATTTTGTTGATCCAGATACAGGCAGTGACCACCCAGCTTGTTGATACCGATATTGAAGCTGACGCGGGTACGAAGCGAAGGCTTCTCGAACAGCATCACCACACTCTTGCCAGCGAGGGCGCGGGAGTATTTGGCTGGATCGGCCTTAATTTCTGCGGCAAGCTTCAGCAGATCCAGCAATTGCGTTTGCGTCAGGTCTTTTATCGATATCAAATGTTTCATGGTCTTTTCTCCTAAGGTTGTATCTGTGTGCCCACGGCCTCACCCTTGATAAGTGCGGCCATCTGACCGCTGTCACGCCAGGAGGCAACCTGTACCGGCTGCCCCAGCCATTCGGCGACTTCCAAAGCCGCTTCCACTTTGACTTTCATGCCTTTTTCAATCACGCCCAGCTTTACCAGCTCATCGATTTGAGCGCGGCTGAGGCTGTCAATCAGGCTGCCTTTGCCATCCAGCACCCCGGACACATCCGACAGCAGCACCAGCTTGCCGCCGAGCAACTTGGCGAGCACAGAAGCGGCCTGGTCGGCGTTAACATTCAAAAGCTCACCTTCGTCGGTCATGGCGATGGAGCTGATGATTGGCAGCCAGCCCTGACTAAGAATAAATTCCAGCGCACCGGCATCTTGGGGGCTGACTTCACCCACCATGCCCAGACGCTCGTCTTTCACTACGGCGCTGACCATGTTGGCATCGCACAGGCTCATGCCCATGCTCACCACGCCCGCTTTGGCCGCAGCGCCCTGCAATAACTTATTGGAAGTGCCCGCCAGCGCGCCGGCAATAATCGGCATCTGCTCGGCAGGAGTAACCCGCAGGCCGTCGAGCTTGACGGTTTCCATGCCGTTGGCCTTGAGCTGCTCGTCCACCAGACAGCCGCCGCCATGCACCAGCACCACTTGCTGGCCCGACTCAAACAGCTTGGCGATGGTATCCATCAGCCGGGTCATGCCCATCTCGCACTGCAGCAGTGCGCCGCCTACTTTTAAAACCAATACCTTGTTTACTGACATCCCGATGCTCTCCATCTCAAACGCCAAAATGAATCTTTATGCACTGATGTGCCTGACTGGCAGCGCCTTTCATCAGGTTGTCGATGGCACTCGCCACCACCAAATAGCCGCTGTCTTCATCGAACTTCCAACCCAGGTGGCAATTGGGGGTATGCACCACATCATCCACCTTGGGGAATTGGCCTTCTTTTACCGTCACTATTGGGCTCTGGTCATACACGCCATAGGCCTTTTCGACATCAGCTCGGCTGGTGCCAGGCTTTAACTGCACTGTGATAGTGGCCAGAATGCCACGCTTAAAATTGCCAAGGTGCGGAGTGAAGATCACTTCCTGCCCCAGTTGAGTGGCGATTTCAGGCTGATGTCTGTGGCCCAGTACACCGTAGGGGGTCAGGCTCACTTCGCAAAAACTGGTATGCAGCTGTGCCTTACGGCCAGCGCCGGTCACGCCGCTGACGGCATTGATCACCGGGCGGGCTTCAGTCAACAGCGCCTTCAACGGCTTAAGCGCGGTAAGAGACGCGGTGGGATAGCAGCCAGGCACCGCAATCATGCGGGTGCTGGCAATGGCATCGGCGTTCCACTCGGCCAGACCATAAACCGCCTCGGCCAACACCTCTGGGTGGCTGTGTTCGAAGCCGTACCACTTGGGATACTGAGCGGTATCGGCAAACCGGAATGCACCGCTCAAATCAAATACTGCCAGCCCCTGCTGGTAGAAATACGCCGCCAGCTCCAGTGACACCGAGTGCTCGGTGGCCAGCGCCACAGCATCGGCCTCGGCCACAATGGCCGCCTTGGCTTCACTGCTTAAAGGTGAGAGCGTCAAAGAAAGATGACTATAGGCCGGATACAAGTCGGCAAGGGCCTTGCCTTTGTCTGCGCTGCCTTCAGAAACATAGAGTCCCTGAACCGCAAACGCAGGATCGGCAGCAATCAGGGCGGTTAACTGTGCCCCTGTGTAACCACTGGCACCAATGATGGCGATCTTTTTCATGAATATTTGATTCTTAAAACAATTTTAAAGATATGTGGATTGAGTATCCCGTGGATGGGCGGGACGAGCCCCGGCGATAACGCCTGATGCCACGACTATCGTCGCAGCGTATGGAGGTGTGCAGGCAGTGTGTGGGATTTGATGTTTAAATAAACCATTTTCTCTCTCTGCTCGAGGCCTTCGCTATGGTGCTCGTTCCAGCTGTTTGCTAGACTAACACAACCCTTTAATTATGCAACACGCATGAATAACTATTTTTCAGGATTTACCCAGTGAACCGCATCCCAGAACTCAAGAGTCGCTTTTCTTCGCTTATTTACGCTCCATCTATCAGCGCATCAGAGCCTGAGCTGGATATGAGTAACCATTCAGTTATCGCCATGCTCAGCGACTGGTTTTCCACCCTGGGGTTTCAGTGTGAAATATCCAAGGTAGCAGCCACACGTGACAAACAGAATTTAGTGGCAAAAATCGGCAGTGGTGAAGGCGGGATTTTGCTGGCGGGTCACACTGACACAGTGCCATTCGATGAAGGCCGCTGGAGCCAGGATCCGTTCACACTGACCGAGAAAGACGACCGCTGGTACGGCCTTGGCAGCTGCGATATGAAAGGCTTTTTCGCCCTGGTGCTGGAAGCGGTAAAAGATCTGCCACTGGATAAACTCAAGAAGCCTGTCTACATCTTTGCCAGTGCCGATGAAGAAACCACCATGGAAGGCGCCAGGGCCTTTGCCGCCAATACCAATATTCGCCCCGACTACGCCATCATAGGCGAGCCCACGGACCTTAAACCCGTATATATGCATAAAGGCCATCTGGCACAGGGGATACGCATTACCGGCCGCAGCGGTCATTCATCGGACCCGGCGCGCGGACTCAATGCCATTGAAATCATGCACAAAGTTATTGGACAGCTTCTGAAACTCAAACAGCACCTTGCCGATAACTACCGCGAAGATGCCTTCAGCGTGCCCTATCCCACCATGAACTTTGGCCATATCCACGGCGGTGACGCCGCCAACCGGATTTGTGGCTGCTGCGATCTGCATTTGGATATCAGGCCATTGCCGGGCATGTCGCTGGAAGACCTCGAGCTGATGCTGCTGAACTACCTTGGCGATATCAGCCACGAATATCCAGGCTCAGTGGAAATCCGCACCCTCTACCCCGGCAGCGAAGCCTTTGCCGGCGTCCGTGACAGCGGCTGGACCAAGCTGGTCGAGAGCCTCAGCGGCCAGCAGGCCGAAGTGGTGAACTACGCCACCGAAGCCCCCTACATCAACAAACTGGGTTGCCAAACCCTGGTATTGGGTCCCGGCAGCATCAATCAGGCCCATCAGCCCGATGAATATTTAGCAATGGATCAACTAAAACCCACGGTGGAATTATTAAAACAGTTGATTTACAAGGCCTGCATTCAATAAATCACAAACCGACCTCTGAAATACCACAATTGGACTGACCAATTGACCTTGGTCAGTTGACCCCGAACGCAGGGCTGTTTATTGTGCTTGAACGGCTTTGGCTGAGATCTGTAACCCCGTGAATGGAGATACCATGACAGACGTAAAGGGTACCGAGAAAGTGACAGACATGTATGCCCAGCTGAGGGCCAACGTGGGCATGATGGGGCAAATCCTGGGTGACACTATGAAGGATCACCTGGGCGAGGCGTTTCTGGAAAAAGTCGAGCAAATCCGACTGCTCGCCAAAGACAGCCGCAGCGGCGATGACCAGGCGAGGGAAAAAATGCTGGCCCTGCTCGGTCAACTGCCCGATGAAGAACTGGTGCCTTTCGTTAAAGCCTTTAACCAGTTTCTGAACCTGGCCAATATTGCCGAACAATTCCATACCATCAGCCGCAATTGCGATGAGCTGGTGTGTGTACCCGACCCGGTTGAGCAGCTGCTGGGCCGTATGCTGGGTGGCAAGGTTGATGAAAAGCAGATGCTGGCCACCTTAAAAACACTGGACATAGATCTGGTGCTGACTGCGCACCCAACCGAGATCTCCCGCCGCACCCTTATTCAGAAATATTCCGCCATTGTGGATTGCCTGCAGGATCTGGAAAATCCGCAGCTCACCGAGCGCGAGCACAAAAACGGCATGCTGAGACTGCGTCAGCTGATTGCCCAGATCTGGCACACCAACGAAATTCGTCGTGAACGGCCCACCCCGGTTGATGAAGCCCGCTGGGGACTCTCCACCATAGAAAGCTCGCTCTGGCATGCGGTACCTGACTTCCTGCGCCAACTGAACGATCAGGTTGAAGAAGTCACCGGCTCGCAAATTCCCACCGACATGGCGCCGGTACGCTTCTCCAGCTGGATGGGCGGCGATCGCGATGGCAACCCGTTTGTGACCGCCAAAGTGACCGCCGAGGTACTGGACCGTAACCGCCACACCGCCGCACGCCTGTATCTGAAGGACGTGGTCGAGCTGGTGAACGAGCTATCGATGGAAGAAGCCAACGCCGAGCTCAAGGCCTACAGCAACAACTCCTGCGAGCCATATCGTGACGTACTGCGCTGCCTGCGCAGCAAACTGCGAAACACCATCGACTATCTCAACGCCCGCCTCGAAGGTCACAACCCCGAGGTGGTACGCGAGCAAATCATTTGGGAACAACAGGATCTGGAACAGCCGCTGAAACTGCTGTACCAAAGCCTGTGTGACTCGGGCATGCGCCTGATTGCCAATGGCCGTCTGCTGGACATGCTGCGCCGTCTGGCCTGCTTCGGCATCCATATGCTGCGGCTTGATATTCGCCAGGACGCCGGCCGCCACGAAGCCGCCATTGCCGAGCTGACCCGTTATCTTGGCTTGGGTGACTACGCCCACTGGAGCGAGGCCGAGAAGCAGGCGTTCCTGCTGAAAGAGCTCAGCGGTCGCAGGCCGCTGATCCCTGCCAACTGGCAGCCATCGGAGGAAGTTGCCGAAGTACTGGCCACTTGCCGTCTGGTCGGCACTCAGCCGCAGCAGGCGCTGGGCTCTTACGTGATCTCCATGGCGAGCCTGCCATCGGATGTACTGGCGGTGCTGCTGCTTTTGAAAGAATCCGGCTGCCGCTATCCCATCCGGGTAGTACCCCTGTTCGAGACCCTCGACGATTTGAACAATGCCGCCGACTGTATCACGGCGCTTTTGGATATCGACTGGTACCGCGGTTACACCAAGGGCATGCAGGAAGTAATGATTGGTTACTCCGACTCCGCCAAGGATGCCGGGGTAATGGCCGCAGCCTGGGCTCAGTATCGCGCCCAGGAACAACTGGTGAAGGTGTGCAAGAACGCGGGCGTGAAGCTGACGCTGTTCCACGGCCGCGGCGGCACCATCGGCCGTGGCGGTGGTCCTGCCCACAAGGCGATTTTGTCGCAGCCACCCGGCAGCGTCGATGGTCGCATTCGGGTAACCGAGCAAGGCGAGATGATCCGCTTTAAGTTCGGTCTGCCAAAGCTTGCGGTACAGTCACTGGCGCTCTACACCTCGGCAGTACTGGAAGCGACACTGCTGCCACCACCCGAGCCCAAGCCTGAGTGGCGCAGCGCCATGCAGCGCATCGCCGATGAATCGGTTGAAGCCTATCGCGGCATAGTGCGTCAGGAGCCCGACTTCGTGCCTTACTTCCGCGCCGCCACTCCAGAGGTGGAGCTGGGCAAGCTGCCACTTGGCAGTCGTCCGGCCAAGCGCCGGATCGATGGAGGTATCGAGAGTCTGCGTGCTATCCCGTGGATTTTCGCCTGGTCGCAAAACCGCCTGATGCTGCCCGCCTGGCTCGGTGCCGGCGAAGCGCTGAAAGCCGCAGCAGACCGTGGCGAGCTTGGGCTGCTGCGGGAAATGGAGCAGGACTGGCCCTTCTTCAATACCCGCATTTCCATGCTGGAGATGGTGTACAGCAAGGCCGAGCCAAATCTGGCCCGTTACTACGAGCAGTGTCTGGTGCCTGAACCGCTGCATCACCTGGGGGTTACCCTGCGTGAACGTCTGGCCCTCGGCATCGATGCCGTGCTGACGCTTACCGGTGAAGACAGCCTGATGGCCCACACGCCGTGGAACCGTGAGTCAGTAAGGCTCAGAAATCCTTATATAGACCCGCTGAACTTCCTGCAGGCAGAACTTCTTGGCCGTACCCGCCGTGAACAAACGCCATCGGAATCTGTACAACTGGCGCTGATGCTCACCATTGCGGGTGTGGCAGCAGGCATGAGGAACACCGGATGATCCGGCTGCTGGCGGTGTCGGCGCTGCTGTTGCTGTCTGGCTGCGTTAGCCAGTACAGCATCACAGAGCGGGAAATGGCATCCTATCTCAATAAGGAGATTGGCCTTGAGGTAAAAGACAACTCTGGGCCGCTGGGGGCCCGGGTGTCGGTCAATCAGATAGAGGTAAAGCTTGGCCACAAGGCGGATACCATGGCGGTCACGGCAACCAGTCTGGCCGAAGTGAAGACGCCGCTTATTCCGCTGCGGGCAACCCTCACCACCACTTTCGAGGCCAAGCCCTGGTACGACAAACAGGCCCACGGGGTGTACCTGAGGGACTTGCAACTGGTGGATGTGAGTGCCAATCCAGCGGAGCTTAAGCGCTTATTGCAGGATTTGGCCCCTGAGCTGATGCGGGTGGTGAGAAGCTTCCTCGAAAGCCAACCTGTGTATGTACTGGACACCGACGATACGGCTCAGGCCAAACTGGCCGAAATGACCGAGCGGATCACAGTGAAACCCGGCAAGCTGGTGCTGGAATTCACGCCCTGAGAACTGGACTTAGCACAAATAAAAACGCGGCCCTGGAGCCGCGTTTTTTCATCTGGATAAGCTAATTACTTGGGATAGCGGCTGATGGAGCTGTAGTCCACAATCACCGCCTCACCATTGAGCTCACGGCGCAGCATGTCATAAGCCACGGCTGCACTCACTTTACGCACCATGTCACGGGAGCGGCGCGGTAACTTCACCATCTGACTGTACACACCGCCCTTGGTCGCAAGAGCAATCGCCACAGTACCAACCGGCTTTTCCTCTGTCCCGCCATCAGGGCCTGCAATGCCACTGGTGGCCAGTGCAAAGTCGCTGTCCAGAATAGCTCGGGCGCCCCTGGCCATCTCTTCAACGGTTTGAATAGACACGGCGCCATAGTCGTCCAGCGTCTGCGGCGACACCCCAAGCACTCTGACCTTGGACTCATTGCTGTAGGTCACCAGCCCCTGATGCAAATAGGAGGAGCTGCCGGGGAAACCAACCAACTGACTGGTGATAAGCCCGCCGGTGCATGACTCAGCCACACTGAGGCTCATGCCGGAATTGTGCAGTCTGGCGTGGATCTCCTCCTCCAGTGAGGTACGGTTCTCGGCCACCACCACATTGCCAAGTCGCTCAGCGATTTCATCGGTTACCGCCTCAAGCGCCTTAATAGCATCGCCGCCACGGGCAAACACCTTGATCTCGATATAAGGCATAAAGGAGCGATAACCGAGCGTGATACCCTCAGGCAAAACCATGGTTTCAAGTTCATCCGCCAGCGATGACTCACCGCGCCCCAAGGTCAGCAGCTTACGCAGTGCTACCTGACTACCCGCATCAAAGGTTTGTTTCACAAAGAGCAGGAATTGCTCTTCCACCATCTGCTTAAACTCAAACGGCACTCCGGGGGTGAAGAACAGCCAGGCGCGGTTGAGTTTTACCCTGAAGCCACAGGCCGTGCCGACCGGGTTATCCACCATCACGGCTGATTCTGGCAACCAGGCCTGCTTGATATTGCTCTTTGGCATTTCACGGCCATGGCGGGTAAACCAGTCGTGCAGGCGCTCGGCCCACTCAGCGTTCTCTACCAGGGATTCTCCCTTGGCTTTGGCCATAGCTTCGGCGGACATATCATCAGAAGTCGGGCCCAAGCCACCATTGACCAATATCACGTCGGCGTGCAGGCTTCGCTCTTGAAACACCGCCACCAGATCCTCAAGCCGGTCCCCTACAGTCACCCGCCGCTGCACTTCTATACCGTTTTCCATCATCAGGTTGGCAAACCAGGCGGCATTGGTATCCACTATCTGTCCTGCAAGCACCTCTTCACCGGTGCAAATCATCTCAAGCTTCATGCCTGCTCCTTCGATATAAGTTGGCTATAAGGTAGGGAAGCCCTTAAGTCATAGCAATAGCCTGCTGTGCATCTTAAGTATTAAATGGCCGTTAACGGCAATGCCGATGGTAAAACGAATAAGAAATGGGAAAATTTGAAAGCACAGAAACGCAAAAAGGCCACCCGTCTGGGTGGCCTCTTCACTTATTAGGCGTCTGGCAATGACCTACTCTCACATGGGGAGACCCCACACTACCATCGGCGCTGCTCCGTTTCACTACTGAGTTCGGAATGGGATCAGGTGGGACCAGAGCGCTATTGTCACCAGACAAATTCATTATGTCCCCGCCTTTGGGCAAGAACATGCAATTCGGAAAGCTGATGCTCTATCGAGCCTGAGTTATCACTTCAATCAAGTCTGGTTTCTTCAAGACTATCTATTACCATCTGAAACCCATCTGGGTTGTATGGTTAAGCCGCACGAGTCATTAGTACAGGTTAGCTCAACGCCTCACAACGCTTACACACCCTGCCTATCAACGTCCTGGTCTCGGACGGCTCTTCAGTGGACTCAAGGTCCAAGGGAAGACTCATCTTGGGGCTCGCTTCCCGCTTAGATGCTTTCAGCGGTTATCGATTCCGAACGTAGCTACCGGGCAATGCCATTGGCATGACAACCCGAACACCAGCGGTTCGTTCACTCCGGTCCTCTCGTACTAGGAGCAACCCCCCTCAATCTTCCAACGCCCACGGCAGATAGGGACCGAACTGTCTCACGACGTTCTGAACCCAGCTCGCGTACCACTTTAAATGGCGAACAGCCATACCCTTGGGACCGACTTCAGCCCCAGGATGTGATGAGCCGACATCGAGGTGCCAAACACCGCCGTCGATATGAACTCTTGGGCGGTATCAGCCTGTTATCCCCGGAGTACCTTTTATCCGTTGAGCGATGGCCCTTCCATACAGAACCACCGGATCACTATGACCTACTTTCGTACCTGCTCGACGTGTCTGTCTCGCAGTTAAGCTGGCTTGTGCCATTACACTAACCACACGATGTCCGACCGTGTTTAGCCAACCTTCGTGCTCCTCCGTTACTCTTTGGGAGGAGACCGCCCCAGTCAAACTACCCACCAGGCACTGTCCCTAGTCCAGATTCATGGACCGAGGTTAGAACACCAACACTACAAGGGTGGTATTTCAAGATTGACTCCACGAGAACTGGCGTTCCCGCTTCAAAGTCTCCCACCTATCCTACACATGTAGGGTCAATGTTCAGTGCCAAGCTATAGTAAAGGTTCACGGGGTCTTTCCGTCTAGCCGCGGGTATACGGCATCTTCACCGCAATTTCAACTTCACTGAGTCTCGGCTGGAGACAGCGTGGCCATCATTACGCCATTCGTGCAGGTCGGAACTTACCCGACAAGGAATTTCGCTACCTTAGGACCGTTATAGTTACGGCCGCCGTTTACCGGGGCTTCGATCATGAGCTTCTCTTGCGATAACCCAATCAATTAACCTTCCGGCACCGGGCAGGCGTCACACCGTATACTTCCTCTTGCGAGTTTGCACAGTGCTGTGTTTTTGATAAACAGTTGCAGCCACCTGGTATCTGCGACTGCCAGCAGCTTAAGGAGCAAGTCCCATCACCGCCAGCAGCGTACCTTCTCCCGAAGTTACGGTACCATTTTGCCTAGTTCCTTCAGCCGAGTTCTCTCAAGCGCCTTGGTATTCTCTACCCGACCACCTGTGTCGGTTTGGGGTACGATTCCTGCTAACCTGAAGCTTAGAAGATTTTCCTGGAAGCATGGCATCAACCACTTCAGTGCCGTAGCACCTCGTCATCAGCTCTCGGTATATATGTGCCCGGATTTGCCTAAGCACACTACCTACCACCTTAAACACGGACAACCAACGCCGTGCTGGCCTAGCCTTCTCCGTCTCTCCATCGCAGTTAGCAGAAGTACGGGAATATTAACCCGTTTCCCATCGACTACGCCTTTCGGCCTCGCCTTAGGGGTCGACTCACCCTGCCCCGATTAACGTTGGACAGGAACCCTTGGTCTTTCGGCGAGGGGGTTTTTCACCCCCTTTATCGTTACTCATGTCAGCATTCGCACTTCTGATACCTCCAGTGTGGGTTACCCCTTCACCTTCAACGGCTTACAGAACGCTCCTCTACCGCGTACACGTTATCGTGTACACCCGTAGCTTCGGTGAATTGCTTAGCCCCGTTACATCTTCCGCGCAGGCCGACTCGACTAGTGAGCTATTACGCTTTCTTTAAATGATGGCTGCTTCTAAGCCAACATCCTAGCTGTCTAAGCCTTCCCACATCGTTTCCCACTTAGCAATTACTTTGGGACCTTAGCTGACGGTCTGGGTTGTTTCCCTTTTGACGACGGACGTTAGCACCCGCCGTCTGTCTCCCGGATAGCACTCTTTGGTATTCGGAGTTTGCAAAGGGTTGGTAAGTCGGGATGACCCCCTAGCCTTAACAGTGCTCTACCCCCAAAGGTGTTCGTCCGAGGCGCTACCTAAATAGCTTTCGAGGAGAACCAGATATCTCCCGGTTTGATTGGCCTTTCACCCCCAGCCACAAGTCATCCGCTAATTTTTCAACATTAGTCGGTTCGGTCCTCCAGTTGATGTTACTCAACCTTCAACCTGCCCATGGCTAGATCACCGGGTTTCGGGTCTACGCCTTGCAACTAAACGCGCAGTTAACACTCGGTTTCCCTACGGCTCCGCTATTCGCTTAACCTCGCTACAAAACGTAAGTCGCTGACCCATTATACAAAAGGTACGCAGTCACGGTCTCAAGAACCGCTCCCACTGCTTGTACGTATACGGTTTCAGGTTCTATTTCACTCCCCTCACAGGGGTTCTTTTCGCCTTTCCCTCACGGTACTGGTTCACTATCGGTCAGTCAGGAGTATTTAGCCTTGGAGGATGGTCCCCCCATGTTCAGACAACATATCACGTGTGCCGCCTTACTCGATTTCATCATCGGTTAGTTGTCGTGTACGGGACTGTCACCCTGTACCGTTGCGCTTTCCAACGCATTCCACTAACACCCCGAAGACTTAAGGGCTAATCCCCGTTCGCTCGCCGCTACTGAGGGAATCTCGGTTGATTTCTTTTCCTGAGGGTACTTAGATGTTTCAGTTCCCCTCGTTCGCCTCACTAAGCTATGTATTCACTTAGTGATGACACCTTATGGTGCCGGGTTTCCCCATTCGGACATCGCTGGCTATAACGGTTGTTACTACCTCACCAACGCTTTTCGCAAGTTACTACGTCCTTCATCGCCTCTGACTGCCAAGGCATCCACCGTATACGCTTAGTCGCTTAACCATACAACCCGGATGAGTTTCCTCACCGCGCTGTATTGCAACCAGCTGGTTTTCGATAGTTCATTTTACTGAACTCGCCTTGAAGAATTTCCAAAACACTTGATTGAAGTGTTTGAGAACTCAATTTTTGTATTCATCAATCCAACTCCGAAGAGTCAGTTTGATTTCTACTATCAGCTTTCCAAATTGTTAAAGAGCATATCGCCTTACGGCAATATCAGGTTCTAAGACAAACCTATCTGTGTGAACACTCAGCAGGATAATGTGTCGCTTAGGTAAGGAGGTGATCCAGCCCCAGGTTCCCCTAGGGCTACCTTGTTACGACTTCACCCCAGTCATGAACCACACCGTGGTAAACGCCCTCCCGAAGGTTAAGCTATCTACTTCTGGTGCAGCCCACTCCCATGGTGTGACGGGCGGTGTGTACAAGGCCCGGGAACGTATTCACCGTGGCATTCTGATCCACGATTACTAGCGATTCCGACTTCATGGAGTCGAGTTGCAGACTCCAATCCGGACTACGACCGGCTTTATGAGATTAGCTCCACCTCGCGGCTTCGCAACCCTCTGTACCGACCATTGTAGCACGTGTGTAGCCCTACTCGTAAGGGCCATGATGACTTGACGTCGTCCCCACCTTCCTCCGGTTTATCACCGGCAGTCTCCCTAAAGTTCCCGGCATTACCCGCTGGCAAGTAAGGATAAGGGTTGCGCTCGTTGCGGGACTTAACCCAACATTTCACAACACGAGCTGACGACAGCCATGCAGCACCTGTCTCAGAGTTCCCGAAGGCACCAATCCATCTCTGGAAAGTTCTCTGGATGTCAAGAGTAGGTAAGGTTCTTCGCGTTGCATCGAATTAAACCACATGCTCCACCGCTTGTGCGGGCCCCCGTCAATTCATTTGAGTTTTAACCTTGCGGCCGTACTCCCCAGGCGGTCTACTTAATGCGTTAGCTTGAGAGCCCAGTGTTCAAGACACCAAACTCCGAGTAGACATCGTTTACGGCGTGGACTACCAGGGTATCTAATCCTGTTTGCTCCCCACGCTTTCGTGCCTGAGCGTCAGTCTTTGTCCAGGGGGCCGCCTTCGCCACCGGTATTCCTCCAGATCTCTACGCATTTCACCGCTACACCTGGAATTCTACCCCCCTCTACAAGACTCTAGTCTGCCAGTTCGAAATGCAGTTCCCAGGTTGAGCCCGGGGCTTTCACATCTCGCTTAACAGACCGCCTGCGCACGCTTTACGCCCAGTAATTCCGATTAACGCTTGCACCCTCCGTATTACCGCGGCTGCTGGCACGGAGTTAGCCGGTGCTTCTTCTGTGGGTAACGTCACAGCTGATAGGTATTAACCATCAACCTTTCCTCCCCACTGAAAGTGCTTTACAACCCGAAGGCCTTCTTCACACACGCGGCATGGCTGGATCAGGGTTTCCCCCATTGTCCAATATTCCCCACTGCTGCCTCCCGTAGGAGTCTGGACCGTGTCTCAGTTCCAGTGTGGCTGTCCATCCTCTCAGAACAGCTAGGGATCGTCGCCTAGGTGAGCCATTACCTCACCTACTAGCTAATCCCGCCTGGGTTCATCCAATCGCGGAAGGCCCGAAGGTCCCCTCCTTTCCCCCGTAGGGCGTATGCGGTATTAGCAGTCGTTTCCAACTGTTATCCCCCTCGATTGGGCAGATCCCCAGGTATTACTCACCCGTCCGCCGCTCGCCGGCGAAGATAGCAAGCTATCTTCCCGCTGCCGCTCGACTTGCATGTGTTAGGCCTGCCGCCAGCGTTCAATCTGAGCCATGATCAAACTCTTCAATTAAAGTTTTGGTCTCAATGAATTTCTGCTGTCATGCTTCTGCATGAAAACTCTTTCATTGATAAAATCGTTTTGTCGACTTCATCAACCTGCGAGTATCCACACAGATTTGCTTGTCTTATCTGATTTTTAAAGAACATCCGGTCGCGCTTGGCTCACCGGGTCAGGGCTGCGTATTCTACGCTTTCCTGATTTCGCGTCAAGCAGTTTTTGCAAACTTTCTTTTCGCGCCGTTGAAACTCGCTTTCGCTCATCTCAACTCCCTTCACAACCCGCTACGCTTAGCGCCGCTTGCCGTGTCAGTGGATGCGCATTATAGGGGCACCAAACTTTTGCGCAAGGGCTTTTTCCATCTTTTTTCGATCTTTTTTGATATTCCGAGATAACCACTTATTAAGCACACCAAACCCACAACTTATCCACAGAAAACACGTGTGACGATAGAAAAATGCCGAAATATTATACCCGACAATATCGTTTATTTTTCTGTCACTTAGTTAATTAACGCGATCATCCAGGCAACATAAAAGCAACTAAATGGACTCTCAAGGCACATTCTGCCGATAGCCTTCATATTTATGCTTTTGCCTGAAGAGCAAGCCAGAGTAAATATTCGGCAATCCAATCCCTATTTCTACCGTGAACATACTTTGGATATCTGCTTCACAAGAACACCTATAGTGATTGAATTCATCAACTCTATCGTCCTGTTCAGTCAGGTCACAAAATTGGAGCACCTTAGCTATATGTAGATAGAAGTTGGCGAGCAGATTTTCGAGTCGAGAAATAGGACAAAACTGCAATAACAACAGGCAAAAAATAGCCGGGGCACTGAATAATCTGACACTGGAGATATAAGTTTAATTGCTCTTTTAGTTGCAAAGCTGCTGTATGACTGCTCCAGGCTTCAATATTCCCAAGTCAGGGCAGTTCATCAGCCAGAAATCCACATCCAGTTTGTCCTGGGATCTATTGTGAATAAGCCTCCGCATTTTCATTTATCCCCCGCAATCCACAAAGCACGACGAAACTTCAATTTATGAGTGGAGGACTGGAGACACATAACGAAAAAGCCCCGTCATTTATGTCGGGCACGCCCAGTGGAGGCTTCATATATGTTGGCGGAGCGGACGGGAGTCATCGGGGACGCCTAGTTGCGCACGGCCAGTGCCGCGACCTGGAGGCCGCAGGGCTCCGTCGCAGGAAACAAAACGCAAAAAGCCCCATCCGAAGATGAGGCTTTTCACTTAAGTTTGTGGGCGAGTGTGGCACAGCCACAAGGCTACGAGCGCGAAGCTTTAGCGTAGCAGGGGCGGATTTATCCGCAACGCCACAACACCAAGTGCACATGTTACCAAGTGCAAATGCTGTGGAACGAAAAAAGCCTCTGCATTACTGCAGAGGCTTTCGTCTTTAAGTTGGCGGAGCGGACGGGACTCGAACCCGCGACCCCCGGCGTGACAGGCCGGTATTCTAACCAACTGAACTACCGCTCCTTTGGGCTAGGCCCAAATTAGGTGCTTGGCAATGACCTACTCTCACATGGGGAGACCCCACACTACCATCGGCGCTGCTCCGTTTCACTACTGAGTTCGGAATGGGATCAGGTGGGACCAGAGCGCTATTGTCACCAAGCAAATTCGTTATGCCCTCGCTTTTTGGCAAGAACATGCAATTCGGAAAGCTGCTTTGCAGTAAATATGGTGGTCGCTACTGGGATCGAACCAGTGACCCCCTCCTTGTAAGGGAGGTGCTCTCCCGGCTGAGCTAAGCGACCGGTATTCTGTGCTATTGAGTTATCACTTCAATCAAGTCTGGTTTCTTCAAGACTATCTACACCATCTGAAACCCATCTGGGTTGTATGGTTAAGCCGCACGAGTCATTAGTACAGGTTAGCTCAACGCCTCACAACGCTTACACACCCTGCCTATCAACGTCCTGGTCTCGGACGGCTCTTCAGTGGACTCAAGGTCCAAGGGAAGACTCATCTTGGGGCTCGCTTCCCGCTTAGATGCTTTCAGCGGTTATCGATTCCGAACGTAGCTACCGGGCAATGCCATTGGCATGACAACCCGAACACCAGCGGTTCGTTCACTCCGGTCCTCTCGTACTAGGAGCAACCCCCCTCAATCTTCCAACGCCCACGGCAGATAGGGACCGAACTGTCTCACGACGTTCTGAACCCAGCTCGCGTACCACTTTAAATGGCGAACAGCCATACCCTTGGGACCGACTTCAGCCCCAGGATGTGATGAGCCGACATCGAGGTGCCAAACACCGCCGTCGATATGAACTCTTGGGCGGTATCAGCCTGTTATCCCCGGAGTACCTTTTATCCGTTGAGCGATGGCCCTTCCATACAGAACCACCGGATCACTATGACCTACTTTCGTACCTGCTCGACGTGTCTGTCTCGCAGTTAAGCTGGCTTGTGCCATTACACTAACCACACGATGTCCGACCGTGTTTAGCCAACCTTCGTGCTCCTCCGTTACTCTTTGGGAGGAGACCGCCCCAGTCAAACTACCCACCAGGCACTGTCCCTAGTCCAGATTCATGGACCGAGGTTAGAACACCAACACTACAAGGGTGGTATTTCAAGATTGACTCCACGAGAACTGGCGTTCCCGCTTCAAAGTCTCCCACCTATCCTACACATGTAGGGTCAATGTTCAGTGCCAAGCTATAGTAAAGGTTCACGGGGTCTTTCCGTCTAGCCGCGGGTATACGGCATCTTCACCGCAATTTCAACTTCACTGAGTCTCGGCTGGAGACAGCGTGGCCATCATTACGCCATTCGTGCAGGTCGGAACTTACCCGACAAGGAATTTCGCTACCTTAGGACCGTTATAGTTACGGCCGCCGTTTACCGGGGCTTCGATCATGAGCTTCTCTTGCGATAACCCAATCAATTAACCTTCCGGCACCGGGCAGGCGTCACACCGTATACTTCCTCTTGCGAGTTTGCACAGTGCTGTGTTTTTGATAAACAGTTGCAGCCACCTGGTATCTGCGACTGCCAGCAGCTTAAGGAGCAAGTCCCATCACCGCCAGCAGCGTACCTTCTCCCGAAGTTACGGTACCATTTTGCCTAGTTCCTTCAGCCGAGTTCTCTCAAGCGCCTTGGTATTCTCTACCCGACCACCTGTGTCGGTTTGGGGTACGATTCCTGCTAACCTGAAGCTTAGAAGATTTTCCTGGAAGCATGGCATCAACCACTTCAGTGCCGTAGCACCTCGTCATCAGCTCTCGGTATATATGTGCCCGGATTTGCCTAAGCACACTACCTACCACCTTAAACACGGACAACCAACGCCGTGCTGGCCTAGCCTTCTCCGTCTCTCCATCGCAGTTAGCAGAAGTACGGGAATATTAACCCGTTTCCCATCGACTACGCCTTTCGGCCTCGCCTTAGGGGTCGACTCACCCTGCCCCGATTAACGTTGGACAGGAACCCTTGGTCTTTCGGCGAGGGGGTTTTTCACCCCCTTTATCGTTACTCATGTCAGCATTCGCACTTCTGATACCTCCAGTGTGGGTTACCCCTTCACCTTCAACGGCTTACAGAACGCTCCTCTACCGCGTACACGTTATCGTGTACACCCGTAGCTTCGGTGAATTGCTTAGCCCCGTTACATCTTCCGCGCAGGCCGACTCGACTAGTGAGCTATTACGCTTTCTTTAAATGATGGCTGCTTCTAAGCCAACATCCTAGCTGTCTAAGCCTTCCCACATCGTTTCCCACTTAGCAATTACTTTGGGACCTTAGCTGACGGTCTGGGTTGTTTCCCTTTTGACGACGGACGTTAGCACCCGCCGTCTGTCTCCCGGATAGCACTCTTTGGTATTCGGAGTTTGCAAAGGGTTGGTAAGTCGGGATGACCCCCTAGCCTTAACAGTGCTCTACCCCCAAAGGTGTTCGTCCGAGGCGCTACCTAAATAGCTTTCGAGGAGAACCAGATATCTCCCGGTTTGATTGGCCTTTCACCCCCAGCCACAAGTCATCCGCTAATTTTTCAACATTAGTCGGTTCGGTCCTCCAGTTGATGTTACTCAACCTTCAACCTGCCCATGGCTAGATCACCGGGTTTCGGGTCTACGCCTTGCAACTAAACGCGCAGTTAACACTCGGTTTCCCTACGGCTCCGCTATTCGCTTAACCTCGCTA